>NZ_CP006369.1:0-300000 GCF_001442755.1 Aureimonas sp. AU20 | reverse complement strand
CGGCGACGGGAACAGTCCCACCGGCTCCCAAAGCTCGCTCAACGCATCGGCGTCGCGGCGGGCGAACGCATCGACATAGTTGGCGAAGAAGGCCGCGGTCTCGTCCTGAAAGCTCACGATCGCTTTGCCTGATGATCCGCTGTCCATGAAACCGTCAGGCCGCCGCAGCGGGCGCGAGGCGCACATCCGCCGCATCGAGCTGCGCCTTGACGATGTCGTTGAAGGCCAAAGTGGGATTGGCTTGCGCCAGCATCCCGATCTTCATCCAGAACTCGGCCTGCGCATTGATGGAACGGCACATCACGGTGCTGGCGCGCCTGACCTGCTCATGCAGTTCGTCATCGATTTTTACGAGGCCCATACCGACTCCTTTGGTGATATATGAAACGTTTATGGATCGTATAGTGCCATGTCAATTGCCGAGGAAGGCAAGGTGTTCGTCATCGAACCTTGCCCACTGATTCCCGACGATTGGGACGGGTCGATTGCGCCTACGCGGTGCGCTTCTCCATTAGTTCGATCCGGTTTGCGAACGGATCATCGACGTAAAGGCGTTCGTAGCCATCCAAGGGTTGGTCCTCAACGACGCGGTAGCCCCTCGCTTCGAGTCGCGCGCAAAGCGCCGCCAGATCAGAAACGAGAAAGGCCGGGTGGGCTTTTCGTGCGGGGTGAAACGGCGTCTCGACGCCCAGGTGGATTTTGAGATCGTCTTTCTCGAACCAGCATCCGCCCCTTGCCGCCAGATGCGCGGGCTTCGGAACCTGAGGGATGCCGAGCGTATCAGTGTAGAAGGCGACGGCCCGATCCTCTCCGCCCGCTGGCATCGCCAGTTGAACATGATCGAGGCGCAGCAGGGACATCGAGTGCTCCAGTCGATGCAAGTGCCCGCTTTAGTCCGGCGGCCGCGCTAGCCCCGGAAAATGACCCTTTGCCGACCATACGTCGAGGCGGCCCAACCGTCGAGAGGGTGAAATGCGGGTCGCCCTTTCTGAAAGGGCGGGCCATTGTGCTCTGATTGGCGCAGGCAGGCTGAGGGTGACATGGTCCGCACTCCCATCACGATCGCTTGGGCGCTGGCCGTCGGCCTCGTTGCCTCGGCCCCTCTTTCGGCCGCTGCCGCGCCCTATCGCGGCGCGGCGATCTTCCCCTCGGCCAGCGACCGGGACGAGGCGCTTCGCGACTTCTACCGGGCGTGGAAGAACCTCTATGTTGTGCTGGCCTGCGGCGAGGGGCGTTATCTCGTTAAGGTCGACGCCGATGGCAAACGTGTCGGCGGCGGGACGCAGGCGGGCACGCTCACCGTCTCGGAAGCGCATGGCTACGGCATGCTCCTGACGGTCATGATGGCCGACGTGGACCCAGAGGCGAGAGCCGTTTTCGACGGCATGGTGCGATATTTCCACGATCATCCCGCGACCTCCGACCCGGGGCTGATGGCCTGGAACCAGATTTCCGACTGCTCCGACGCGTCGAAAGTGGGCGGCGGCAATTCGGCCACCGATGGCGATCTCGACATCGCCTATGCCCTGCTTCTGGCGGAGAAGAAATGGGGGCGCGGCGGGGCGTTCGACTATGGGGCGGAGGCGCGCAAGGTGCTGGCCGCCATTCTGGCTCACGAGGTCGAGGGCGACGTGCTCCTGATCGGCGACTGGGCCAAGACGGGGGAGGGCGGTGTCTATTCGGCCACGACCCGCGCCTCGGACTTCATGGTCTCGCACTTCAAGGCCTTTGCCAATGCCACCGGCGAGCGTCGCTGGCTGCGCATCCGCGACCGGATCTACGACACGATCCGAACGGTCGGTGCGCGCTACGCGCCGCATACAGGGCTGATGCCGGACTTCATCGTGGACATGCCGAGCCGCCCCAAGCCCGCGCCGTCAGGTTTTCTGGAGGGCGATAACGACGGCGACTACGCCTGGAACTCGGGCCGCTATCCCTGGCGCATCGCGCTGGACCACCTGCTCTACGCCGAGCCCCGCGCCAAGGCCGCCCTAGCGCCGCTGACGGCCTGGGCGCGTTCGGCCACAAGAGGCAAGCCGAGCGCTTTTGCCGATACCTACAAGCTCGACGGGTCGCCCTATTCCGGGCACGGGACGAATTCGATGGCCTTCGTGCCGATGCTCGGCGTCGCCGCCATGCTCGAGCCGGGCGATCAGGCCTGGCTCGACGCGATCTGGTCCGATACGGTCGAGACGGACCTCGCCGACGAGGACTATTTCGGCAACACGCTGAAACTGCTCGGCATGGTGGCCATTAGCGGCCATTGGAGAGCGCCATAAGCGGCGTGGCCGAGCCCGGCTGCATCGAGATCAGCCAGAAGACACGTCGCTTGGAAAAAAGCTCGTTTGGAGATCAATCGCAGATTCCAAGCGGCCTCTCCTACCAAGTCCTCCGGCCGTCACAGCGTCTGGATTTCGCCCGCGGCCACCTCGGCGGTTATGTCGATGAGGCAAGAGGGGCCGCCCGTCACGGGAGCGCCGCCCCAGCGCAGCACGTCTTCCGCCGCGAGTTCGATCTTGTAGCGCTTCTTGGATCGCTCGAAGCCCGTGCGGGTCGCGGTTTCCTTCCAGGCGACCGTTCCGAGATACCGATCCGGCGGCAGCGTGATGTCGCCGGCGATCTTGGTGTCGATCGACACCAAAAAGCCCATCGGGCCGCCTGCTATCCGTGAACCGCTGCGCAGCCTTGCCATGTCGTGTCCGTCCTCAAACTCTTGAGACACGTTGGGAGCATGTCGGGCAAGAAGGCAAGTCTCACGACCCACGGCTTCGACCCGGACAGCCGAGCGGAGCCGCCGGACCTTGATCGACGCCATCTTTCGGCGACGGTCGATCCGACCTCAGGCCGCGTTGCTGCTTTATGTGGGATCGGTCCCCCGCCAGACGAGGACGCTCCTTTGCCGGAGGTCTTGACCACGTAGAAGGCCCGCTTCGATTACCTCATCAGATCGCTCAGAAGGGCTGTCCCGTCGCGATCGAGCGCTCCGCCCACGCTGACGCCGACGCACGCCAGGATGCCCGTGTCGATCTCGACGGGCTTAGAAAGCGCGAAGATGATCCGGGTGCCGAGGTTTCTGACCTCGTCAAAGTCGGCGTGCCGCACGAGAACCAGAAACTCGTCTAAGCCGAGCGGCAGATCGTGCCCCCGGCCCCACTGTCTCCCGCAAGCGCTGGCCGATGGTCTGAAGAAGCGCGTTGCCCGCCCCATGCCCCAGCCGGCCGTTCACCTGCTTGAAGCCGTCGAGATCGAGATGGAGAAGGGAGCGACCCTGCGGCGACGGGCCGATCTCGTCGAAGGCCGCCTCCAGGGCCCGCCGGTTGCCAAGCGCCTTCAAAGGCTCGTTGAGGGCCTGCTCGCGGCTTTCGATCTGCGCTCGGATCGGCTCGATCGCGGCGGTGCGGTGTTGCCGGATACTATCGAAGCCTAGGGCCGGCTATCGGAAGACCTTGAACGCCTCGGCTACGACAACGAGAGTGCGGACCGGCAAAGAAGCCCTCATGATCCGCGCTCGCTCCCTGAGCATTTGGCGCCAGTATCGCCGCACGGCCAACGAACTGAACCGTTTCTCGCAGCGGGAATTCGCCGATCTCCGCATCGCCCGCGCGGACATCTCGCCAATCGCCCGCCAGGCGACGCGCTAACGGTTTCAATCCTTCGCCTCGGCCGGTCCGCCCCCGGCGAAGGCGTTTTCATGTCGAGCGGTCTGTAGCGCGCAGCCGTTGGCGATGCGAACCATCCGACTGAAGATGTCGAGTCGGACGCTCTGTTCAGAAAATCCGAGCCGCTTCACTCCCCGAGACTGCGATCGTCACCTCCATCAACGCCGCGTGGCGGGGAAGCGCTCCTACGGGTTCAGGCGCGAAGCTCGGAGTCTTGCCGCGAGGTCTGACCCGTGCCCGTTCGCTCCCGCACAAATGTCAGGACTTCCTGATTGTTGAAATCTCGCGCGACCACACTGGCGCCAGCAGCGCGCAGCACGTCAGGCTCGACCGAGGTCAAGAGCCCGACGACGCCGACGCCCGCCGCGAAGGCTGATTTGGCGCCCGCCGGCGAATCCTCGAAAGCGACGGAGCGCTGGGGGTCGCCGCCCAGGATCCCGATCGCCGTCAGGTAGGGAAGGGGATGCGGCTTGGCGTTCGCCAGCTCGTCACCGATCACCAGACAGGCGAAGCGATCGGTGAGATGCAGAGCCTTGAGCACGAGCTCGGCATTGGCACGGGGCGCGTTGGTCACGACCGCGCAGGGTATGCCCTCGCTATCGGCCCAGTCGAGAAGGGGCAGGAGGCCGGACGCGGCTTCGAGCTCGGTCACCATCTCGCGGTAGGCAGCCTCCTTGGCGTCCAGCACCGCGGCGCCTTCCGCGACCGAGAGGCTCGGCAGGAAGTTGGCCGCCGTGGCCGTATTGGCGACGCCAATGATGCGCGTTCGATACGTTTCCCAGTCGAGATCGATGCCATAGGGCAGGAACACGCTCTTCATGGCCTGGAAGTGCAGATGATCGGTCTCGACGATCGTGCCGTCCATGTCGAAGAGAAGAGTGGCGGTCATCGATCGGAAACTCGCATCATGTTCGGGCGGAAGGCCATGGCTCTCCTATGCAGCGGAAAGGCGCGGAGGTCGAGGCCCCGCGCAAGCGCTTCACTGCCGAAGGCGGCCGATCCCCGACGCGCCGTTCTACCCGTGGCTTTCTCCGACCACCATTTCGAAGGGCCAGAGGTGGTCCCGGAACGTCTCGGGTCGCCGGCCTACGGCGGGCAGTTGCAGGAGGAGGCGCGAGCCGAGGGCCTGACCCAGTTCGAAGACCGACATGCGAAAGCTGGTGAGCGCGGGCTTCAAATGAGCGTTCTGCTGGATGGCCCGGTGGCCGACCACGCCGATGTCTCGGCCGGGCTCCAGCCCGCCTTCGCGCAGGGTCGCATAGAGGCCTTCGGCCATCAGGTCGTTGACGAGCAGGATCGCCGTCGGCCTCGGGTCGAGAGCCATGAGCGCCTGGGCGGCGACGTGGCCGCCGCCGCCATGCACCGGCGCGGGGATCACCAGTTGCTCATCGAAGGGCAGGCCGCTCTCAGTCAGCGCCTGCCGATAGCCGTCGAGATAGATCGTGCCCAGATTGGCGTCGTCCATCGGCACGGTGATGGCGATTCGCTTGTGGCCGGCGGCCGCTAGAAGCCGCACGGAGGAGGCTGCCAGTCCGTGGAAGTCGAGGTCGATCCAGTCGTAGGCGCGGCCGGACAGGCTGCGCCCGAGCGAGACGAAGGGAATGCCCCGCGTTTCCAGGATTTCGATGCGCGGATCGGTGCGCTTGGTGGCCGACAGGATGAATCCGTCCGCCAGCTTGCGGCCGACGATGCGGTTCATGAACGCCGCCCGGTCGCCGTCGTCGGGGCACATGAGCACGAGATAGTCGAGGCCCGCCGGCGCCGTCACGGACTGAACGCCCTGGTGCAGCATCATGAAGAAGGCGGCGTTCTCGTCCGACGTCTGAGGTCCGACCTCTGTCACGAAGGCCACGATGCCGGTGCTCCCCTTGCGCAGGCTACGCCCGGACTGGTTCGGCTGATAGCCGAGCGCGCGCGCGGCCTCCATCACCCGTTTCCGGGTTTCGGGGTTGACGTCGGGCTTCCCGTTCAGGGCCCGCGACACCGTGCCGATCGAGATGTTGAGGTGCTTGGCAAGCTCTTGGATACGCATCGGTCCACTCGTACACGGCTCACGGGAGGTGAGGGAAGAGGACGACTTGACAAGACCCTCTCCCTCCCATTCTATGAACCGGAAACGTTTACGGACCCTAGAGGTCGCGCCCGGAAAGGGCCGGACGTTGAGGGAGGGAGGAACTATGCACCGCGTCATCGTCGTGGGGTGCGGAGCCATGAGCCATGTCTGGTTCGAGGCGGCTGCCGCGCGCTCTGATCTCGAAATCGTCGCTGCGGTCGATCTCGACCTGAAGCGCGCGGAGGATTGCCTCGCCCGCCATGGCTTGGGTGATGCGCGCGCCTTCACCGACTTCGCAAAGGCCGTGCGCGAGAGCCGGGCCGACATCGTCTTCGACATCGCCGTTCCTTCCGCGCGCTCCGCCATCGTCCGCGCGGCGCTGGAGAGCGGCTGCCATGTCCTCTCGGAAAAGCCGATGGCCGAGACGCTGGACGAGGCCCGGTCGTTGGTCGATGCCGCCCGCCGCGCCGGCCGCCATCACGTCGTGATCCAGAATCGCCGCTATCTCGAACCCGTTCGCCGCATTCGCGACTTTCTGGCGAGCGGGGCGATCGGCGAGGTGACGAGCACGCATTGCGACTTCTTCCTCGCGCCGCGCTTCGGCGGCTTCCGCGAGGAGATGGCGCATGTCCTCCTGCTCGACATGGCGGTCCACACGTTCGACGCGGCGCGCTTTCTCACCGGCGAAAACGCCATCAGCGTCTATGCCGAGGAATGGGAGCCTTCATCCTCCTGGTATCGGCAGGGCTCCAGCGCGGCGGCCTTGTTCCGCATGGAATCGGGCGCCCTCTTTTCCTACCGGGGCTCCTGGTGCGCGCGGGGCCGCGCGACGCCTTGGGAAGCCGAATGGCGCATCGTGGGAACGCTGGGCACGCTGACCTGGGACGGCGCCGAGCGGATCGAGGCCGAAGTGGTCGATCCCGAACACCGGGACGGACTGTTCGAGACGACGCGGTCGCTCGTCGTTCCGCCGCTCGGGCCGGACGCGCGCGTCGGCGGTCATGCCGGCGTCATGCGCGATTTTCTCGAGGCGATCGCCAATGGGCGCGCGGCGGAGACGGACGGCTCGTCCAACATCCAGACGCTCGCCATGGTCCACGGCGCGATCCAAAGCGCCGAGACCGGCCAGCGCGTCGCGATTTCAGTTTAGACGGAGGGCCCGATGGCCGCACCCATGAGCAACATCCGCATCGGCACGATGGTCAAGGCCAACGATCCCGACCCCGCCGCCTCCGTGCGGCGTATCCTGCCGCACGGGTTCGAGAGCATCGAGCCGTTTTTCTGGCAGGTGATGAACAAGGATCTGCCGCGTCTGGCGGAGGAACTCCGCGAGGCGATCGGCGACCGGGACGTGACCATCTCGACGCTCGGCATGTTCGGCAATCCGCTGGAGGAGGGCGAGCTCGACGTCGCCACCCTGCGCGGCTGGGAAGCGCTGATCGACAACGCGCATCTCTTTGGCGCAACGACGATCGCCGGCTTCACCGGCCGCCTGCGCGGCCAGCCGATCGAGGCGAGCCTGCCGCGCTTCCGCGAAATCTGGAGCGAGCTGTCGCGCCGCGCCGCCGACCGGGGCGTGCGTCTCGCCTTCGAGAACTGCGCGATGGACGGCAACTGGGCGAGCGGCGATTGGAACATCGCCCACACGCCCGACGCTTGGGAGCTGATGTTCGATGCGGTTCCGGAGGACAATCTCGGGCTCGAATGGGAGCCCTGCCACCAGATGGTCTATCTCATCGACCCCATTCCGCAGATCCGCAAATGGGCGCCGAAGATATTCCACGTCCACGGCAAGGATGCGACCATCCGCTGGGACGTGATCCGCGAGCACGGGATCTACGGCAAGCTGCCCGCCGTCTTCATGCGCACGCCCGGCTTCGGCGACACGAACTGGACGGACGTCATCTCCGAGCTGCGTTTGGCCGGCTGGTCCGGCTCGATCGACATCGAAGGCTGGCATGACCCGGTCTATTGCGACGCGCTGGAGATGACCGGCCAGGTGCACGGCTTGAATTATCTCAAGCAGTGCCGAGGCGGCACGGTCGTCCCCAACTGAAAATCGAGGTGTCGGCCGCTCGGGTCTGCGCTGCGGCCGGTGCGTGAGGTAGGTTCAAAACACGTGAGCGCGGAGCCAACCGCGCCGCCCGAAACCGTCAATAGAGGAGGAACCCGATGAAACGCCTGTCCGCAATCTTGGCTCTTGGAGCCTTGATGGTCTCGACGCTCGCCGCGCGGGCCGAGCCCGTGACGCTCGAAGTCTGGACCGTCAATCCGCAAGACTATCACGAGACCATGGCCCGCGAGTTCGAGAAGGCCAACCCGGACATCCGCATCAACGTGAAAGTGGTCCAGTTCCCCGACGTGGTGAACGACCTCGCGCGGGCCGTGGCGACCGGCAGCGCGCCGGACGTCACCTATATCGACAACCCCGATATCGCGCTGCTGGCCTCCAAGGGCGTTCTGGCCGACCTGAAGCCCATGATCGACGGCTCGAAGATCGTGAAGCTCGACGACATTTATCCCGGCCCGCGCGCGGCCGCGACCTACAAGGACGGGATCTACGGCATTCCGCGCGGCGCCAACACGCTCGCGCTCTACTACAATGCCGATATGTTCAAGGCCAAGGGCCTCGACCCGGACAAGCCACCCCGGACCTGGGACGAACTCCACGCCGCCGCCAAGGCGCTGAGCGATCCGGCCAAGAACGTCTACGGCCTCGCCTTCTCGGCGGTCGGCTCGGAAGAGGGCACGTTCCAGTTCCTGCCCTGGCTCCAGATGGCGGGCGGCAGCTTCGACAAGGTGAACGGACCGGCGGGCGTCGAAGTGCTCGACTTCTGGGGCAAGCTGCTGGCCGAAAAGCTGGCCTCGCCCGACACGCTGATCCGCAGCCAATACGATTCCACCGCCACGTTCAACGCCGGCAACGCGGCCATGGTGATCTCCGGCCCCTGGGAATTGCCCCGCATGGCCAAGGACGCCAAGTTCGACTACCGCGCCGCGCTCCTGCCCATTCCCAAGGATGGCGCGGAACGCGCCTCCGCGCTCGGCGAGGGCGACAACGTCATCCTGAAGGGCAGCGCCCACCAGGCCGAGGCCTTCCGCTTCCTGGAATACATGGTCAGCCAGATGCCCCGCGTCTGGAACGAATTCGGCTACTTGCCGGCGTCCAAGGTCGAGGTGACGAACCCCAAGCAGCCGGCGATCTACGCCGTCTTCGAGGAAAGCATGAAATACGCGCGTACGCGCGGTCCGAGCCCGCAATGGCCGCAGATCTCCAAGGCGATCTACACCGCCGTGCAGGCCTCGCTCACCGGCCAGTCCACCCCGCAGGCGGCGCTCGACGGCGCTCAGGCCTCGATCGACGCGATCCTCGCCCGCTGAGGCAAGACGGCAGGCGGCTCCCTCGCTTGCGGGGTCGCCTGCTCACCTCAAAGCGCGGGACGGACCCCTGCGGGTCGGCCGACAGGGTCTTTCCGCTGACGCCGCTGCTGCGGACGCGCATCGGCCCCTCGTCGCGCTTCAGAACCCTGACAAGACGGGCGGGGCGGAGAATGGGCGAGGGATGTTGGCTCCCCAAAAGAAGCGCAGTTCAGGTCCAGCTCAAGCTTTTCCGCCGATATGACAGGACATAAAACCGGGGCACCCGACCCCGGTAATCCTGACCCAGGATGCCGACATATCGTCCCGAACGAAAACGCCTCGACCATCCGCCGCGCGGCGGGTTTGTTAGGCCTTCTATCAACAGGAGAGCTTGCCCATGAACGGGTTTCTCGGCAGCCTGCGGGACGGAGCGGGCTTCGACCGGCTCCTGGTCGGACTGGCGCTCGCCTATCTCGCGGTCTTCTCGCTCTTTCCGATCATCTACACGGTCGTGATGTCGTTCCAGAGCGTCGACCTGTTCACGCTGGCCTCGTTCGACCGCCCCTTCGTCGGACTGATGAACTATGCCGACATCTTGTCGCGTCCGCTGGCCCGCACCGTTCTTCTCAACACGGCGATCTTCGTGGTTCTGTCGGTTCTCTTCCAGCTGACGATCGGCTTCGCGCTGGCGCTTTTCTTCGCGCAGGATTTTCCCGGTGCCTCCACCATGCGCGGGCTGTTTCTGGCCGGCTGGATCATGCCGGCCCTCGTCGTCGGCGCGATCTGGAAATGGATCTTCGCGGGCGACTACGGCGTGCTCAACGCCTTCCTCCAGTCGGTGGGGGCGATCGACGGGCGCATCTTCTGGCTCTCCGACCCCTCCGTCGCGCTCTATGCCATAGTCATCGCCAATATCTGGCTGGGCGTGCCCTTCAACATGCTTCTCCTGTCGGTCGGGCTCGCGGCGATCCCGCGCGACATCTACGAGGCCGCCGATCTCGACGGGGCCGGTCCGGTCCGCCGCTTCGTCTCCATCACGCTGCCGCTGATGCGCGCGCCGCTCGGCGCGGTGATCTCGCTCGGCACGATCTTCACGCTGCAACAGTTCGACCTCGTGGCGGCGTTGACGCAGGGCGGCCCGTCCAACAGTTCCAACGTCGCGCAGTACTGGTCCTGGCAGCTGTCCTTCCAGACCTACGAAATCTCGCTCGGCGGCACCGTGGCGGTGCTGATGATGAGCTTCGTGATCCTCGTCGCTGCGCTCTACACGCGCTCGACCCGCCACGAACAATCGTTCTAACCGCGGGGCAAGACGTGAAACGCAAGATCCTCTGCGTGATCGGCATGACGATCACCGCGCTCTACCTCTTTCCGCTCTACTGGATGTATCTCACCGCTTTCAAAGGCGGCACGGAAATATTCCTCTCTCCGCCGACCTTCTGGCCCAGCGATCCGCAATGGAACGTGCTGCGGGTTCTGGAGACGACCAATGTCGGCCGCTACATCTGGAACTCGCTTCTGGTGGCGAGCGGCACGACGGTCGTGGTGATCCTGTTCGGTACGGGCTGCGCCTATGCGCTGGCCCGGCTGCGCGGGCGGTTGGTGGAGGTCTCGCTCTTCGCCATCCTGATGATGCAGGCGCTTCCGTCCTCGCTGATGGTCACGCCCATCTTCGTCGCCTTCAGCCAGTTCGGCCTTCTCGCCACGCCCCGGCTGGCCGTAATCCTGGCCCAGGCGGCCAAGGTTCTGCCGCTCTACATCGTCCTGTGCCGGGCGAGCTTCGTGCAGGTGCCGCGCGAGCTGGAGGAGGCCTCGCTGGTCGACGGAAACTCGCGCGTCGGCGCCTTCTTCCTGATCGCGCTGCCGCTGGCGCGAAACGGCATCCTGATCTCCTCCGTGCTCGTCTTCCTCCAGTCCTTCGGCGAGTATGTCTATGCCCGCTCGTTGATCGCGCAGGAGCCGCTGCAGACAGCGACCGTGGGGCTGCAGGGCTTCATGGGCCCAAACGCCAGCGACTGGACCGGGGTCATGGCCTACTCCGCCCTGTATGTGACCCCCGTCCTCATCGTCTTCATCTTCCTCCAGAAACGCATCGTCAGCGGCCTGACCGCCGGCGCACTGAAGTGAGGCCGTCCATGTCCTCTCCCGCCTATCAGATCGAGATCGATCGGCTGAACAAGCATTACGGCACCTTTCATGCGCTGCACGACATCGACGTGAAGGTCGCGCCCGGCACGTTCGTCGCCCTTGTCGGGCCGTCGGGCTGCGGAAAATCGACGCTCCTGCGGACCCTGGCGGGCCTGGAGACCGTGTCGTCGGGCGACATCCGCATCGCGGGAGAGAGCGTCGCCAAGCGCCCGCCGCGCCAGCGGGACGTGGCCATGGTGTTCCAGTCCTACGCGCTCTATCCCCACATGTCGGTGGCCGACAACATGAGCTACGCGCTACGCCTGCGCGGCCGCGCCAAGCAGGAAATCGCGGCGGCCACGCGCAAGGCCGCCGAGACGCTGGGCCTGACCGGGCTGCTCGACCGCCTGCCGCGCGAGCTGTCGGGCGGCCAGCGCCAGCGCGTCGCGATGGGCCGCGCCATCGTGCGTGATCCCAAGGTCTTCCTGTTCGACGAGCCGCTGTCCAATCTCGACGCGGCGCTCCGCGTTCACATGCGGGGCGAGATCCGCAAGCTGCACGACCGGCTCGGCGCGACCTCGATCTACGTCACGCACGACCAGATCGAGGCCATGACCATGGCCGACCATATCGTGATCCTGCGCGCCGGCGTGGTGGAGCAGCAGGGCGCGCCGCTCGATCTCTACGACCGCCCGGCCAACATTTTCGTCGCCGGCTTCATCGGCTCGCCCGCCATGAACTTCGTTCCTGCCGTGGTGGACGACACGGGCGCGCGGGCCAGAGCCGAGGATGGCGGACTGACGCTTGCGCTGGGCGGGAAGGCGCAGCCCGGCCAGCGCGTCACGCTCGGCCTGCGGCCCGAGCATCTGAAGATCGCGGCATCGGGCGAACCCGATGCGTTCGAGGCGCGTGTGGAGACGCTGGAATCCACCGGCAGCGCCAGCTTCCTCAAGGTGCGCGCGGGCGAACAGACCCTCGTCGTGTCGCTGGCCGAACGGCGGGTTCACATCGCCGACGAGCGAATTCACCTGCGGATCGACATCCCGGCCATCCACGTCTTCGACCGGGAGAGCCAAGAGCGGATCGATCTTCGGGCCTTGTGAGAACGTGTCCGTGGGCGATCGGAAACGCCGCCGACATCGGTCCGATGCCGGCGGCGCCAATAGTTCGGGCTTGGTGCGCGCTTAGTTCGCGAAGGCCTTGGTCAGCGCGGCGACGGCCATTGCGGTCGCGTCTTTGGCCTGGGGCACCACGGCCGCCATGCCGAAGAACTCGTGCGTCACGCCCGCATAGGTCTTCTGCTCGGTCGCAACGCCTGCCGCCTTCAGCTTCCCGGCCAGCATTTCGCCTTCCGAGCGGAGCGGGTCGATCTCGGCATTGATGATCGTCGTGGGCGGAAGGCCCGCGAGGTCGGAGCGGTTCACGAGATCGAGGCGCGGGTCGGCGGCCTGCTGCTTGGACTCGAAGACGTTCGAGACGAACCACTCCATCGCCTTCTTCGACAGGGGCATGGCCTCGGCGTTCTCGACATAGGACGGCGTCGTCATGTCCTTGCCGGCGACGGGATAGACCAGCACCTCGGCCAGCGGCGCGGTCAGCTTCTGGTCGCGCGCGGTGATGGCGACATTGGCCGCGAGATTGCCGCCGGCGCTCTCGCCCACGAGCGCGACCTTCTTCGCATCGCCGTTGAAGGAGCCGGAGTTCTCGATCGCCCATTTATAGGCCGCGTTCGCGTCCTCATGCGCGGCGGGGAACTTGTGCTCGGGCGCGTGGCGATAGTCGGCCGAGACCACCACGGCCTTGGCGCCGGCCGCGATGCCGCGCGCCGAGGCGTCGTAGGTGTCGATATCGGCGATCACCCAGCCGCCGCCATGGAAGTAGACGACGATCGGGAATGGGCCGGTGCCCTCCGGCGTGTAGATGCGAACCGGGATCGGGCCGCTGGCGCCGGGGATCGTCAGGTCGCGGGTCTTCACGGCCTTGAACGCGGCGTCGGGCTGGATGCCCTTTTCCTTCATCACCGCCATGGCGGCGTCGGCGGGGGTCGGCCCTTTGCGGGTTTCCTCGACAGACTGCGTGCCGATAGGCTTGGCGCCGAGCGCGGTCAGCTTGTCGAGAACGGCCTTCATCTCGGGGGCGGGCTGCGCCATGGGCTTCGAGGCGTCGGCTGCGGGGGCCGGGGCGGCGGTTTGGGCAAGGGCTGCGGTCGAAAGCAGGGTGGCCGTGGCGAGAGCCAGGGCGAGGCGGGACACGCGCGTCATAACAAGTCCTTTAAGGCGTTGGATGACAGAAAGCCTCGCCCGACTCTTCCGTTCCAACCCCGCGCGGACTCAAGCTTTCGCCTGCTATCGATCCCTTCGTTCCGGAATTCCTCGCTTCGCCTCACATCGACCGCGCCCGCACTGTCACTGGCCCGTCGCGCACTCCGCCTGGGCCGGGCTCGGCGCACGGGCGGCGAGCGGCATTCGAACGATGTTGCCGCCCGTTTCCAGATCGGCGCTGATGGTGACGTCTCGGCCGCTGTGCTTGGCGTCGTAGAGCGCGCGGTCGGCGCGCGCGTAGGAGATCATGCTCTCCTCCTCTCCCATGTGCGCCAGGCCGATGCTCGCCGTCACCGTGAGATTGGCGGGAAGCGGCGGTCCGCCGATCTCGGAGAGCTTGCCCCGCAACCGGTCCCCCGTCAGGAGTGCCTCGTTCGGCGTCATGCCGCTCAGGGCGACCGCGAACTCCTCGCCGCCCACGCGCCCGACGAAATGCGGGTCCTTCAGCGCGTCGTTCAGCAGGCGCCCGATCTCGGCGATGACGTAGTCGCCGACGAGATGCCCGTAGGTGTCGTTGATCCGCTTGAAATGATCGACGTCGACCACGCCGAGCGTGAGGTCGGCACCGGCGGTTCTCGCCTTGTCGAGGCGGGCGAAGAAGCCGCGCCGGTTGAGGAGACCGGTCTGGATGTCGGTCAGAGCCAGCGCCTCGAAGCGCTCCTTCAGTTCGAACAGGCGCAGGTTCGACCGCGCCAGCAGCCAGAGAAACAGAAGCGACATGGCCGCCGCGACAAGGGTCGTTTGAACGAAGGAAGGCCAGAGCCGGTCGGGCTGCGTGTAGAGGTTGACGAGCGCATCGACACCGTCCGTCACGGCAACGATCCCGAAGGTCGCGATCGCGATCTTGATCCGCATCTCCCGGCGGCTGCGGATCGCGGTCAGATTCGCCAAGCTCAACGTCATCTCGCCCACAATCCTCGTTCCGAGATGATCGTAAGCGATACTTCTTTCGGGACCCTCAACGGTGCGCGGGCAAGGGTCAGGTTGGGAGATCGAAGTGGTGACGCGAGAGCGCCGCAATCACCACAGCCGACCGGGCCATTTCGGCTCTCCGGCAAGGCCTTCGAAGGCGGCGTCGGCCGACACCAGAGTCAATCCCTTGGCCATCGCCGTCGCGCCGATGATCCGATCGAAGGGATCGCGGTGCGCCCAGGGCAGCGTGGCGGCCAGAAGGCTGGCCTCCGCCGACAAGGGCACGAGGCGGGCGCCTTGTTCCTCGGCCAGCTCGACCAGCCGGTGAAGAAACGGCTCCATCTCGGGCCATTTGCCGAGACGCACCTTCTGGCCGATCTCGAACAGGCTAATCGCGCTGACAAACACGGTCTCGGCCTCCGTCATGGCGCTCGTGGCCCTGACTGACAGGCGCGCGTCGCCCGTCAGAGACCACGCCCAGGCATGCGTATCGAGAAGAACCGACCTCACGTGGACCCTTCCCACAGCGCCAGTTCGTCCTCGCTCATGGGTTCGAAGAAGTCGGGGCCTTCGCCAGCGAACTGCCCTTTCAGGAGGCCGATCGTGAAGCGCCCTTGAGCAATGGGGACGATCCTCGCCACGGGGCGCTTGCCCTTGGCGATCACGACCTCCTCGCCGGCGATCGCGGCCTCGATCAGTTTCGAGAGCTGCGTCTTGGCAACATGAACCGTCACCTGCATTCCAGCCTCCTATTAGCTAACTTAGCTAAATCTAATCCGGAGAATGCCGTTTGGCCAGTGTCGCGACGCAGACTCACCATCTGCCAACGCAGAGTTTCTCAAACCGCGACAAGTTCCGACGCGAGAACCCCGTCCGTCATCTCGGCTGCCTCGTGCACCCGCGCCAGCAGCCATTCCACGCCGGGGTCTGTCTTGGAGCGGGTCGCGACATAGGCGCCGATCTGAGCCGCCGGCGATTGTGCGGCCGTTTCGAGCGTTCGCAACTGGGGCGCCAGCAGTGAGCGCGTGGCGATGCGGCGTGGCAGCAGCGCGGTGAAGCCGCTTTCCAGAACGAGCATGAGCGCACTCAAGCTGTCGGGCACCACGACGGCGGGGTCGCAGGCTGGCTCCGGCCCGCAGCCTTGCCGTTCGCTATGGATGAGATCGACATAGGCCGAGCCGGTTCGCTCGCCCATCTGCTGCGTCCAAAGGTCGGGCGACGAAATTCGCGCGAAGGGGATGGTTCGCAACCGCTCGTGGGTGAGCCCGTCGCGTATGGCGGGATGATCCGCCCGAACCACCCAGGCCAGCGTTTCCTCGAACAGGACATGGCACTCCACGGCGTCGTGCTGGCCGCGCGTGCGCACCAGAACCGCGTCGAGATCGCCGTTCTGAAGATCGCGCATCGAATGGTCGGAGAGATGAACGGTCCGCAGCCGGACATGGGGCGCATGGGCCCTCAAGACGCGCAGAAGGGGCGGCACGATCACGAGAGACACGTAGGGCACCGTGGCCACCACGAACTCGCGCGTGCTCTCGGCGGCGACGAACCCCCTGTTTTCCAGAACGTCCTGCAACTGGCGCAGGATGTCCAGAATCGCCGGGGCGATCTCCAGCGCGCGCTGGGTCGGCACCATCTTGCCCGGCACGCGAACGAAGAGCGGGTCGCCCACTGCCTCCCGCAGGCGCGCCGTCGCGTGGCTGACCGCCGAGGGGCTGAGGCCAAGCCGACGCCCGGCGAGGGTGGCGTTGCGCTCTTCGAACAAGGCTTCGAAGACGCGCAGGAGATTCAGATCGAACTGCCTGAAGTGCATGGAATTCACATCCGCGCTGACAAGACTTCAGTTCCCTTCATAACAGAAAGGGACGATCCTGGCTTCAAGGATCGCAATCGACTCGCGAGTTCACAAGGGCCGAGAGATCCGTTTTGGCAAGGACTAAAGATCATGAAGCTCGTCACCCTTATCGCTTTCGCCTCGATGGCCGCGACCGCCGCTCCCGCCTTCGCCGACTCCATCGTCCCGGGCTCCGACGCCGCCTTCTATTCGCAGGCGACCCCCGCTCACTCCACGACCTCGACCACCCGCTACGGCATGCCCCACACCGCCACCTTGGGCGCGGCGCAGCCGGGCTCGAACAGCGATCTGGTCCCCGGTTCCGACGCCGCCTTCCTAAGCAGCGCACCTAAGGCCGCCCCCGCGCAGGCCCACGCGACTCGCTCGGGCACGAGCATCGCGCCTGACATGGTCCCGGGCTCCGACGCGGCCTTTTTGAACTGATACCGCCTCTAAGCTGACACTGTCGCCGAAAGGCGGCCCGCCGACCAACGCCCGCCTCCGATCTCCCGCGCCTCTTCGAGGGCCTTCACGGGAGAACCGGAAGCGGGCGTTTTCGCGTCTTGCGCCAAACACAAACGAAAACGCCCTCGCCGGGGAAAGACCGGCAAGCTCGTGAGGGAGCAGCCGAAAGGGGGGAGGACCCGTTCGGCTCGAGCGCCGCGACCGGGGGAGGACCGGCCGAGGCGAAAGCGAGAAACTGTTAGCGCGTCCGCTGGCGAGCGGTGGCCGGGACGTCCACGCGCGCGAGACCGAGATCGGCGAGTTCGCGCAGCGAAAGGCGGGTTCAGCTAGGTGCGAGCCGAGGCGCGCGCGTTTTCCGCAACGTGGTCGTCTCTGATACACGCGCTCCTGTTTGTTGAATGTAAGACTGGAGTTCAAGCTGATGTCTCTTCTGCCGCGCCTCGCGCTCGCGCTCGTTCTGGCCGTCCTGGTTGGGGGTGGCCTGATGATCTACGACCAGAAGCGCGGCGCCGAATGGGTCGTTTCGCCGGAGGCGATCGCGGCCGCCAAGGCCGAAGGGAAGATGGGCGTCGAAAATGATCGTGGCTCGGTCACGGTGCTGCCGATCCGTTCCGAAACGGCCGATGTCCTGCCCATCAAGTGGATGCTCGCCGGCGTCGCCGCAGGCGCGGTCACCTTCGTCGCGACGCGCCGACGCGCTTAGAACGCCTCATCGCATGTCCAGGCAGAGCGTTTCCGTCTTGCCTGGACATTCGCCAGCAGGCCAATCCCTGCCGGACATCCCCACTGCGCCTGCCCTCAAGCGCTGCCCGACCGGACCGAGTTACGCCAGACGAGCGGGGCGTCGAAGATGCGGTCGGCTGCCGATCCCTGTTCCGCACCGTCCGCGACGAGGCGCACCGTCCATTCGGCGATTTCCTGACACGGTTGGGCGAAGGTGGTGAGTTCGTAGGAGGCCCAGCCCGCCTGTTCGATATCGTCGAAGCCGATGATTCCGACATCCTCGGGAATGCGAAGGCCGAAACGATGGCGGGCCGCGTCCATCACGCCGCAAGCCAGAAGGTCGGTCACCGCGAAGACGCAGTCCGGCGGCTCGGCGGAGGAGAACAGCGCCGTGCCGGCCTGAAGACCGCTTTCATAGGCCGTCGGCCCCTGGCTCCAGACGCGCGGCGAAAGGCCCTCCGCGCGCAGCGCGTCCTGAAAGCTGGCGCAGCGTGCGATGAGGCTCGGCGTGCCGACGCCGGACGCGACCAGCGCGGGCCGGCGATAGGCACTGCGGCGAAACAGCGTCGCCGCCGTGCGCGCTGCCAGATCGTTGTTGACGGCGAGATTGACCGTGCCGGACAGATGGTCGTCTCGGTTGAGAAGAACGAGGCGCTGGCCGCTGTCGAGACAGGCCTGCGCGATCGAGCGATAGGGCGTGCCGGACAGGACGATGGTCGCGTCGGCCCGGTAGTTCAGCGTCTGGCGCAGCGCATCCTCGACATGCAGCGCCTCGCGGCCTGCGTTCAGCACCATCACGACCTTACCCGCCGCCTGCAGGGCACGCGACATGTGGTCGAGAAGACGCGAGAGATAGGGCGTGTGGATGTCGGCGACGACGAGGCAGACGATGCCCGTGCGCTGGCGGATCAGCCCGCGCGCCAGATGGTTGACGTGGTAGCCGAGTTCGCGCGCCGCCGCCTCGACCTTGGCCCGCGTTTCCACTGAGATGCTGGCGCCGGGCGTGAAGGCGCGCGACACCGCCGAGCGCGACACGCCCGCCAGGCGCGCCACTTCCGAAGCGCTCGCGAACGCCGCCGATCGGTCCCGATCGAACTCCATGCCGAACCTCATTCCAGCCGGTGCACTGCATTGCAGCACATTTAGGCCACTATCTCCGACCTTTCCCACATTGACAAGACGGTCCCCTTCACCGAGCTTGCACACGAGTGCAAAGACGATAACAGCTGGGAGGCTTCGACAATGCGCATGGGCTTGAAAGCAACCACCGTCCTCTTCACGCTTGCCGCCAGCGCCCTGCCGGCCAGCGCGGCGGGGACGCTGAACCTCATCTGCGCCGCCGACGTGAAATGGTGCGAGCTGATGGAAACGGCGTTCGAGAAGGACCATTCCGACATCGCCGTGAACATGGTGCGCATGAGTTCGGGCGAGGCCTATGCGCGTGTCCGCGCCGAAGCGCGCAATCCCAAGACCGATCTCTGGTGGGGCGGCACGGGCGACCCGCATCTGCAGGCTGCCGAAGACAAGCTGACCGTGGAATACAAGTCGCCGCGCCTGGGCGACCTGCAACCCTGGGCGCAGAAGCAGGCGGAGGTCTCAGGGTTCAGGACGGTCGGCATCTATTCCGGCGCGCTCGGCTGGGGCTACAACACCGATATCTTCGCGAAGAAAGGGCTCGCCGAGCCCAAATGCTGGAAGGACCTGACGGCGGACGCCTACAAGGGCGAGATCCAGGTCGCCAATCCGAACTCCTCGGGCACCGCCTACAACGCGCTGGCGACGCTGGTCCAGATCATGGGCGAGGAGCCGGCCTTTGCGTATCTCAAGGCGCTCAACGCCAACGTGACGCAATACACCAAGTCCGGCTCGGCGCCGGTCAAGGCGGCGGCGCGCGGCGAGACCGGGCTCGGCATCGTCTTCATGCATGACGCCGTGGCCATGACCAAGGAAGGCTTCCCGATCAAGACCGTCGCGCCCTGCGAGGGCACGGGCTTCGAGGTCGGCTCCATGTCGATCGTCAAGGGCGCCAAGAACCTGGAAAACGCCAAGGTTTTCTACGACTGGGCGCTGAGCCCCGAGGTCCAGTCGCGCGCGGCGGAGGCGAACTCCTTCCAGTTGCCGTCCAACAAGACGGCCGCCGTGCCCCCCGAGGCGCCCAAGCTCACCGAGATCAAACTGATCGACTACGACTTCGCCAAATACGGCAATTCGGAAACCCGCAAGGCGCTGCTGGAGCGCTGGGATCGCGAGATCGGCGCCATCGCCAACTAAGCGATCTCGCGGCGTCGCCCATGTGCGGCGGCGCCCGTTCTGGCCGTGGAGCGGGCCGACGAGGCCTCTCCGCCCGCTGCCTGAGGACATGCCGATGGACCGTCGACTTCGCCGTTTGGACGGAGCCCTTCTCTTGGGGCTTCTCGCGCTCGCGCTTCTGCCCTGGTACGGGATCGAGGGCGGGCTCTTGAGCCTCGGCTGGCTCGAAGCCTATCCCTTGGGCGGGTCCGGCGCGCCGGCGCTGGCGCAGATCGTGCTGCGCCCGGCGCCCTGGCTGCTTCTGCCGATCCTGCCGCTGGCGCTTGCCGTGGCCCTGCGCTTTCAGACGCCGGGCCGGGCGAGGGGTGGGCGGATCGCGGCGCTGGGGGCGCTCGGCTTGGCTGCCCTTGTCTTGGAAGGGCTGTCGATTGGCTATGGCGGATGGAACTGGAGCGGCTGGGAAGCCGTGTTCGGCCCGCTTGCCGACGGCCAGCCGCCCTTCGGCCTCGGCGCCTTCGCGCTGGCCTGCACCTTCCTTCTGCTGATTGCCTTCGGCGCGGCCGAGAGGGGCTGGCTGCGCGGCGACGCTTTCGTTCTCTCGGCCATCACCTTCGTCGTGGCGCTGGTCTCGGCCTTCGTGCTCTATCCCCTGGCGAGCCTTTTCATCGGCGCGTTCCAGGCGGTGGACGGCTCGTTCGACGCGACCAGCTTCACCCGCAACATCCGCGACCCGTCGATCTGGTCGCTCGCCTGCCTCACCGGCTCCGGCACCTGCGGCCTAGCCTGGCGCACGATGTTTCTCGCCATCATGACGGGCCTTGGCACGACCGTTCTGGGTCTTGCCTTTGCGCTGGTCGCGACCCGCACGCGCTTTCCCTTCAAGCGCATCCTGCGGCTTCTCACCATCCTGCCCATCATCACGCCGCCCTTCGTGATCGGCTTGGCGATGATCCTCCTGTTCGGGCGCTCGGGCGTCGTCACCACAGGCATCGCCTCGCTGACCGGCCTCGACGGCGGCCGCTGGCTCTACGGCATGCCCGGCATCTGGATCGCGCAGATGCTGAGCTTCACGCCCATCGCCTTCATGGTGCTGATCGGCGTGGTGGAGGGCATCAGCCCCTCCATGGAGGAGGCGGCCCAGACCATGCGCGCCGATCGCTGGCGCACCTTCTGGACCGTGTCCTTCCCGCTCATGCGCCCCGGTCTCGCCAATGCCTTCCTGGTCGGCTTCATCGAGAGCATGGCCGATTTCGGCAATCCGCTGGTGCTCGGCGGCAGCCACGGCGTTCTCTCCACCGAGATCTTCTTTGCCGTGGTCGGCGCGCAGAACGACCCCGCCCGCGCCGCCGTTCTCGCCTTGGTTCTGCTCGGCTTCACCCTTTCGGCCTTCCTGCTCCAGCGCCTCTGGCTGAAGGGCAAGAGCTACACGACCGTCACCGGCAAGGGCGACAGCGGCCGCCATGTCGCGCTCGACGCGCGGCTGCGCCTCGGCTCCTATGCCATGGTGGTGCCCTGGGTGCTGTTCACGCTTGTGGTCTACGCGATGATCCTCGTCGGCAGCGTGGTGCGCACGCTCGGTCTCGACAACACGCTGACGCTCGACCACTACCGCAAGGCCTTTTCCGTCGCGGTGGGGGAGGGCGGCCTGCGCTGGACCGGAGTGGCCTGGAACTCCTTCTGGACCACCATGGAGATCGCGTTGATCGCCGCGCCGCTCACCGCCGTGGTCGGCCTCCTCTCGGCCTATCTCCTGGTGCGGCAGCGCTTTGCCGGGCGCGAGGGGCTGGAGTTCCTGCTCATGCTCTCCTTCGCTATTCCCGGCACGGTGATCGGCGTGTCCTATGTCCTCGCCTTCAACCTGCCGCCGATCGAGATGACGGGCACCGCTGCGATCCTCGTCGTCTGCTTCATCTTCCGCAACATGCCGGTGGGCGTGCGCGGCGGCATCGCGGCCATGAGCCAGCTCGACCGAAGCCTCGACGAAGCCTCGCTGACGCTCGGCGCCAACACGTTCACCACGCTTCGCCGCGTCGTGCTGCCCTTGCTGCGCCCGGCCATCACGGGCGCGCTGGTCTATAGTTTCGTGCGCTCCATCACCTCGATCAGCGCGGTGATCTTCCTCGTCAGCGCCGAATACAACATGGCGACCTCCTATATCGTCGGCCTCACCGAGAATGGGGAATACGGCGTCGCCATCGCCTACTCCGCCATGCTGATCGTCGTCATGATCGCGGTGATCGGCCTGTTCCAACTCGTGGTCGGCCAGCGCACGCTGCGCCGCGAGGTCCGCCTCGCGCCCGCCGCCGTCGCCGCCCCGCTCGTCCCGTCGAAGGAGAAGATCGCATGAGCCCGACCCTCAAGCCCGGATCGGTCCGGTTCGAATCCGTCGAGAAGCGCTTCGGCGCGGTGGTGGCGATCGCTGATCTCACGCTCGACATCGAGCCGGGAACGCTGGTGACGCTGCTCGGCCCCTCGGGCTGCGGCAAGACCACGACGCTGCGCATGCTGGCCGGGCTCGAACAGCCGACCGGCGGGCGCATCCTGATCGGCGGGCGGGACGTCACGCAACTGCCCGCCAACGAGCGGGACGTGTCCATGGTGTTCCAGTCCTACGCCTTGTTTCCCCATATGAGCATTGCCGACAATGTCGCCTACGGCCTGCGCTCGGGCGGCAAGTCCAAGGCCGAAGCGCGCGAGCGGGCGGAGGAGGGGCTCGCGCTGGTCGGGTTGGTGGGCTACGGCGCGCGCCTGCCCAGCGAATTGTCGGGCGGCCAGCAGCAGCGCGTCGCCGTCGCCCGCGCGCTGGTGCTGGAGCCGCAGGTCCTGCTTCTGGACGAGCCGCTTTCCAATCTCGACGCGCGGCTGCGCCGGCAGGTGCGCACCGAGATCCGCGAGTTGCAGCAGCGGCTCGGCTTCACCGCCGTCTATGTCACGCACGACCAGGAGGAGGCGCTCGCCGTCTCGGACCGGATCGTGGTGATGAAGGACGGCGCGATCGCCCAGGCCGGCACGCCGCGCGAGCTCTACGAATCCCCCGCCTCGCCCTTCATCGCCGACTTCATCGGGGAGGCCAATGTGGTCGCCTGCGAGGTCGTGCGCATCGGCGACGGGCGCCTTGCCGCCCGGCTTGGCGGGCTGGTGCATCCGGTTTCGGGAGCGGGGGCGCGCGAGGGCGCGGCTCGGCTCGCCATTCGGCCCAACGCGCTCTTCCTGCAGGACCATCGGCCGGACGGGTTCGAGGGGCGCGTCGCCAGCGCCGCCTATCTCGGAGACCATATCGAATACGAGGTCGAGACCGCTCTCGGCCGCCTTTTCATCGTCGATCCCGCCATCGAGCATGTCCGCCCCGTCGCCGCACAGGTCGGGATCGGCCTGCACGAGCGCGGCGTCGCCCTCATACCCGCGTGAGCCCCATGTCCTTTTCCGCCCCGACGCCGCTGCCCCTCGACCCGGAGGATGCGATCGCCCGCCGCCATGCCCTGGCCGAAGCCATCGCCCAAGAGAGCGGGCGCATCGCCAGCGCCTATTTTCGCGATCCCGCCCGTCTGACGATCGACACCAAGCTGAACGGGCAGGACGTCGTCTCGATCGCCGACAAGGAGGTCGAAACGCTGCTGCGCCGGCGCATCGCAGACGCGTTTCCGGACGACGCGGTGCTGGGCGAGGAATACGGGTTGCAAGCCGGCACCTCCGGCTTCACCTGGGTCATGGACCCGATCGACGGCACCAGCCCCTTCGTCTTCGGCATCCCCGCCTGGTGCGTGTCGATCGCCGTCATGGCGGAAGAGCGGATCGTTGCCGGCGTCATCTTCGCGCCGGAAACCGCCGAACTCTTTTCCGCCCGGCGCGGGGGCGGCGCGACGCTTAACGGGCGGCCGATGCGCGTCGCGCAAGACTCCTCGCTGCAATCGGGCGTGCTCGGTCTCGGCGCCAACCATCGGGTGCCGAGCGCGGTGATCTCCCGCTTCGTCGGCAAGCTGCTCGACGAGGGCGGCATGTTCATCCGCAACGGCTCGGGCGCGCTGTCGCTCGCCTATGTCGCGGCCGGGCGTCTGGCTGCCTATTGGGAGCCGCACATGAACGCGTGGGACTGTTTCGCCGGCTTCCTTCTGATCGAGGAGGCCGGCGGCTGGATCGTGGATCCCGCCACCTGGGCAGACCTCAGCTCGGGCGGCGTGGTGCTCGCCGGCTCGCCACGCACCCGCGCCGACCTCCTGCGATTGGCGGATGTTTAAATCACTGCCGTTGCAGGGGGCTCACTGGGCGCATAGCATGCTGGGACAGCGATTGGGCAGGGAAGCCGTGTGGCAGCGCAGCTTCTAAAGATATCTATCTGGAATAAAACCAATAATCCGAAGCTCCGTAATTTACATTATGGAACTTGATCACGTTAGCCCATGGTCGAATGCTGCTAGACATGGCGGAGCATTGCCAACCTGACGGGCCTTCTACAATCACGCAGGGCAAGCTGGAGGGATGCCCACCGGCGCAACTCAGGCATTCGCGACAAGGGAGCCAGCGGGCGACCTGACCAGCCGACCCCTTAACTCTGCCGTATCGCTCCTTGCGTCCCCGCAGGCGTCACGAAGCCTGTGAATGGCCGCTCCTATGAGCGGCCATTCGATAATCACAGGTGTTAGGCCAGGGTGCGCACCTTGGCCTCGCGGTCCCAGTAGCGCTTCTTGGCCGCTTCCACGAAGCCGTCGAGCGTCGTGACGCCCTCGTCGGCCTCCACGCCCGCCTTGTCCAGCAGCGGCTTGGCGGCCTTGTTGTGGCCGATCGCCTTCAGGTGGCCGAAGGCGTCCATCACCCACTGCACCGCCGCCGCTTCCTTCACCAGCTTGGCGCAGGCCGCCTCGCTGAGAACCACGGCGCAGGCGTCGACCGTCGCCGAGGGCTGGCCGAAGAGCTGGGCGTCCGCCTTCACGCGGCTTCCGTCCGACAAGGGCACGGCCCCGACCTTGGGCGCGATCGTTATGGGATGGCCGCCCGCCGACTTGACCGCGTCCTTCACCGCCTTCAACTCGGCCGCGTCGGTGCCCTCGGCAAAGAGGATGCCGACCGTGCGCCCCTGCAGCGTGTGCTTTTCCAGCGGTCCGCGCACGATGCGCAGCGCCGGCGAAGGCGCCATGTCGATCACCGGCACCTTGGTCGGCGAGGCCTTGGGCAGGTCCATCGCCAGGCCCTCGGCGACGCGGCTCGCGAGCGCCTCGTCGACATTGCGCAGATTGGCCATCATCGCCACGCGGATGTGCTCGATCGAGACCTTGGAGAGTTCGAACACGAAGGCGGAGGCGATGTGCGCCTGCTCGGCCGGGTCCATCGAGCGCCAGAAGAGGCGCGCCTGGCTGTAATGGTCGGCGAAGCTCTCGGGCCGGATGCGCAGCTTCTCGCCCTCTTCCTGCGAGGGGAAGGTGCGGTAGCCGTTTTCCGGGTCCTCGCGCGCGCCGCCGGGCTCGCCCACCTTGGCCAGACTGTTGGGCTCGTAGTTGGCGCGGCCCTTGGGCACCTGCATCTGCATGTGCCCGTCGCGCTGCTGGTTCATGAACGGGCAGCCGTCCGGGCGGCCCTTGGCCTGGTTGATCGGAAGCTGGTGGAAGTTCACCGTGCCGAGGCGCGAGAGCTGCGTGTCGGTGTAGCTGAACAGGCGCCCCTGCAGCAGCGGGTCGTTGGAGAAGCCGATGCCGGGCACGACATGGCTCGGCACGAAGGCCACCTGCTCGGTCTCGGCGAAGTAGTTGTCGGGATAGCGGTCGAGAACCATCTTGCCGACGATGCGGACGGGCAGGATCTCCTCCGGAATGATCTTGGTCGCGTCCAGGACGTCATAGGGCTGGCTGTCGGCAAAGGCCTGGTCGAAGAGCTGGACGCCCAGTTCCCATTCGGGATAGTCCCCGCGCCCGATCCGCTCGAACAGGTCGCGCCGCTGAAAATCGGGATCGGCACCCGCGACCTTCACGGTCTCGTCCCAGATGGTCGAGGCGAGACCCGCCTTCGGCTTCCAGTGGAACTTCACGAAGGTGGACTTGCCCTCCCGGTTGACGAACCGGAACGTGTGGATGCCGAAGCCTTCCATGTTGGCGAAGGTGCGCGGCAGGGTCCGGTCCGACATGATCCACATCGCCATGTGGGTCGATTCCGGCATCAGGGAGATGAAGTCCCAGAACGTGTCGTGCGCGGTCGCGGCCTGGGGATAGCCACGGTCGGCCTCCATCTTGGCGGCATGGATCAGGTCGGGAAACTTGATCGCGTCCTGGATGAAGAAGATCGGGATGTTGTTGCCGACGAGGTCCCAATTGCCCTCGCGGGTATAGAACTTCACCGCGAAGCCGCGCACGTCGCGCGGCGTGTCGCTGGACCCCGCCCCGCCCGCGACGGTGGAGAAGCGCACGAACACGTCGGTCCGCTGCCCCTTCTTCTGAAAGAGGTCGGCGCGCGTGATGTCGGCCAGGCTGTCCGTGCATTCGAAATAGCCGTGCGCGGCCGAGCCGCGCGCGTGGACGATGCGCTCGGGAATGCGCTCGTGGTCGAAATGGTTGATCTTTTCGCGATAGACCTCGTCTTCCAGCAGAACGGGCCCGCGCTCGCCCGCCTTCAGTTGGTTCTGGTTGTCGCTGATCGGCGTGCCGTGGTTCGTGGTCAGCACGGGATGGTCGGCGTCCGCCACCTGATGGGTCTCCCCGCCATGGCCCGGATTCGTCTTGGAATGGTCTGTCATGGTCGTCCCCGTTCGTCTGAAACCTTCGAACGGTTCCAATCTGGGTCGCGCCCGAGCCCCGGCAACGATCAAAACGGTCGCGGGGGAAATTCCGTAAATGAGAAAACGAAGCAGGCTACGATCAATGGATCGGATAGCGGCGCGAACTCGCCTATTTCGGCCGCGACGCGGCGCCGGCACGGCGAGCCGGCGCCTCCGTGTCGATCACGACGCGGATGCGCCCCTGCCGGGAGGCCTTGACCTGCTGGATGCCGAGGCCCGAGATCAGGAGCGCCTGCCAGCCCGAGGGTTTCAGCGTCCCGTCCGGCATCCTGGCCGTCAGGCCCCGGGCGGCGAGCTTGCGGCAGGCCGTTGCGAAGGGCATCTTCTCCGCGATCGGGAGAAGCGGCAGCGCCTTTGTGGCCGCCGACCAGTCCTCGGCCGAATGCCCGGTGATCCAGTGGACATAGTCCTGCGTTTCCAGCGGCAGGGCGGATTTGCCCTGCTTCCACGCCGCGACCCGGTTCGGGCCGGCATTGTAGGCCGCGGCGGCAAGGCCGAGGCTTCCCATCTTCGCTTTCAGCTCGGTCAGATATTGCGCGGAATGCGCCAGCGCAGTCGGCACGTCGAACGGATCGGCGAGCCCGCGCTCGGCGGCGGTGCCCGGCATGAACTGGGCGATTCCCTGGGCGCCCTTTGGGCTGATCACCTTCGGGTTGAAGAGGCTTTCCCTCCAGATCAGACGGGCGAAGAAGGACGCCGGCAGGCCGTTGCGGGCGGCCTCGTCCTCGATGATCCGGCAGGTCGCCTCGGCGAAACTGACCGACCGCTTGGTCTCCTCGCCTTCGCCGGCCGCCAGCGCCCGCCCGCCCCCGGCCAGAAGCAGACAAAGGAGCAGGAGAGGACGCAGGGTTTTCGCTCGAACCATGCTCGTCCTGTGAAGGGCAAAACCCGCGAATTTGCGGCGCGAAGAGGGGCATGGTGGCTTTCCGCGCGCAAGCCTAAGCGAGGGGGCCGCTACACCGGGGCCAGGGTGACGCTCGTTTCGGTGACAATCTCGTCGAACTGATCGACGGCGGCGAAGAAGGCGGGGCGCACGCATCCCAGCTTGCTCTCGTCCACAACGAGCGTTCGCCGGAGCGCGCGCTTCATCGCCGCCTGCTTGATCGGCACCTCGTTGAAGTTCGAACAGGTGACGCCGTGCGTGGCGTGGACGCCGCCGGCCGACAGGATCGCATGGTTGATGCGCAGGTGCTCGATCGTGCGGATCGCCTCGTCGCCCGAGAAGGTCTGGGCGGAGGGATGAAACAATCCTCCCAGGACGATCATGCGGATATTGGGTCTGAGGGCCAGACGGTTCGCGATGTTGAGGGCGTAGCAGACCACCGTCAAAGGGCCGTCGCCCGGCAGATAGGCGGCGAGATGCGGCGTCGTCGTGCCGCAGTCCAGGAAGATGGTGTCGCCGGGGCGAACGAGCGCGGCGGCGCGCCGGCAGGCCGCGTCCTTGGCGTCGGCATGCTCGTCGTTTTCCGCATCCAGACGATAGAGCCCGCCCCGCTCGCCCTGGGCGGGCAGGATGTATCCGCCGAGATAGTGGAAGGTTTCGGGGGCGCTCGCCAGATCGCGCCGGATCGTCATCTCGGACACGCCGAGAAGCCCCGCCGCCTGCTTGAGGTGGAGAACCCCTTCCGACTTCAGCCGCTCGTCGAGCTTTGCGAGACGCTCCGACTTCTTCAATGCCATCGGCCCTTCCTTCGCAGCCTCGTGGGGGACGTTCGTTTGGGGACCGTCGAATTATCGCCTTGACGGGTCAAGACCCGCGTGAAAAACCTATGCCAAATTCTGTGACGATGTTCACAAATTTTGGGAGAGTTCATGCAGGCCCTCGGAAGTGCGAATGGGGAGATCGGGCTGGCGGGCCTGATCGATCACACGGTCCTCAAGCCTGACGCCTCGCGCGCCGACGTCGCGCGCCATTGCGACGAGGCCCTGGCGCACGGTTTCGCGTCGGTCTGCGTCAACGGCGTTCATGCCGCCTTCGTCGCCGAGCGTCTTCGCGGGTCCAGCGTCAAGACATGCGCGGTTCTGGGCTTCCCGCTCGGGGCGAGCGGCGCGGCGGCCAAGGCTGCGGAAGCGGCCTGGCTCGTCGGCGAGGGCGCCGACGAACTCGACATGGTTCTCGACATCGGAGCCCTGCGGGAGGGCGATCTGGAGCGCGTGCGCGCCGATATCGCCGCCGTTCGCGCGGCGTCCGGCGGCCGGGTTCTGAAGGTGATCCTGGAGACCTGCCTTCTCGACGAGGCGCAGATCATAGCTGCCTGCCGCATCGCGGCCGAGACCGGCGCGGACTTCGTCAAGACATCCACCGGCTTTTCGACCGGAGGCGCCACGGTGGAGGCCGTGGCCCTGATGCGCCGGACCGTCGGCCCCGACATCGGCGTCAAGGCGTCGGGCGGCATCCGCACGGCCGAGGTCGCGCGCGCCATGGTGGCGGCGGGCGCCAGCCGGATCGGCGCGAGCGCCAGCGTCGCCATCGTGGATGCCTCGCAGGAGAAGGCGTCCGCCGGAGGATACTGAATATCGACAAGCGGCTCATCACCGCATCGATCGAGGAGGAGGAATCGATGAAAACACTGATCGCATCTCTGGCGCTGGGCCTGTCGCTCGCCGCCGCGCCCGCCTTGGCGCAAGGCGTCGTCGACACGAGCAAGGCCCGCACCGACATCTCGTCGGAAAAGGCCGGCAAGGAATTCACCATCGCGACCGTCGTGAAGGTGGACGGCATCGCCTGGTTCGACCGCATGCATGCCGGCGTCGACCAGTTCGCCAAGGACACCGGCCACGACGCCTTCCAGGTCGGCCCGAGCCAGGCCGACGCGGCCGCCCAGGTCCAGATCATCGAGAACCTGATCGCGCAGGGCGTTGACGCCATCTGCGTCGTTCCCTTCTCGGTCGAGGCCGTCGAGCCCGTGCTCCAGAAGGCGCGCGAGCGCGGCATCGTGGTGGTGGCGCACGAGGCATCCAACCTCAAGAACGCCGATTACGTGCTGGAGGCCTTCGACAACAAGGCCTATGGCGCCAAGCTGATGGAAACGCTCGGCAAGAGCATGAACGGCGAAGGCCAGTACGTCACCACGGTCGGCAGCCTCACCTCGCAGTCGCAGAACGAGTGGGTCGACGGCGCGGTCGCCTACCAGAAAGAGCACTTCCCCAAGATGTCCGAGGCCACCGGCCGCCTCGAGACCTATGACGACGCCAACACCGACTACACCAAGCTGTCGCAGGCGCTGACCACCTATCCCCAGCTCAAGGGCATTCTGGGTGGTCCGATGCCGACCTCGGCGGGCGCCGGGCGCCTCATCGCCGAACGCGGGCTGAAGGACAAGCTGTTCTTCGCTGGCACCGGCCTGCCTTCCGTCGCCGGCCAGTATCTCAAGGACGGCGACATCCAGTACATCCAGTTCTGGGACCCGGCGGTTGCCGGCTACGCCATGAACACGATCGCGGCCATGGCCCTCGCGGGCAAGAAGGACGAGATCAAGGCGGGCCTCAATCTCGGCCTGACCGGGTACGAGAACCTGACGACGCCTGCCGGCGCCGCGCCGAACCTTCTCTACGGCCAGGGCTGGGTCGGCGTCACCGCCGCCAACATGGCGGACTACAACTTCTAATCGGACCTCGCGAGGGGCGGCCCGAAAAGGGTCGCCCCTCGCGAGCTTCTGTCCGTCCGTCGCGCGCTCGCAAGCGCCCGAGCCGATCCGCCCGCGCGTCGCGGATCGTCCTCCCCTTCTCATTCCCGTCCCGTCGAAGCCATGAGCGGCGCCCCCAGCGGGCGACATGGCCGACCGTTCCGAACGGAATTTCATGGCCGAATTCCTGATCGACCTTCGGTCCGTCACCAAGCGCTTTCCCGGCATGAAGGCGCTCGACGCGATCGACTTCCAGATCCGACCCGCCGAAATCGTCTGCCTCGCCGGCGAGAACGGCTCGGGCAAGTCGACGCTGATCAAGATCATCTCCGGCATCTACCAGCCCGACGAGGGCGAGATCGCCATCGACGGCGAGCCGGTGCGGGCGCTGACCCCGCGCGAGGCGATCGCGCACGGCGTCCAGGTCATCTACCAGGATTTCTCGCTGTTCCCGAACCTCACGGTCGCGGAGAACCTCTCCCTCAACAAGCTGCTCAGCGAGAAGCGCTCGCTCGCCCGCCGCGCCGAGATGCGCCGGCTGGGGGCGGAAGCGCTCGCCCGCCTCGGCGTCGACATCGATCTCGAAGCCGAGGTCGGCAGCCTCTCCACGGCCGACCGGCAGCTCGTCGCCATCGCCCGCGCGCTGATGTCGGACGTGCGCCTCCTCGTCATGGACGAGCCGACGACGGCGCTGACGGGACGCGAGGTCGACCGGTTGTTCCAGCTGGTGCGCGAAATCCAGTCGCGCGGCATCGCCGTTCTCTTCGTCAGCCACAAGATGAGCGAGATGCTCGACATCTCCGAGCGCATCGTGGTGTTCCGCAACGGGCGCAAGGTCGCCGAAGGGCCGACGGCCGAGTTCGACGAGGCGCGCATCACGCGCGAGATGACCGGCCAGGACATCGGCGTCGAGCGGTATCGCTGGACCGGCGATGAAGCCGTTCCGCCCCGGCTCGAAGCGCGATCCTTGAGCGTCGGCACGCTGGTGGAGGGCGTCGATCTTCGCCTGCGCGCCGGCGAGATCGTCGGTCTCAGCGGGCTTCTCGGCTCGGGCCGGACGGAGCTTGCCCTGGCGCTGTTCGGCATGAAGCCCGATCGGCGCGGCACGATCCTGATCGACGGGCTTGAGCGTCGCCTCGCCTCGGTCCAGGAGGCGATCGGCGCCGGCATCGCCTATGTGCCGGAGGACCGCCTGTCGGAAGGGCTCTTCATGAGCCAGTCCATCGCCCGCAACATCGTCTCCAGCGTCATCGAGCGGGCGACGCGCGCGCTCTTCATCGACCGGCGGCGCGTCGCCGCCATGGCCGGCGGCACGGTGGAGGCCATGCGCATCGCCACACCCGACATCGAGAAGCCGGTCGGCCAGCTGTCGGGCGGCAACCAGCAGCGCGTCATCATCGGCCGATGGCTGCTGACCGATCCCAAGGTGCTGATCCTGAACGGGCCGACCGTCGGCGTCGATGTCGGCTCCAAGGCCGAGATCCACCGCCGCCTGCGGGATCTGGCCGTGACGCGGGGGCTCGCCGTCCTGATGATTTCCGACGACGTGCCCGAGCTGATCGGCAACTGCAACCGGATCCTCATGATGCATCGCGGCCGGATCGTCGAGGAGCTCGACGCCGCCACGATCGAAGAGGACGATGTCCACGCCCGCCTGAAGGGCCTACGCTGATGGCTTCCCTGCCCTCCCTGTTCCGCCGCTCCGAAACCGCGGTCGCTGCGATCCTCCTCCTTGCGATGGTGCTGATCGGCCTGATCAACCCGGCCTTCTGGCAGCTCGACAACCTGTTCAATCTCCTGCGCGCCAATGTCGTCATCGGCATCATGGCGCTCAGCGTCCTGATGGTGATGATCTCGGGCGGCATCGACGTGTCCTTTCCCGCCTTCGCGGCGGCGGGCATGTATCTCACCGTCATCGCGATGAACCATTTCGGCTATCAGGGCGTGGTCCTACCCTTCATCGGCGCCACGCTGATCGGCCTCGTCTGCGGTCTCCTGAACGCCGCCTTCATCCATAGCTTCCGCATGATCCCGCTGATCGTGACGCTCGGCACCGCCTCGGTGGTGCGCGGCCTCCTGCTGGGGCTCGTCGGCACGTCGATCATCAATATCGACCGCATGCCCCAGTCGCTGATCGGCTTCGGCCGCACCACGATCGAGATCGGCGGCAGCCAGCTCACGGCCATGCTCTTCGTCTATCTCGGCCTCGCCATCGCGGTCTGGCTGTTTCTGACGCGCACCATGCTCGGGCGCGGCCTCTTCGCCTATGGCGGCGACGCGGAATCGGCCAAGCGCGTCGGCTTCGACAACCGCCGCATCGTCTATGTCGTCTATGGCCTCGCCGGCGCGCTGGCGGGCTTCGCGGGGCTGCTCCACGCCTCGATGATCTGGCTCGCCAACCCGCGCGACTTCGTCGGCTTCGAGCTCGACGTGATCGCCGCCGTGGTGCTCGGCGGCGCGTCGATCTTCGGCGGGCGCGGCTCGGTGCTCGGCACGCTGCTCGGCGTCTTCATGCTGGTGCTGATCAAGAACAGCCTCATCATCATGCGCGTCGACAACACCTGGCAGGGGGTCGTCGTCGGCGCCGTGATCGTCGCGGCGACCGCCCTCACGGCGTGGCGCGACCGCAAGAAACTGGCGTGAAGGAGGCCCTGATGAACCAGACTTTCGACGTCCGCCGTCTCGTCTCGCGCGACAACAATATCGTCCAGCTCCTCGTCATCACCGCCCTGATCTTCGCGCTGATGTCGTTTTTGGAGCCCAACAAGTTCCTGCGCTACTACAATTTCGAGTCCATCAGCTTCGTCTTCCCCGAGCTCGGCATCCTCGCCATCGCCATGATGCTGGCCATGCTGACGGGCGGCATCGACCTGTCGGTGATCGGCATCGCCAACCTGTCGGGCATTCTCGCGGGCGTCTACTTCTCGCGCTACATGCCGGCGGAAGCCGGGGCGAGCGGCGCCTCGGAGGTGTTGCGGGTCGGTACCGGCGTCCTTCTGGCGCTCCTTGTCGGCCTGTCGGCGGGCCTTCTCAACGGCCTGTTGATCGCCAAAGCGCGCATCACGCCGATCCTGGCGACGCTCGGCACGGGCCAGATCTTCACCGGCTTCTGCGTCGTCCTGACCGGCGGCCCGGCGATCACCGGCTTTCCCGCCTATTGGGGCCTGATCGGCAACGGCAAGATCTTCGGCATAGCCGCCCCGCTCGTGCTCTTCCTGCTGGTTGCTGCCACGATCGCGCTCGTTCTGACGCGCACGCCCTTCGGCCTCAACCTGATGCTGATCGGAACCAACCCTCGCGCCGCCGTCTTCGCAGGCCTCAAGCGCGACCGGATGATCCTTTATTCCTACATGACGACGGGCGTTCTCGCCTCGATCGCCGGCATCATGCTGTCGGGCCGCACCAACGCTGCCAAGTCGGACTACGGCACATCCTACCTCCTTCAGGCGGTGCTGATCGCCGTTCTCGGCGGCACCAACCCGGCGGGCGGGCGCGGCACGGTGGCCGGCGTCTCCATCGCGGTGATCGCGCTGATGCTGCTGGCCTCCGGTTTCCAGATGATGCGCTTCTCCAACCATCTCATCGACTTCATCTGGGGCGGGTTCCTGCTTCTGGTGATCGCGATGAACGCCTATCGGAACCGCGCGCGATGACCCATTTCCATCTGCGGCCGGCCGCGTTCGACGAGGTCGAGCGCGACTGCGTCGAGCATGGCGAGCTTTCGGCCAGCCTGTTTCGATACCCGACGGGCGTCGAGGCGATCCGCTTGTCGAACGCGCGGGGCGAGCTGGTGGTGCTTCCCTATCTCGGGCAGATGATCTGGTCGGCCCGCTTCGACGCGGTCGATCTCACCATGAAGAGCATCTTCCGGGCGCCCCGGCGCGTGGCGACGATCGGCGAAACCTATGGCTGTTTCGCCTTTCACTCCGGCCTCCTGCGCAATGGCGTGCCGGGTCCCGGCGACGACCATCCCGCCCATGGCGAAATGGCCTGCGCGGCGATGGACGAAGCCGGGATCGAGGCCGGCGAGGACGAGGCGGGACCGTTCCTGCGCGTGACCGGCTCCACCGAATACGCCATGGGCTTCGGCGCTCACTATCGGGCGCGGCCGAGCGTGACGCTGCGCACGGGGAGCGCCGTGTTCGAGATGGCGATGCAGGTCGAGAATCTGTCGGCCGCGCCGATGGACCTCATGTATATGTGCCACGCCAATTTCGCCTATGCGGACGGCGCCGAGATCCTTCAGGAAGCGCCCTTCAGCCCGGCGGCGACCCGCGTGCGCCGCGCCGTGCCGCGCCATGTCCGGCCCAATCCGGACTATCTCGCCTTCATCGACGCGCTCGCGGCCGATCCGTCCGGCTCGCGCAAGCTGGAGGACGGCGCGCGCTACGATCCCGAGCAGGTCTTCTATCTCGAAGGGCTCGCCACCGACGAGGCGGGCACGACCCGCGCGATGCTTCTGAAGCGCGAGGGCGATGCGTTCTTCATGCGCTACAGCCCGTCGCAGTTTCCGAAAACCGTTCGCTGGATTCTCAAGGGCGGCGACCAGTCGGTCGCGGCCTTCGCCCTTCCCTCGACCTGCGAGCCGGAAGGCCATGCCGCCGAACTCGCCAAGGGCAATGTTCGCCAGATTGCGGGCGGGCAGACCGCCGCCTTTACCGTGCGGCTCGGCCACCTCGACGCCGCCGAGGCTTCGGCCGAACTCGCCCGCTTCGCACCCAATCGCTAAGGAGGCTTCGATGCCGCACAAGATCGCCGTCGTCGGGTCCAACATGATGGACCTTGTGACCTATGTCACGCGCATGCCCGCGCCCGGCGAAACGCTGGAAGCGCCGAGCTTCGAGATGGGCCATGGAGGCAAGGGCGCCAACCAGGCCGTCGCCGCCGCGCGGCTCGGCTCGCGGATCGTCATGGTCAGCAAGGTCGGCGACGACGCCTTCGCCGATGCCACGATCGCCAATTTCCAGGCGAACGGCATCGACACGGTCCATGTCGGCCGCGTTTCCGGCGTGTCCTCCGGCGTCGCCCCGATCTTCGTGGATGCTTCCGGCGAGAACTCGATCCTGATCGTGACCGGCGCCAACGCTCATCTCTCGCCCGCCGACATCGACGCGGCTGCGGCCGAGCTTGGCGATTGCGATCTCATCCTCATGCAGATGGAGATCCCGGCCGAGACGGTCTACCACACGATCGCCTGGGCCAACGCGAACGGCGTGAAGACGCTGCTCAACCCCGCGCCCGCCGCCAGCAATCTCGACATGTCGCGCATCGCCGCCGTCAGCTTCCTGGCCCCGAACGAGACCGAACTCGCCATTCTCTCCGGCCTGCCGGTCGGCGACGAACGGGAGGCGGAAGTGGCCGCCCGCAGCCTCATCGCCAAGGGCGTCGGCACGGTCATCGTGACCATGGGCTCGCGCGGCGCGCTGCTGGTGGAAGCGGAGGCGACACGCCGCGTCGAACCCGTCAGGGTCACACCGGTCGACACGACCGGCGCGGGCGACGCCTTCATCGGCGCCTTCGCCCATTTCCACGCCGCCGGCAAACCGGTCTTCGACGCATTGGAGACCGCCGCCGCCTATGCCGCCGACTCCGTCACGAAGCGCGGCACGCAGAAATCCTATGCGCGGGCGGACGAGTTCGAGCGCTCCGGCGCCGGCAGCCGCTAGGGGCGCGAGGCCCCGGCCGGGAGGCGGTTGAAGGCGGGGACGAACGGCTTGACCGCGTTCAACTCCTGGATCGCTCAAAACCGTTGCAGGACATGCGCTCGGGCTTCGAACTCGTGCGCGGTGTTGGGAAACACCCAGCGCCTTCCCGGCTCCTGTGCTGGAGTGCGGAAGCCAGTTCGGAACTAGCGTGCTCTCTAGTTCGATCGCGCTGATGACGGTCTCCCGGTCTCCCGCCTCGCCCGTCTAGGGTTTGCAGAGCCGAGCGCCGGCTCGACAGCAAACTCGGCCCTCGCAAGCGCGCGGTCAGGACTGCGGCGTCGAGACGTGGCGGGCGGCGGTTTCGTTGGCGCGTTGGAGGCTGGCCTCGAAGGAGATGCCGCTTGCGAGGCCCGCGACCAGCGCGCCGACGAAGCTGTCGCCGGCGCCATGCGTGCTGACGAGACGGACGGGCAGCGCGACGATCGCGATGGGAGGCGCGCCGCGCCGGGCGGCGGCGACGCCCGCCCCGCCCGCCGTCACCACCACGCTTTCGAACCGGGGCAGCAGCGCTTCGGCCGCGAGACCGGCGGAGGCGAGATCGGAGACGGCGAGCCCGGAGAGTTCCTCCGCCTCGATCGCGTTCACCACGAGAACGTCCACCAGGGCGGCGAGGTCGTCGCCGAGCGGCCGGTAGGGCGCGGCGTTGAGGCAGACCACGGCGCCGGCCGCACTGGCGGCGCGCGCGGCGGCGAGGTTGACGGCCTCCGGCACCTCGTTCTGGAGGATCAGCGCCCGCGCGTTCCGCCAGAGATCGGGGGCGGCAAGAGAATTCGGATCGATCGCGAGATTGGCGCCCGAGACGATCACCGCGCCATAGTCGCCCTCGCTGTCCGAGATCGCGACGCTCATGCCCGACGCCGCGCCTTCGATCACCGCCACGAAGCGCCGATCGACGCCACTCGCCTCCAGCCGCTCCAGGAGGAACGTGCCGAACGCGTCGGTGCCGACCGCGCCGGCCATGCGCGCCTCGGCGCCGGCCTTGGCGGCGGAAGCGGCCTGGTTGCCGCCCTTGCCGCCGAATTTCGGCGCCCAGCCATGGCCGGTCACCGTCTCGCCCTTTCGGGGCCGGTCGGGCGCGTCCACCATGATGTCGTAGTGGAGGCTGCCGACCACCACCACCACGGGGGCGACGACGGGCGCGACGGCGGCGGGCTTGGAGCTGTCTGTCATGAACTTCGTCGCTTGGCTTTGACCGCCCCCATCGTGGCGGCGAGATTGCGTTCGGCCGCCTTCAGGTCGCGCTGGGCGACCGCGGCGAAGACGGCGTCGAAGATGATGAGCTGGGCGATGCGCGCCGCCGCGTTCTCGCCGAGCAGCGGCGAGCCCTGCGCCGTGGAGCAGAGAACCACGTCGGCGATCTCGGCCAGCGGCGAGGTGGCGTAATTGGTGAGCGCGATGGTGCGCGCGCCGCGCTTGCGGGCGAGCTCCAAGGGCTCGATAACCGCGTTGGTCTGGCCCGAATGGGAAAAGGCGATGGCGACGTCGCCCTCGGTGAGGAGCGCGGCGGACATCAGCATCATGTGCGAATCGTCGAAGACGCTGGTGCGAACACCGATGCGCAGGAACTTGTGGGCGACGTCGCGCGCGATCTGCGCCGAGCCGCCGATGCCGTAGAGATCGCGCTGCCGAGCGGCGAAGATCAGGTCGGCGGCGCGCTCGAAAGCTTCCGGGTCGAGGATGGAAAGCGTTTCCTCCAGCGCGTGGATCGACGTGCGGAAGACCTTCTGCGCGATCTCCGGCCCCGTGTCGTCGGGCGAAAGCTCCTGGTGCAGCTCGGCCGTGGGCAAGCGGTTGTAATCCGCGATCCCGGCGCGGAAGTCCTTGAAGCCGGAGAAGCCGAGCTTCTTGGCGATCTTCACGATCATCGCCTCGGACACGCCGGCATCCTCGGCGACGGCTTTCAGCGAGGTCGTCTCGTCGAAGTCGCGCCGCCCGAGGATCATGTCCACGACCCGTGCCTCCAACGGCGTCAGATGCGGCATCATCATCCGAATCCGAGGACCGACGGTCCTCGGATCGTTGAAGGAAATGTTCATCCCCGTCCCCTTGTCGCGCGATCGATCAGCATCGCGACGAGGATAATAAGGCCGGTGGCGAGAAGCTGATAGAAGGCCTGGACATTGAGAAGCGTCAGGCCGTTGCGCAAGGACCCGAGGATGATGGCGCCGAGCAGCGTGCCGACCACCGAACCCTTGCCGCCCATCAGAGAAGCGCCGCCGATGGCCGCCGCCGCGATCGCGTCGAGCTCCCAGAGATTGCCGAGCGTCGGGTCGGCCGCGCCGAGCCGCCCGACCAGGATCAGCCCGCCGACCGAGGCGAGGCCGCCGGAGATGACATAGGCGGCGATCTTGGTCATCGCGACCGGGACGCCGGCGATGTGCGAGGCTTCCTCGTTGCCGCCGACGGCCAGGAAATATTCGCCGAGCGGCGTCTTGTTCAGGACGATCCAGACCACGAGCGCCAGCACGGCGACGATCACCACCGGGCTCGGCACGCCGAGGATCGTGGCGTTCAGCAGCGAGCGGAACTCCGGCGGAATGCCGAAGACCGGATTGCCGCCGGTGTAGATGAGCGCCGAGGCGCGGTAGAGCGACAGGGTGCCGAGCGTCACAATGAAGGGCTGCAGCCCGCCATAGGCGACGAGCAGCCCGTTCACCGCGCCCGCCGCCATGCCGAACAGGAGGGCCGCGGGAATGGCGACGATGACCGGCGCGCCGCCCACCATGAGCGCGGCGGCGGCCACCGCCGCGATCGCGGCCGTCGGGCCGACCGAAAGGTCGATGCCGCCCGAGATGATGACCAGCGTCATGCCCAGCGCCACGCAGGCGTTGATCGAGGACTGCTGCAGGATGTTGAGGATGTTGCGCTCGGTCAGGAAGTTCGGCGTCAGCGCGGAGAAGACCGCGACGATGACGACGAGGCCGATCAGGGTGCCGGCGTCGCGCAGTCCGAACTGGAAGGCGCGGCGGGCCGGGGCGGCGGGGTCGAGGCTATCGGTCGTGGACATGGGATCAGGACCTCGGTGCGGAGGTGGGAGCGGTGGGGCGGGCCGACTGGGGAACGGCGAGGGCGACGATCGCCTCCTCGCTCACGTCCTTGCGGTCCAGGATCCCCGCGATGCGGCCTTCGCGCATGACGAGCACGCGGTCGGAGACGCGCAGAATCTCTGGCAGTTCGGAGGAAACGACGATCATCGAGCGCCCCTCTGCGGCGAGCCGCTCGATCAGTGCGTAGATCTCGGCCTTGGCGCCGACATCGATGCCGCGCGTCGGCTCGTCGAAGAGGAGGATGCGCGCGCCGGCGGCGATCCAGCGACCGATAATGGCCTTCTGCTGGTTGCCGCCGGAAAACTGGCCGATCGGCCGCTCGATCTGGAGCGGGCGAAGGTTGAGATCGCGCATCAGGCTTTCGCTCTCGCGCGACAGGGCGCGGCGGCGCACGAAGCCGAAGCGCGAGAAGCGCTTCATGGAGGAAAGTGCGATGTTGGAGCGCACCGAGCGGCGCGCCACGATGCCGTCGCGCTTGCGCTCCTCGGGCAGGAGGCCGAGCCCGGCGGCGATGGCCGCGCGTGGATTGCCGAGCCGGAGCGTCCGCCCTTCCAGGCGGATCTCGCCGCCATCGGGCCTGTCGACGCCCGCGATCAACCGCAGAAGCTCGGTGCGCCCGGCGCCGACGAGGCCGGAAACGCCCAGGACCTCGCCGCGTTTGAGCTGAAAGCTCGCCTCGCGCACGGCCTCGCCGCGCGAAAGATTGGCGACATCGAGAACCACCTCCTCCCGCGCGAAGCCCTTGTGCTCGGCGGTGGACAGCTCGCGGCCGACCATGCGCGAGACGACCTCCGCCTCGCTGGTCTCGCGCATCACGACGTCGGTCACCTTGCGTCCATCGCGCAGGATCGTCGCCCGGTCGCAGACGCGGAACACCTCGTCCATCTTGTGACTGACATAGATGATCGAGACGCCCTTGGCCGCCAGCTGGCCGATCAAAACGGCCAGCCGCTCGAACTCGGCCGGGGTGAGGCTGGAGGTCGGCTCGTCCATGGCGAGGACTTTGGTGTCCTCCATCATGGCGCGGGCGATCTCGACGATCTGGCGCTGGGCGACCTTCAGCGTGCGGATCGGCGCGCCGGGGTCGATCGACGGGTCGAGGGGTCGCAGCGCCTCGGCGGCCGCGCGCTCCTGCGCCCGTCGGTCCACCAGAAGGCCGCCGGCCATGCGCAAGGGGCGGCCGAGAAACATGTTCTGCGCCACGCTGAGCTCCGGCACATGCTGGAGCTCCTGATGGATCATCGCGATGCCGGCCTTGCGCGCGGCGTTCGGCCCATGGCCGGTCACCTGCGCGCCGTCGATCTCGACATGGCCGCTGGAGGGCTCCAGCACGCCGGAGAGAATGCGCAGAAGCGTCGACTTGCCCGCGCCGTTCTCGCCGAGCAGCCCGTGCACCGAGCCGGGCCGGACCGACATGGAGAACCCGTCGAGCGCGCGTAAGGGGCCGAAGCTCTTGCCGATGTCGACAAGCGTCAGACGGTCGTTGGTCGCCGTGTTCATGGGATAGTCGCTCCCTCCCGGAGACGAGGACAGGCCGTTTGCGGGGGCGTCTCGCCCCCGCCTGGCGGAGCGGGACCGGCCGGGGCCGGCCCCGGGCGCCTTACTTGCCGGCCTGCTTCAGAAGCACGTCGCGCAGCGCGTCGCCCTTCACCGCGAAGGTCTCGACATTGTCCTTGGTGATGAGAGCCTGCGGCGTCGAGACGACGCGCGGGATGGCCTGGCCGCCGACGAGGCGCAGCGCCACTTCCATCGCCACTTCGCCGGTGAGAACCGGGAAGCTGTCCACCGTGCCGGTCAGCTCGCCGGCGCGGATCGAGGCATAGGCGTCGGAAATGCCGTCCGTGCCGAAGACCACGACCTTGTCCTGCAGGCCGGCGGCCTTCACGGCCTCCACGACGCCCAGCGCCATGCCGTCATTGTTGGCATAGAAGCCGATGAGGTCGGGGTTCTGCTGCAGGACGGTCGAGGCCGCGTCGTAGGCGACCTGACGATCCCAATTGCCGGGAACGCTGGCGACGACCTGGAACTTGCCGCCCTCGCTGATGGTCTGCGTGAAGCCGCTCGTGCGCTGGCCCGCCGCGAAGACGCCGGCCTGGCCTTCGATCACCGCGACCTTGCCGCCCTGCGGGCGGTTCTGGATGAACCATTTGGCGACGCGCACGCCGTTGTCGCGCTGGACATTGCCGACGTAATGCGTGGCGCTCGGGATCACCGCGTCGTTGACGTTGACGACCGGGATCTTCTGGGCCTGAGCGCTTTCCAGCGCGGGCTGGAGATTGTTGTCGGTCTGCGGCGAGAAGAGCAGCGCGTTGAAGCCCTGGCTGATCAGCGTCTCGGCGATCGAAAGCTGGCCGAGCTGGTCGCCCTCGCTCTGCGCGGCCTGATACACGACCTCGACGCCGGCCTTCTTGCCATAGGCCTGATAGCCCTCGCCGAGGCTGCGCCAATATTCGTTGGTCAGCGTCTTGGACACGCCGCCGACGCGGGCGCCGGCCGGGGCGGCGGGCACGGCGCCGAGCTTGTCCTGTAGCTGGCTCCATTCCACGCGGTCGGTCTCGGTGTCGGAGTTCAACGGCGCGAGCGCCTGCGCGTTCGCCATGCCGGCGGTGAGAGCCAGTGCGCAGCCGGCGACGAGCGCCTTCAGTCGAATGGTCATGCGAAATCCTCCCTGGAACAGACCGGACGGGTGACGCGGGCCGGCGCCGCGATGGGGTGGCTCAGGCCGCCGCGATCAGCGCCTGGTTGACGATGCTCTGGCTGGCGACGCCGTCCTGGCGCGACTGCGCCTCGCCGAGGCGATTGTCGGCGTCGAGGCGCGTGGCGACCGCCAAAAGCTGCTGGACGGTCGCGATATTGGTCTCGCACTCGGCCACGGGGTCGAGGCCCGAAGCGTCGGGGAACGTGTCGAAATAGAGCGCGCCCTCGTAGCCATCGCGGCGGATCTGGCGCAGCAGCTCCAGGGTCGAGCGCAGGTGCACCGCGCCCACCATCAAGCCGTCGTCTCGCTTGGCGTAGCCGTCGTTGAGATGGACACCCATGAGCTTGGAGCGGCGATGAATGAGATGGGCGGCATAGGCCGGCTGCTCGCCGGCATAGAGCGCATGGGCAAAGTCGAGCGTCACGCCGAGATTGGAACAGCCGGCGTCCTGGATGGCGAGCAGCGTGGTGGCGCAGTCGCGCAAGAGCGCATGGGCGCGCGGCTCGTCGGGCTTGTACTCGATGGAAACGCGGCAGGCTGGATCGTGCTCGGCGACCTCGCGGATGCCGTCGATTTCCAGGTCCCAGGCCTCCGCATAGTCGAGCTGGAAATTGTAGTCGAACCCGTCCTGCCCGAGCCAGAGCGTCATCAGGTCGGCGCCCATGGCCCGCGCCGCGTCGATGCCGCGCTTGGTCAGATCGATCGCCTCGCGCCTCACGGCTTTATCGGGATTCGTGAAGGCACCCAGCTTAAAGGCGGGGTTCGTGTAGTAGCGCATGGCGAGGCCGTTGATGGCGAGGCCGAGATCGTTGATGCGACGGCCGACCAAGCCCGGCTCGTCCGTCACATGGTCGGGGAAGTTCAGATCGACATCCGTCAAGCCCTTTGCGGTCGCGGCTCGCTCGGCCATCTGCATGAAGCTCGGCTTGCCCTGCAGGTCCGGCCAGAAGAGATGCGGGGCGGACCCGAAGGAGTTCAGGCGCGTGGCGAAGCGAGAAAGGGTCATGGCATCCGTCGCTAATGTTTCTTCACGGATAACCTGATTGTTGTGATGTTGTCAAACGTCATGCGTCATCGGTGCCGGACGTTCGGCAGCACGCCGCCCGCTTTCCACACGGGCGATGTGTGGAGCGCTTGTTTCGGTCGGCTTGCTGGAGGGCCGGGAAGAGGCGGCCGGCCTCGGGTCATGAGGCGGGCGGAGGCGGACCATCGCAGGCCCCGCCCCCGATCAGCGCAAGCGTCTAGCCTAGGCTGGCGTGCACGAGCCGGGGTCGGCCGGGTCGTGCACAGAATGCGCGCAAGGTTTCCAGGTCGCCCTGGACGACCTAGCGCGCCGCAGAGCGTCTGCTTCCTGAAGGGTCAGCGCGACAGGGCGCTTTAACTGCGCAACCCCGGCGCTTCCTGGCCGGTGCGCTCGACATATTCGGAGTAGCCGCCGCCGTAGAGATGCGGGCCTTCCGGTGTCAGCTCCAGCACGCGGTTGGACAGCGCCGCCAGGAAATGGCGGTCGTGGCTGACGAAGAGCATGGCGCCTTCGAAGCGCGACAGCGCCTCGACCAGCATCTGCTTGGTGGCGATGTCGAGATGGTTGGTGGGCTCGTCGAGGACCAGGAAGTTCGGTGGATCGAATAGCATCTTGGCCATGACCAGCCGTGCCTTCTCGCCGCCCGACAGGACGCGGCATTTCTTCTCGACCTCGTCGCCGGAAAAGCCGAAGCAGCCGGCGAGCGCGCGCAAGGACGCCTGCCCCGCCTGCGGAAAATTGTCTTCCAGAGACTGCAGAACCGTGCGCTCGCCCTCGAGCACTTCCATCGAATGCTGGGCGAAATAGCCCATCTTGACGCTCGGGCCCAGCGCAACCGTCCCGGAATCGGGCTCCGAGGCGCCGGCGATCAGCTTGAGCAGCGTCGACTTGCCCGCGCCGTTCACGCCCATGACGCACCAGCGCTCGCGCCGGCGCACCTGGAAATCGAGCCCGTCATAGATCGTGCGGTCGCCATAGCGCTTGTGGACGCCCTTGACCGTCGCGACATCCTCGCCCGAGCGCGGCGCCGGCTGAAACTCGAAGCGCACCGTCTGCTGGCGCTTGGGCGGCTCGACGCGCTCGATCTTGTCGAGCTTCTTCACCCGGCTCTGCACCTGCGCGGCATGGCTGGCGCGCGCCTTGAAGCGCTCGATAAAGGCGACCTCCTTGGCCAGCATCGCCTGCTGGCGCTCGAACTGCGCCTGCTGCTGCACCTCGGCGATGGCGCGCTGCTGCTGATAGAACTCGTAGTCGCCGGAATAGGAGGTCAGCGTGCCGCCGTCGATCTCGATGATCTTGCCGACGATGCGGTTCATGAATTCGCGATCGTGCGACGTCATCAGGACGGCGCCGTCGAAGCCCTTGAGAAAGCTCTCGAGCCAGATCAGGCTTTCGATGTCGAGATGGTTCGACGGCTCGTCGAGGAGCATGACGTCGGGGCGCATCAGCAAGATCTTCGCCAGCGCCACGCGCATCTTCCAGCCGCCCGAAAGCTTGGCCACATCGCCGTCCATCATCGTCTGGCTGAAGCCGAGCCCGTCCAGCACCTCGCGGGCGCGCCCGTCCAGCGCATAGCCGTCGAGCTCGTCGTAGCTGCCCTGCACTTCGCCGTAGCGGGCGATGATCTCGTCCATCGCGTCGGCCTGGGCCGGATCGGCCATGGCCGCTTCCAGCTCTGCCATCTCGGCGGCCAGCGCGCTGACCGGCCCGACGCCGTCCATCACCTCGGCCACCGCGCTGCGGCCCGCCATGTCGCCGACATCCTGGCTGAAATAGCCGATCGTCACGCCGCGATCGACCGAGACCTGCCCCTCGTCCGGAAGCTCCTGACCCGTGATCATGCGAAACAGCGTCGTCTTGCCCGCGCCATTGGGGCCGACGAGGCCGATCTTCTCACCGCGCTGAAGGGCCGCCGACGCCTCGATGAAGACGATCTGCTTGCCGTTCTGCTTGCCGATGCTCTCAAGGCGGATCATGCTGGAATTCCAAGTCGGTGCGAGGAGGAAGCCGCCTCAAACCATCCCACTTGGCCCCGCGCAAGGGGCGGCGGCGTCATAAGTTCAGTTTTGCCCGCGCCCGAGCGCCATCGCCCGCCCCATGCGGTCCGGACCGGACGGCTCTGGAGGGACCGGAAATCTATCGGCCGAAAGCCGTCCGAGCGAGTGTTCGAGGCGGGGTCGCGTCCGAGACGAGACCGCCCCCCCCTCCCCCCGCGAGACGCCGCCGTTAGCGGGCGTGTTCCAGCGCCTCGCTGGCCTCGGCGGCGGGGCGCTTCACGCTCTCGGCCACATGGCCGTGGCCGCTGATCTCGCGGCCGGCGTCCACGGAGAAGCGCAGGTTCCAGATCGTCGCCACCAGCGAGATCGCCACCACCACCGCGAAGGCGACCGAGAAGTCCGAAAGCTCGGGTACGTCGTGACGCTGGAGGTTCATCGAGCCGTGAAGCGCGAGCGCCGCCACGCAGATGCCGAGCGAGAGCATCAGCTGCTGGAAGGTCGTGTAGAAGCTCGTCGCCGAACTCATCTGCGCCGACGAGATCCGGTCGTAGGCCACCGTGTTGTAGGCGGTGAACTGGAACGACATCGAGAAGCCGCAGCAGACCAGAACGCCGAAGATCAGCGGCAGCGGCCAGTCCGGCCGGAAGAAGGCGCAGGCGCCATAGAGCAGCGCGGCCACGATGCCGTTCACCGCCAGCGCGTTGCGAAAGCCGAAGCGCCGCAGCAGCCGGGGCGCCAGCGCCTTCATCATCAGCGAGCCGATCGCGGTGGCGATGGTGATGAGGCCGCTCGTCGCCGCCGACAGGCCGAAGCCGAGCTGCATCATCAGCGGCAGGAGGAACGGCTGCGCCCCTTGGGTGATGCGCGTCAGCGAACCCGCGATCACCGAGGTGCCGAACGAGGGCACCCGCATCAGGGCGGGATCGAGGATCGGCGCGGGATGGTGCTTGGCATGGCGCAGATAGAGCGCGCCGGCCACGAGGCCGACCGCGACCAGCGCCAGCGCCATCAGCCCCTCGCCCTCGCGGCTGGCGCTTTCGAAACCGAACAGGAGCGATCCCAGCGACACGCCCGACAGGACCATGCCGACGGCGTCGAACGGCCCGGTTCGCTCCCCCTTCGTCTCGTCAATGAAGAGGCTGACGAGCACCATGCCGATGAGGCCGATGGGCACGTTGATGTAGAAGACCCAGCGCCAGTCGGCATAGGTGACGATGAGGCCGCCGACCGGCGGCCCGAGGATCGGCCCGATCAGGGCGGGCACGAGCAGCCAGGACATGGCCGAGACGAGGTCGCGCCGCTCCACCGAGCGCAGGAGCACGAGGCGCCCGACCGGCATCATCATCGCCCCGCCGAGCCCCTGCAAAAGCCGCGCGACGACGAGAAAGCCGAGCGAAGGCGCCTGCGCGCAGAGAAGCGAGCCGACGACGAAGACACCGATCGCGGCGCGAAACACGGTGCGCGAGCCCCAGCGGTCGGCCACCGCGCCGCTGACGGGAATGAACACCGCCAGACTGATGAGATAGGAGGTGAGCGCAATGCTCATCGAGGGCGCGCCGACGCCGAAGTCGCGCGCCATCGTGGGCAGCGCCGTCGCCAGAATGGTGGCGTCGAGCTGCTCCATGAACATGGCGCTGGCGACGATGAGGGCGACGGTGCGGAAATTGCGGCGGGCGGGCGCGGCGTCGGCAAGGCGGACACCGGAAGACTGAACCGACATGAGATCGAAACGAACGCTTCACGGGCGGCGACGAGCCGGGCCGCCGGACGGCGTGACACCTTCGATGGAATCGCAAGGCCGACATATGATTTTACGGTGGGGATGACCACCCCTCCACCGGTCACAATCTTCGCGCCCGCGATATGCCGTCGCGAGCGGGTGGCGCCGGGGTCGGGCGATGACAGGAAAAGGCCATAGCGCTTCCCGGCAGGCGAGAGCTCGGTGGGCGACGGCGAAGGCCCGTTCCAGGGCATCGGCAGAGTTCACGCCGGACCCTTCGCGCCCTGGCCGGCGGCCATTGCGCGCGAAAGCGATCCGGCTGGGTTCGACGCCGAACGGGAATAATGGCCGGGCGGCCTTGCGACCGCCGCGACCGTTCCCTCAGCGAGCAGATCGATTATTGCGAAGGCATGCTCCAAGCCTCTGAGGCGGCGGCACCATGAAGGCGCACGCGCTCCGCCTGTCCTGCTCGTGGGAGGCGCCTGACCCTCAGGCAATCGTATCGACCACGCCGCCATCGACCCTCAGCGCCGCGCCGGTCGTGGCCGAGGCCTGTTTCGAGGCGACATAGACGCAGAGATTGGCGACTTCCTCGACGGTGGCGGCGCGCTGGATGATCGAGGTCGAGCGATGCGCCTTGACGAAGTCGGCCGCGACCTCCTCGATCGGCTTGCCGGTCTTCTCGACCTCACCCGCCAGCATCTCTGCCACCCCCTCCGACAGGGTCGGGCCCGGCAGGATGGCGTTCACCGTCACCCCCGTGCCCGCCATGCGCTTGGCGAGGCCGCGCGAGAGAGCGATGTCGGCCGTCTTGGTCACGCCGTAATGGATCATCTCGACCGGGATGTTGAGACCGGATTCGGAGGACAGGAACAGGACGCGGCCCCACCCCGCCGCCTGCATGCCCGGCAGATAGGCGCGCGACAAGCGCACCCCGGACAGGACGTTGACCGCGAAGAAGCGCTCCCATTCCGCATCGGGCGTGTCGAAGAAGTCCTGCGGGCCGAAAATGCCGGCATTGTTGACGAGGATGTCGACCGCCGGGAGCGCGGCCACCAGCGCGTCGCAGCCGTCAGCCGTGCCGACATCGGCGGCGACGCCGCTCGCCTCGGCTTCCGGTGCCTCGGCCTTCAGCTTGGCGACGGCGGCCTCAGTCCGCGCCGCGTCACGGCCGTTCAGCACGACATGCGCGCCGGCTCTCGCCAAGCCCAGCGCGATGGCGAAGCCGATGCCGGCGGTGGAGCCGGTGACGAGGGCGGTCTTGCCGGAAAGGTCGATCTTCATGGTGCGTCTCCGAGAAGGGTGTCGAGGTCGATGGCGTCGGCCATGGCCTTGTTTCCGGCGTCGCCGGGATGCAGGCGATCGCCGCAGTCGAAGGTCGGGAGCAGCCGCATTGGGCGCGCTGGTTCGGCGAGCAGCCGGTCGAAGTCCATGACCGCGTCGAACGAACCACAGGTGCGGATCAAGGGGTTGATGCCACCGCGCAGATCGTTCTTCGCTCCGCTGTGGTAAGGTGGCCTCCACCCGCGTTCCGGGAAGGGCGCCGGCGAAGGACAAGGCCCAGCGCGGCCAGCGGAAGGAGCGCCGCTGTCAAGAGAACCGTGCGAGCCCGGCCCGTGATCGATCACCAGACCGGCGGCAAGAGCGCCCAGCGCATTGCCGAGGGGCAGACCACGATGTCAGCGGCCGGACGACCCGGCCAGCCGACCCCATCGGGTTTCGCCGGATGCTCTCGGTTCAAGCAGCGCGAAGCTGTGGCACGAAACGGTCCTGCTGCGCGGGCGCCCTCTGCTGCTGTTGCGCCACGAAGTCCTCCGCCAGGGCTTGCAGCGCATCGCCTGTCTTGCCCTCCTCCATCCCCGCAAGAATGATCCGCGCTTCGCCATCGTTGAGATGAAAGGTGGCCATCCGATCTTCCAGCCGGCCCGCCTCGGTGGACAGCTGATCGGCGGTGGCCGCCATCTCGTTGGCCGCCCCGGCGTTCGACTGCGTCACCTGATCCAGCTGCCCGATCGCCTGGTTGATCTGCTCGATGCCGATCGACTGCTCCCGGCACGCCGCCGAAATCTCCGACACCAGCTCCGCCGTCTTGCGAATGTCCGGCACCAGCCGCTCCAGACGCGCCCCGGCATCCTCCGCCACCACCAGCGTGCGGGACGAGAGGTCGCCGATCTCGGCCGCCGCCGCCTGGCTGCGCTCGGCGAGCTTACGCACTTCCGAGGCCACCACCGCAAAACCCTTGCCGTGCTGGCCGGCGCGGGCCGCCTCGATCGCGGCGTTCAGAGCGAGCAGGTCGGTCTGGCGGGCGATCTCCTGCACCACGGCGATCTTCTCGGCAATGGCGCGCATCGCCTCGGTGGACTGCGCCACCGCCGCGCCCGTGGTGCCGGCATGTTCGGCGGCCTGGGCGGCGATCTTCTCGGTGGTGGAGGCGTTGTCGGCGTTCTGGCGGATGTTGGCGGTCATCTCCTCGATCGCGGCGGACGCCTGCTCGGAGGCGGCGGCCTGCTCGGTGGAGCCGGAGGAAAGCTGAGTCGCCGTCGCGAGGGACTGCTGCGAGCCCGATGCGACCTGCATGGCCGCGCCTTGCACGGCATGAACCGTTCCCGACAACCGGAGCCGGGTCTGACACAGGCGGGTCAGAAGGTCTCCGAGTTCGTCGCGGCGCGAATGGACGATGCGCTGCGACAGATCGCCGTTCGCGATCCGATCCATGTTCTCCGCGAGTTGGCGGATGCCGCTGGTTAAGGAGCCGATGATCCAGGCTGCCAGAGCGACACCCATAGCCATCACGGCGGCCATCGCTGCGAAGAGGGTCATCTGCGTGCTGTCATAGCTGGTTTGCCCAGCCGGGGCGAGGGCGTGGATGCAGAGCACGTTGATGGCACAGGCGGAGACGAGCAGAGCACCGAAACTCAATGCGAGGCGCAATTTGATGGAAAGGCGCATGGGTAGACAATCCTGAGTGGAAATGGCTTGGGCGACAAACACTGTCGCGATAAGCGGCACTTAGCACCATTCGGAAAGGCGGCGAGCGTCACTTGCCGGGTTGGTTTTCCGAGAATGAACAGCGTCGTTCGAATGCCGCCGGCTGCTCGATTGCGAACCCTTAACCGTTGAGCTGCTGGGGCGTTTCGAAGCGGTTGCGTGTCGAGATCGAACGGCAAGACGGTTCGCTTCTGTCGGCTCGCATCAGACTGCAACGGGGCGGGAAACAGCCGTTGCGGCCGTGCCGACGAAGGGGCCGGTTCTTTTCTGTCGTTGTCTTCGGCGAACCTTGTCGCAATCCACCGCGTGAACTACCCGACTTCGGGGACGACGAGATCGGTTCCGAAGGCGCAGGTGGCTCTCATGCAGGACAAGGACGACATTCATCCCGATGCCGCGACCGCGCCGGGATACCTCGCCAATCACGCCGCCCGCGCCTTCAATCGCGGGGTGGACGCGGCGCTCAAGCCGCACGGCCTCACCATGTCCCTGATCGGACCGCTCCTTCTTCTGTCATGGAAGGGACCGCTGCTGCAACGCGACCTCGTCCGCTCGTCGGCCGTCAGGCAGCCGGCCATGGTGGCCCTGCTCGACAGGCTGGAGACGATGTCCCTGATCGCCCGCTCGCCGTCGCAGAGCGACCGACGCGCATCGGTGGTTGAACTCACGCAGGCCGGACGCGAGGCCGCCCGCATCGGCGGCGAAGCGCTGGTTGCCGGCAACGCGAAAGGCCTCGAGGGCTTTTCGCCCGAGGAGACCGCCGATCTGGTCGCGCTGCTCGGGCGGCTGATCGTCAATCTTGACCGATCCTGAATCCGATATACATCATGCATGATATTGTTTGTCCGTAGGAGCCTGCCCCATGTCCCGTCGTATTCTCGTCTCCGGCGCCAGCATCGCCGGGAACACCGCAGCGTGGTGGCTGAGCCGTCTGGGCAACGACGTCACGGTGGTCGAACGTGCCCCCGAGTTCCGCGATGGCGGTCAGAATGTCGATGTACGCGATGTCGGCCGAGAGGTGCTGCGCCGCATGGGTTTGGAGCGGACCGCGCTCGAGCGGGGCACCGGCGAGGAGGGAACGACCTGGGTCGACGCGGACGGCGAGGTCGTGGCGGAGTTTTCGCTCGAAGAACTGGGAAGCGACGGCCCGACCGCCGAGATGGAGATCCTGCGCGGCGACCTCGCGCGTCTCGTCTACGAGTCGGCGCGCGAGCATGCCGCGTTCCGCTTCGGCGACAGGATCGAGCGCATCGACGATGACGGCGAGCGGGCGATCGTCACCTTCGCTGGCGGCGCGATTGAGAGCTACGATCTGGTGGTGGTCGCCGAAGGGGTCGGATCGAAGACGCGCGAACTGATGTTTCCCGACGAGAACGATCCGCGATGGATGAATCTGACGATCGCATACTTCACCATTCCCCACGTGCCGGGCGATAACCGGATGTGGCGTTGGTACAACGCGACGGGGGGCCGGAGCCTCTCGCTGCGGCCTGACAATTATGGAACGACGCGCGCCAACCTCGCCATTCAGCAGGCACCGAACGGCGAGCACAAGTGGGATGCCGAACGCCAGAAAGCCTATATGCGCGAGCGCTTCGCGGATGCCGGGTGGCAGTCCGAGCGCATTCTCGCAGGAATGGAAAGCACGCACGACTTCTACTTCGATGTCTTGCGTCAGGTGCGGATGAAGCGCTGGTCGAAGGGCCGCGTGGTTCTGACGGGCGACGCCGCCTGGTGCGCGACCCCGCTTGCCGGCATCGGCACGACGCTGGCGGTGACGGGGGCCTATGTCCTGGCCGCGGAACTCGACCGCCGCGACGATGTGGCCGCCGCCCTCAGCGAGTACGAGGCCAAGATGCGTCCGATGGTGGACGATGCGCAAGGCGTGCCGAAGATCGCCCCGCGCCTGATGCATCCGCGCAGCCGGCTCGGCATCCACCTTCTGCATGGGGTACTGGGCGTCGCGAGCCGACCAACCGTCCGGAACCTGGCCGCCAAGCTGTTTTCTGGCCAGACCAAGTCACCCGACCTCTCCAGCTATCCCCAGCATCCGTGAGGTGGAGGACGCGTCCACCACAGTATCCTAGCAGTAGACCATTCCATTGCTCATGACATCGTTTCGATCATGCGCATCATCCAAACGCGATACTGGATTCACTCGGACTTTCTCTCGTGAGGAGCAGCCCACACATTCCAGAACGAAAGGGAAAGCCTATTAGCGGGAGAACTAATATCGGCCTCAAACGGCGATGAGGCGGCGAGCAGAAACTCTGGCGCGGTGGAGCGCGAGGTCGGCCCGCCTAATCGCGGCATCCAGTCCTCTCCTTACAGCAAGATGACGCTGTTCCCCTAGATCCAAATGGAAGGTGTTGGGATGGTATCTTCAACCCACAGCAGGCGTGTTTTCTTAGGTTCGGCAAAATATTCTCGATGGTATTAAATCTTAAATCCGGTCTCGGAAATCGTCTTGCCTCTATTTTATTAATTAAATTGGAATAGTTAAACAAATAAATGATTGTCGAAATCCAGATCGTAAATCCTGCCCGATCAGGACGAAGAGTGCTTCAGAAATTTATTGCAATTCATCTTGAAAATTCTCGCCGGCGTATCGCTGAAGAGTGATACAGATCCGTCGTTGAGTTGCCCATCGCCGCTAGCACCTGCCATCGACATTCGCTTCGGAAAATCTTCAATCAAAAATTGTAAAGCAATGTTCTATACCAAATCCTAGGATGGGATATGCATCACTGCCTATATGGGCACCTTAGCACAGTTCGTCTCCAGCACCCACGCGCTTGTCTACGCAGCCCTCGTGCTGGGCGTGTGTACACTGATGGCTTGGCTGTTGGAGACCCTGCTCGGCCAGGTGCATGAAAGGACCCTCTCCCGACACGCCGCTCTGGAACGGTTTCGGTTTCACGGTCCTGAACGTCGCCAATATCGTCATGTGGGGTGGCTATCGCATCTTCGATGGCAAGCCTCCGCTCACGAGAACGCTGGGCGCACTGCTCCCCGCCCCGCTGGCGCTATGCGTTATCACCGGTGTTTTGACGAGGGATTGGGAAACCGCCGAACGCATGGCGCTGCTCACCTATTGCGTCGCCAGCACCGCCCAGGTCGTCTATGTCATCGCGGGACGGGTTGGTTTGTTCGGTCCTCGCAGCATCTCGGGCGGAATCGTCCTCTTGAACATTGCGGCGATCCTCATCACGACGTTTACCGGCAACCGATGGCTGGCTGGCGACGCGGGTGAGTCCTTGTTTCTCCTCACCGATCACCTCGTGACGATCGTCTTCACTTTGGCTGTGATCGCCATGGTTGGCGAACGCGATTACCGCACCGTCCTGAGAACGGCTCACCGCGATCCTCTGACGGGCACACTCAACCGATCGGGGGTGGCGGACGCGATCGGAAAGGGCGCCTCGGTGCGCACGCTCCTTCTCATCGACTTCGACCACTTCAAGCAGATCAACGACCGTTTCGGACATGACGGCGGCGACGAGGTGCTGCGCGAGTTTGCCGGACGCATGAGCCATATCGTCAGACCATCGGACCTCCTGGTGCGTCTGGGCGGGGAGGAGTTCCTGGTTGCGACTGACATCAGTTCCGACCAGCACGCCGAAGCGCTGGCCGAACGCATTCGCCTCGCGGCCAAGGAAAAGGCGGTCCAGATCGGAGAGGCCGCGATTCCCTTCACGGTGAGCATCGGCCTTGCCATGCGCCGCCAGCAAGAAGACCTCGACCAGGCGATCAAACGGGCGGATCGAGCGCTTTACCGCGCCAAGGAAGCGGGCCGCGACCGGGTCAGTACCGCGGATCTACCCGTTCCGCAGTTCGAGCCGCAGTCACGAACAGGCGCATCATTCCATCCGTTGCCTGCAATCGACGGATAGTTCAAAGGCAGGCTTCGTTGCTGGCCGTCCGATGTGCTGGTCCAACCGTTTCCGAACGGATCAGCATTCCTTGGCTCGAACGCGCTTGCCCTGCGTGCTCACCCGAGCTCCCTCATCGAAGACAATGTCTCCCGTCGTTCGAGGCGCTGTCGCCCCCAAGCTTTGCCAGCCATCGTTTTAACGTTCTGCGCAGAAGCTCACGTTTCAGTGAATGCTAATCATTTGGGCGCCATCTTATCTCGTCTGCTTAGCATTCTGGGATCTCGACCATGCGACTGAACATGAAGCTTAAGCTCGCTGCGAGCTTCGGGACCCTTCTGGTTGTGACCGGCGCAGTCGGCTATTTTGGTTTGGCGTCCGTCAAGAATACGAACGGAATGCTGCACGCCTTTGCCGAACAGCCTTTTCAGCAGGTCGAGAACAGCAAAGAAATCCAGACAAATCTCGAGACCATCCGACGTGACATTCTCACCTCCTTCTTCACCGCCGACCCCGAAAAACTGAAGACGACGGTTGCCGAGTACGACAAAAACTGGATGGACGTCGACACGAACCTGAAGGACGTCCTGCGCGCCATGCGCCCCGAAGGACGCGAGCTCTTCAAAGATATCGAGCCGATGCTCACGGAGCTGAAATCAGTATCCGACCAGACCTTCCTGTTCGGGCAAAAGGCCGACGCCTCCGCGACCACCAACGGACTCTTGGAAAGCGAAGCGACGGTCGGCGCGGTGAGGCAACAGCTGGAAGCCCTCCAGGCCGGTCCCGCTTCGGCATCGCTGGACGCGTTGGCCATGCAAGAGGCTATCCAGCGGCTTGTCACTTCCGTTCTCGATGCGCGGATCCAGATGGCGAAGGCGCTCGCCTATGACGTTGACACCGACATCGCGGCTGCCAGCAGCCGGCTGAACGAACTCGATGATCAAATCAAGGCTGGCATCGACCAGCTCGGCCTACGCTTTCCTGCTCTGGCTCCCAATATTCAAACTCTGCGAGCCGCCTGGGCCAAGGCGTTCAGCGGGATGAGGGCGTCTGCGGATGTCGGCGTCGACAACTGGCTGGCCAAGGCGACCGACCTTGCCAACAAAAAGCAGATCCCTCTGGCAGTCGCCACGTCCCAGCGTCTGGACGAGCTGGTCAAGGAAGCCGGAGCGCAAGCCCAGCAGTTCATCGCCGATTCCGATAGCAGCTACGACGCGACATGGGTTTGGCTCCTGTGTCTGATCGCGGGTGGCATGGCCGTGGGCGCCAGCGCTGCAACGTGGATCGCGTTGTCGGTGACGCGCGGCTTGAGCAAGGCCGTTGGCCTGGCCAACGCCATCGGCGAAGGTGACGTCTCCCAGCGTGTCGACGCGAAGGGATCGGACGAGATCGGCGACCTGCTGCGCGCCATGAACATGATGAGCGCAAAACTGTCGGGGATTGCCTTGTCGGTGACCACGTCGGCCAGCCAGGTCGCATCCGGTTCGAGCCAGTCGGCGGCTACGGCGGAGCAGCTGTCATCAGGCTCCACCGAACAGGCAGCAGCCTCGGAAGAGGCGTCCGCTGCGATCGAAGAAATGTCGGCCAACGTGCGTCAAAACGCCGATAATGCGAGCCAAACCGAAAAGATCGCAGGGCAGGCATCCAGCAGCGCACAGCGGACCGGCGTCGCGGTGGCGGCTTCGGTGGAAGCCATGCGCACGATCGCCCAGAAAATCTCGGTGGTTCAGGAGATAGCCCGGCAGACTGACCTGCTGGCGCTGAACGCCGCCATCGAGGCCGCACGGGCAGGTCCGCATGGCAAAGGCTTCGCCGTTGTCGCATCCGAGGTTCGCAAGCTGGCCGAGCGGTCGCAGGCCGCCGCGCAGGAGATCGGGACGTTGTCGGCTCAGACGCTTCTGACCTCGGAAGAGGCAGGCCAAATGCTGGACGCCCTGGTGCCCGACATTCAGCGGACAGCCGATCTCGTATCCGAAATCTCAGCCGCTTGCCGAGAGCAGTCTGTCGGCATCGATCAGATCAACCAGGCGATCCAGCAACTCGATCAGGTCACCCAGTCCAACGCTGGAGCGGCCAACGAAATGTCCGCCACCGCCGCACAGCTCTCGGCCGAGGCGGGCCGGCTGGAAGAGAGTGCCGGGTTCTTCAAACTTACAGGATCGGCAAAATCCCCTTCCCCTTTCCAGGCGGCCACTCCGGTATCGCGTCACGAGGACAAGACGGCCACCAGCATCGAACCCAAAGCCATCCCCTCGGCGATTGAAGGTCGGAGATCGACCTCGCTTCCGACCCAGCGGCGAGCGACCGGCTTTGATATGGATCTCAATAGCGACGACAGCTTCGAGCGCCTGAGCGCATAGCCCTCACCAATCCCCGATGGACTTTAAGTCGCCGTATAGCTCCGCTGACAGGATCTGCCAGAAAGGCAAAGTCGATTTGAAACCTGCTTTTGAACCCCACACTCGGCAATAAGAGCCCTAAGCCAGCCCTGTTCAGTTTGGAGACAGGCATTCTCGCCGAGTAATTTCTGTAGAGCTGCACCTCGGTTCGGAGGGGCCGATCAGGGGGAGCTGTCTTGCTTTTCCTCTCGGCGCACGAGATCAGCTTTCCTCTTCCAGGAGGCGCGCGGCGATCTGGAAGCCGGTTTCCAGAAGCGTGGCATCGATCAGCGCACCCACCATGCCGTAATCGAGTGACGCAGCCAACTCACGGGCCTTTGTGAGAAGATCGACGAGAGTTCGTTCCGGCTCTTGGCCTTCATGTTCGAGCTTCGAGGGCTGAGAGCGTTCGATGTCCGTCAGATACCCGGAGATATGGGTAAGACGCCCAGCGGGGGTTCGAAAGCAGCGGCCTTGGGAGCGGACCCGCCGCGTGCCATGCAACGTGCTGCGAAGCCGGTACTCGACCACCATGGAGTCTCCCGCCTCGATCGCCATCTTGACGACCTCATCGAGCGCCGCTCGATCGTCGGGATGGATCGCGGCGATAAAACGCTCCGGGCTCATCCCATGGCGACCAAGTTCGACCGGCACATTGATGTACTCGCAGACCCGTTCGCAGGCGATCACCAGATTGCTGCTGACCTGCCAGTTCCAGATTCCGATCAGATCACGGACAGCCTCATCGGTCTCAGGGTCATTCACCATTATGACAACCCCAGAGCATATCAGGCATAATCGACTTTCATCACAAAACGGTTAGTCGTACAGAGCTTCCGTCGCAATGTCCACTCTCTGGGGTGGCCGGATCATAATCTTAAGTTGTTGATCATGCAGACTTAGTGATTGTAATCTGAAAAAGCCCTTGAGGATCGCAGACCTTGAGCAATGACCCGATCGATATCCATCTGGGCAAGCGGATCGAGCGGCGTCGCTTGGATCAGGGCCGATCGCTTCAGTCCGTCGCGAAAGATCTCGGCATCACGTATCAGCAGGTTCGCAAATATGAGAACGGCGAGAACCGCGTGAGCGCTAGCACGCTTTATCGACTGGCCACGGCGCTGGACGTTCCAACGAGCTTCTTCTTCGAAGGAATGGAGGGCGAGCCGCTCGACGAAGTGAACTTTGCGAACGAGGTGGTGCTCGAACCAGCCGTGGAGGACATGCTTTCCCGGATCAGGGATCCTGAGACAAGGAGGGCGATCCGCCACCTGTTCGTGCGGATGGTCAAGCTCAGATCTCTGTGACCGGGGCTCACGCACAGTTGTTTCGAAAGCGGCCGAAGTAACTCAAGAAAGCCGGAGCCCTCCCATGAAGCCATGGCCAAAGTCCGCACTTGCACCAAAGGTCGAAAGCCAGAACTCTAGGCTGTCCTCTTTAACGGCGGCGGAGCGACAATCCGTTCCTTTAGAAGCCTCTCGTGCTCAAAATTTATACACGCCTCAGATCTTAGCATATCGCTTGACGCGCTTTCGAAGTTAGCGCAGACTTGCCTCATACCGGCCCTGTCCGCCGGATGGCATTCGAGCCCTGCTGACCCTACGCGACGCCTCCAAGCGTCGCGTAGGGTCAGCAGGGCTTTTTCGTTCTGGAACGGGTTTCGCTTGGAACAACAGCCCTTGAAGCAAAGCGTTGGGATCGGCGTCCTCTTCTCGCAGTCGGGCTCTTACGAGCGGCTCGGGCAAGCCTGCCGCGAGGGCGTGTACGGCGCCATCGCGGCGGTGAACGCCGATCCGGCGCGCCGCATCCGGTTCGAGGCCGTGGACTGCGATCCGGCCGGGCGGATCGAGCACTATGCGCCGCTTTGCGCCGAGCTTCTGACGGGGGCGAAGCTGCGACATGTCGTTGGCTGCATCACCTCCTGGAGCCGCAAGGAGGTGATCCCGGTGCTGGAGAAGCATGGGGGCCTTCTCTGGTATCCCGCGCCCTACGAAGGCTTCGAGGCGAACGACCACGTCGTCTACATGAACGCCGCGCCCAACCAGCATCTCGTGCCGCTGGTGGCCCATGTCGCTGCGCGTTACGGCCGAGATGCCTTTCTGGTCGGCTCCAACTATATCTGGGGCTGGGAGATGAACCGCATCGCCCGGGACCTCGTGGCGGATGCCGGCGGCGAGGTGAGGGGTGAGCGCTACTTGCCGCTCGGCGACACCGATGTGGGGCGGCTCGTCGCCGAGATCCGCGCCACCGTGCCGGATTTCGTCCTGAACAACCTGATCGGTCCTTCCTCCTACGCCTTTTACGAGGCCTATGCGGCGCTCGGCCGGGAGGACGAGCGCTTTCGCCCCGAGCGGCGCCCGATCGTCTCCTGCAACCTGACCGAGGCCGAACTCGCCTCGATCGCGCCCTTCGGCGAAGGGCATCTCTCCTCCCTGCCTTTCATTCACGATGGCGCGCCGGGGCCGCGCTCCTCCTTCGAAGCGGCCGCCCATGCGGCGGTGACGGTGCTTGCCGACGCGATCGAGGCGGCCGGAGACGACGAGCCGGACGCGGTGCGCCGTGCCCTGGCGGCCGGGCCGCACGAAACGGCGCTCGGCGCGATCCGCATCGACGCGCGCACCCAGCATGCCGAGCTGCCCGCCAAGATCGGGCGCATTCGCGGCACCCGTTTCGAGCTTCTGGAGGCAAGCCCCAGCTGCATCGGTGCCGACCCCTACCTCTCGCATTACGATCCGGCCGCGACCTTCCGGCCCTCGCTGAGGCTGGTGCGATGAACCGCCGCGCGAGAATTCCCAATCTCGGTGGGGCCAAAGCCCTGGTTCTCCACCGCGAGCATGCCTCGATCGAGGGCCTGATCCGCCAGCTCGGCGCGATCGGGCTGGACGTGGCGCAGACCTGGCCGGACCTGCCGGCCTCGGCCGCCGGGGCGGATTTCCTGTTCTTCGACGTCGATCATGGGTTCGACGAGCAGTTCCCCTGGCAGCCCGGCGAGGCGCCTATGCCGCTCGTCGCTCTGATCGGCTCGGAAGCGCCGGGGCGCATCGAATGGGCGCTGTCGCGCCAGGTGGACGCGCAGATCGTCAAGCCCGTCGTCAATGCCGGCGTCTATTCCGCCCTTCTCATCGCCCGGCGCGCCTTCGACGAGCGGCGAAGGCTCGGACGGGAAATCACCAGCCTTCGCGAGCGCGTTGCCGAGCGTCAGACCGTGGTGCGCGCGGTGGTGGCCCTCGCCGGTGCCGCCGCTGGCTCCGGTGCCGGCATCGGCGACGAACAGGCCTATGCCCAGCTCCGCCAGCTCGCGATGAGCTGGCAGGTGACAATGGAAGAGGCGGCGCGGCGGGTCGTGGAACTCAAGAACAGGGAGGCTTCGGATGAGCGTCCTCGTCGGGCCTGAGGCCGCCGCCCTGCCGCCTTCCCCTCCCGTCGGCGGAGACAGCGTCCTGCGCCGGCTCCTATCGCGCAAGCTGGCGCTGCTCGGCCTTCTCATCATCGCGCTGGTAAGCCTGTCGGCGATCTTCGCGCCCCTTGTAGCGCCCTTCGATCCGAACGAGCAGTTCTTCGACGGGCTGACGCTGGAAGGCTCGCCCCTGCCACCGTCAGCCACCTATTGGCTCGGAACCGACCTTCTCGGGCGCGACCTGCTTTCGCGCCTCCTCTACGGCGCGCGCAACTCGCTCGTCATCGGAATCGTCGCCAATGGCGCGGCGCTGGTGATCGGCACGCTGGTCGGCGTCACGGCGGGCTATTTCCGAGGGTTTCTCGGCACGGTCCTGATGCGCTTCACCGACCTGATGATGGCCTTTCCCGCGCTGCTCCTCGCCATCTGCCTCGCCGCCGTGCTGCGGCCGAGCCTCTGGATCGTGGCGCTGGTGATCGCGCTGGTGAACTGGGTGCAGGTGGCGCGCGTCGTTTATTCCGAAACGCGCTCGCTCGCCGAGCGCGAATTCATCCAGGCCGAGAAGACGCTGGGGGCGAGTTCGTCCCGCATTCTCTTCCGCCATGTCCTGCCGCACCTGACCTCGACCGTCATCGTCTACGGCACGCTCGGCATCTCGACCACGGTTCTCCTGGAGGCGACGCTCTCCTTTCTCGGCGTGGGCGTGCAGCCGCCGGACGCTTCCTGGGGCAACATCATCTTCGAGAACCAGACTTATTTTCAGGCCGCCCCCTGGCTGGTCTTCTTCCCCGGCGCGGCGATCCTTCTTCTGGCGCTCGCCTTCAATCTCGTCGGCGACGCGCTGCGCGACGCGCTCGATCCGACCGAACAGGGGCGCGTCTGATGGCGATCTATCTCGCGCGCCGCCTGCTCCAGGCCGTCCTGATCCTTCTCGGCGTCAGCCTCGTCACCTTCGCGCTGCTCTATCTCCTGCCGGCGGACCCGGCGCGGCAGATCGCCGGGCGCACCGCCACCGCCGCCCAGGTCGCCAATATTCGCGCCCAGCTTGGGCTCGATCAGCCCTTCTTTGTGCAATATGCCCGCTATCTCGGCCAGCTCGTCCAGGGCGATCTCGGGCGGTCCTACCTGCAGCGCTCGGCGGTCTCGGACCTCATCTGGGCGCGCCTGCCGGCAAGCCTCCTCCTGATGCTGGCGGCGATCGTCTGCGAGCTGGCGCTCGGCCTCACCATGGGCATGCTCGCCGCCGTGCGGCGCGGGCGGGCCAGCGACCATGCGCTGATGGTCGCCTCCTTCGTCACCGTCTCGGCGCCGCAATTCGTGGTCGGGCTGCTGCTTCTCTATGTCTTCGCCGTGCGCCTCGGCTGGTTCCCGATCGGCGGCTACGGCACCTTCTCCCATCTCGTCCTGCCCGCGCTCACCCTCGGGATTCTGGGAGCGGGCTGGTACGCGCGCATGATGCGCTCTTCCATGGTGGACGTCCTGCGCCAGGACTATATGCGCACCGCCCGCGCCAAGGGCCTCAGGCGCTGGACCATCCTTGGCCGACACGCCCTGCCCAACGCCATCCTGCCCGTCATCGCCATGATCGGCATCGATATCGGACTCTTCATGAGCGGCATCGTCGTGGTCGAGAGCGTCTTCGGCTGGCCCGGCATCGGCCAGCTCGCCTGGCAGGCGATCCAGCGCGTCGATCTGCCGATCATCATGGGCGTCACGCTGGTCTCGGCGGTCGCCATCGTGCTCGGCAATCTCCTCGCCGACCTCGTCACCCCCTTCGTCGATCCTCGCATCAAGCTCCAGTAAAAGGGAAGCCGACCATGACCTCTCTCCTCAAGCGGGGCGCCGCCGCGCTGGCCATTTCCGCCGCCCTTCTCGCCGCCCCCGCCGCCGCGCTGGCGCAGAGCGGCGGCGCGATCACCGTCACCTACAAGGACGACATCGCCACGCTCGATCCGGCCATCGGCTACGACTGGCAGAACTTCTCGATGATCAAGGCCCTGTTCGACGGGCTGATGGACTACGAGCCGGGCACGGCGACCCTGCGGCCGGGCCTGGCCGAAAGCTATACGATCTCGCCCGACGGCAAGGTCTTCACCTTCAAGCTGCGCGACGGCGTCAAATTCCACAACGGCCGCGCGATGACGGCCGAGGACGTGAAATACTCCTTCGAGCGCACGGTGAGCCCGGCCACCCAGTCGCCCGGCGCCGGCTTCCTTGGCTCCATCGCCGGCTTCGACGCGGTGCAGGGCGGCACGGCGAGCGAGCTTTCCGGCGTGAAGATCCTCGATCAGAGGACCGTGGAAGTGACGCTGTCGCGGCCCGACGCGACTTTCCTCTCGGTCATGGCGTTGAACTTCTCCTTCATCGTGCCGAAGGAGGAGGTCGAGAAGTCGGGTGCCGATTTCGGCCGCCATCCCGTCGGCACCGGCGCCTTCAAGCTGACGGAATGGACGCTCGGCCAGCGCCTCGTCCTCGAAAAGAACGCCGATTATTACCGCGAGGGCGCGCCCAAGCTCGACCGGATCAATTTCGAGATCGGCCAGGAGCCCGTGGTCTCGCTCCTGCGCGTCCAGAACGGCGAGGTGGACGTGCCGGGCGACGGCATTCCGCCGGCCAAGTTCCGCGAAGTCATGGGCAATCCCGATCAGGCCGCCCGGGTGGTGGAGGGCGTGCAGCTCCACACCGGCTACATCACCCTGAACACCAAGGCCGCACCCTTCGACGATCTGAAGGTGCGTCAGGCCGTCAACATGGCGATCAACAAGGAGCGCATCGTCCAGATCATCAACGGCCGCGCGACACCGGCCAACCAGCCCCTGCCCCCGACCATGCCCGGCTATGTCCAGGGCTTCGACGGTTACAAGTACGATGTGGCGGCGGCCAAGACGCTTCTGGCGGAGGCCGGCCACGAAGGCGGCTTCGAGACCGAGCTCTTCGTCGCCAATGTCGATCCGCAGCCTCGCATCGCGCAGGCCATCCAGCAGGACCTCGCCGCGATCGGCATCAAGGCCTCGATCCAGAGTCTGGCGCAGGCCAATGTCATCGCCGCCGGCGGCTCGGCTGAGGGCGCGCCGATGATCTGGTCGGGCGGCATGGCCTGGATCGCCGACTTCCCCGATCCGTCCAACTTCTACGGCCCGATCCTGGGCTGCGCGGGCGCGGCCGATGGCGGCTGGAACTGGGCGAAATACTGCAACAAGGCGCTGGACGAGAAAGCCGCCGCCGCCGATGCGATCGTCGATCCGGCCAAGGCCGCGGAGCGCGCCAGCGCCTGGGGCGAGGTCTACAAGCAAGTCATGGCCGACGCGCCCTGGGTCCCCGTCTTCAACGAGAAGCGCTACACGATGCGTTCGGAGAAGATGGGGGGCGACGACGCCCTGTATATCGACCCCGTCAACACGCCGATGAACTACAGATATGTCGAGGCGAAGTGAGATGTGCAAAGCCTGCGACTACACGATCCATGGCCGCCAGCATCATTTCGGCTGGGACAACGCGTTCGAGCCGGCCCTGCGCGTGGCGCCCGGCGCGACGATCGAGTTCGAATGCCGGGACTCTTCGGCCGGGCAGCTGACGCCCGCCTCCACCGTCGAGAGCGTCACCGCCCTCGATTTCGGGAAGATCAACCCGGTCTCCGGTCCGATCTTCGTTGAAGGGGCCGAGCCGGGCGACGCGCTGAAGGTGACGATCGAGGGCTTCAAACCGTCCGGCTTCGGCTGGACGGCCAACATCCCGGGCTTCGGTCTCCTGGCCGATCAGTTCCCCGACCCCGCGCTCACGCTCTGGTCCTATGATGCGCAGAGCCTGGCGCCCGCCGCCTTCGGTGCGCATGGGCGCGTGCCGCTGAAGCCCTTCGCCGGGACCATCGGCAACGCCCTCGCCGAGCCCGGGCTTCACTCCGTCGTGCCGCCGCGCCGGGTCGGCGGCAATCTCGATATCCGCGACCTGTCGGCGGGCACCACGCTCTATCTGCCGGTGGAGGTCGCGGGCGCCCTTTTCTCGGTCGGCGACACCCATGCCGCGCAGGGCGACGGCGAGGTCTGCGGCACGGCCATCGAAAGCCCGATGAACGCCGTCCTGACGCTCGATCTCGTGAAGGGCGCGAACCTCGCCATGCCGCGCTTCACCACGCCCGGCCCGGTGACGCGCCATCTCGACGCCAAGGGCTACGAGGTGACGACCGGCGTCGGGCCCGATCTGATGACGGGGGCCCGCCAGGCGGTGGCGGACATGGTGGAGCTGCTGGCCTCCCGCTACAATCTCAACCCGGTGGACGCCTATATGCTGGTCTCGACTTGCGGCGACCTTCGCATTTCCGAGATCGTGGACATGCCGAACTGGGTCGTGTCCTTCTACTTCCCCCGGGTCGTGTTCGAGTGAGGGCGGAACCAGCGCGAACAGAGGCGGGCGGCGTCGCTGCGCAGGCGCCCGCTGCCGATCCCGTGCTCTCCGTCGAGGCGCTGTCGATCGCGGTCGGCGGCGGCGCGAAGGCGCGCGTGCTGGTGGAGGGCCTGTCCTTCCAGCTCGCGCGCGGCGAGACGCTGTGCATCGCGGGCGAGTCCGGCTCGGGCAAGTCGCTGACCGCGCTCGCCATCATGGGCCTCCTGCCGCAGCCCGGCCCGGTCGTCGCCTCGGGCGCGATCCGGCTCGGCGGGGAAGACCTGACGCGTCTGTCCGAAGGCGCGATGCGGCGGGTGCGGGGCGACCGGATCGCCATGATCTTCCAGGAGCCGATGACCTCGCTGAACCCGGTCCTGACGGTCGGGCGCCAGCTCACCGAGGCGATCGAGGCGCATCGCGATGTCGGCCGGGCCGAGGCGCTTGGCATGGCGCTGGAGGCGCTGCGGGCCGTGCGCATTCCCGAGGCCGAGCGACGGCTCAGGCAATATCCGCACGAGCTCTCCGGCGGCATGCGCCAGCGCGTCATGATCGCCATGGCCTTGGCGCTGGAGCCCGACGTCCTGATCGCGGACGAGCCGACCACCGCGCTCGACGTGACGATCCAGGCACAGGTCCTCGGCCTTCTCAAGGAGATCCAAGAAACGCGCGGCACGGCTCTGATCCTCATCACACACGACATGGGCGTCGTCGCCGAGATGGCGGACCGGGTCATCGTCATGCGAGAGGGTCAGGTGGTGGAAGGCGGCCTGGTGGCCCCGCTCTTTGCCGCGCCGCGCGAGGACTACACCAGGGCGCTGCTCTCGGCCGTGCCGCGCATGGGAAACGGCGGCGGGCGCGAGGCGGCGGCCGTGCAGCCCGCGCCGGTGGCTGAAATCCGCGATCTCGCGGTGCGCTTGCCCCTCAAGGGCGGCCTGTTCGGGCGCACTGTCGCCGAGGTCCATGCGGTCGCGGGCATCTCCTTCGACGTGCCGGCACAGGGCACGCTCAGCCTCGTCGGCGAAAGTGGCTGCGGCAAGTCCACCACCGCCAAGGCCATTGCGGGGCTCGTGCCCTACGAGGGTCAGCTCTCCGTTGCAGGCCGTGCGGCGCAGGATCTCTCGACGTTTGAGCGCAAGGCGCTGCGGCGCGACGTGCAGATGATCTTCCAGGACCCGTTCGCCTCGCTCGATCCGCGCATGAGGGCCGGCGACCTCGTGGCCGAACCGCTGGTGATCCACGGGATCGGCTCGGCGCGCGAACGCGAGGACCGCGTCGCCGGCCTGTTCGAGCGGGTCGGCCTACCCACAGATGCCATGCGCCGCTACCCCCACCAGTTCTCCGGCGGGCAGCGTCAGCGCATCTGCATCGCCCGCGCGCTCGCGCTGCGACCCAAGCTCATCATCGCCGACGAAAGCGTCTCCGCGCTCGATGTCTCCGTGCAGAAGCGGGTGCTGGAACTCCTGAAGGAGCTACAGCGCGAATTCGGCATCGCCTATCTCTTCATCAGCCACGACATGGCGGTGGTGGAGAACATTTCGGACCGCGTCGCGGTCATGTATCTCGGCCAGATCGTCGAGATGGGCACGGCCTCGCAGGTCTTCGGCAACCCCCGCCATGCCTATACGAGACGCCTGATCGAATCCGTCCCCATCCCCGATCCCGCCCGCCGCCGCGCCGCCTTCCCGCGCCTCGTCGGCGATATTCCGAGCGCGGTGAGGCGCGCCGGCGATCCGCCGGCTCGGCTTGCCCTGACGGATGTCGGCGGCGGCCATCTCGTGGCCATGAGTTGAGGCTGCGGAAGGGTTTGGCTGGGCGTGTTTCGGATAGCAAAGTGGGACACGATGATCCCCTTCCATTCCATTCTCAGCGGATGAACACCTGGAACACTCGTGCGATGGATCGGGTCTCGACCGTCCGCCCAAGCTATCCACCATCGAACGGACCTAACCCCTTCCGAAACATCCGCTGCCCTTCCGAACGCAAGCCATGTCATCGACAGGCCGCCGGTCTGATTCGAGCACAACAACAAGGTTCATGCCTACGAAGGCGCTCGGCACCCCCTCACCGCGCGGATCCATCGCGTTCCGACAAGCCATCCGATCCTGCCCGATCTTTCGGGGGCGACATCATCTCGATCAATCTCGATGCCGCCTCCCGGCCTTCCGAAAGCGTCGCGATCTGCGAGGCGCGGTCACTCGCCAAGCGAGCGGACGAGATCGTTCCAGCCATAAGCAAGTAGAGGGCGCGGCCGTCCTCACGTCGTTCTGTTGGGAGGTAGGACGCAACATCGTCGAAAAGGTGCAGGCACTGCTCTTCGGCGCAGCGGCGCACCACCGACGAGTGACGCCACAGCTCGCCCAATAATGCGGCGACGAGGCATCCCCGCTCTGGATGATCGAGGTGCCGCTTGCTGATATATTCTTCGATGATGCGCGCGATCGGCGCGATACCATCCGCCCGGGCCGCCGCCGCCCAGCTTGCCATGAAGCCACGGGTCTCCTCTGACGCCCACGTCAGAGCTGCGACGAGGAGATCGTCGCGATCGGCGAAGTTCTTGTAGAACGCCCCCTGCGTCATCCCGAGCTCGCGCATCAATGGGACGATGCCGGTCGCAGCGATGCCATCCCTTCGCAGAACGCGCGAGGCTGTTTCGACGATGAGCTGGCGTGTTCTCGTCTTCTGATCAGGAGGATAGCGCATGATAGAGAACGCCGGGTTGGTTCGCGCCAGCCCTTGCCAGAGCACCGGCGGGGACGAAGTTCGGCCAAGACATCGACCGGACAATGGTGATCCGCCGCGCCCTGTCAATGAAGGCACGAGACGATGCTCCGGCGCTGACCTAAAGCACTAGCAGAACCTCGTGGGGTCGGCTGGCCTTCGTCTTCCCACCGTGGAGTTCGTCGCGAATGCTTGGCCCTGTCGCCAACATCACCCAGGCTTCGCTCAATCTCCCGACGAAAACCCCTCGACCTTCCTCCGCCCAGAGGTTTCGTTAGGCGATTTTCAAGCGATTGCGCGCAGGAAGCGGTCGATCTCGGCCACAAACTCATCGACATACTGGAACAGAAAAGCGTGCCCTGCATCCGGGTAGAGCACGAGCTTGGCGTTTGGCGCGTCACGGGCGATCACGAAAGAGCCAAACGGCGGCAGCATCCGGTCACGATTGCCGTTCGCGACGAGGATCGGCATCGCCATCTCGCCAAGTCTCGGACGGCTGGCGTCCGGACCCGCACCATAGGACTTGGACGCGGCCTGCTGCGCGGCGATCGCGGCTTCGCTCACCGCGGGCCCGGCGGATACGGCGGCGACGCGGCCCAAACTCGCCTTACCCGCCGCCAGACTTGCGTCGCTGTCGCCGAAGAAAAGGTAGAGGAAGTCCGCTTCGTTCTGCTGCGGCTTCGCCTTGACGCTCGCCACCTCGGGATCGGGCGCAACCTCGCTAATCGCGCCAGGGCTGGTGCCTGCAAAGATCATGCTGCGGACGCGGGTGGGAGCCTTCAAGGCCATCCACTGGGCGACCTCGCCGCCGAGAGACCAGCCGAGAACATCGAAGCTGTCCAGCGCAAGCGCTTCGGCAAAGGCGAGAGCCCCATCCGCCATCTCGGGCATGGACGAAGGCGTCGTGCCCTTAGACCGCCCGATGCCGGCATTGTCGAACCGAATTATACGCCGTCCGGTCGCGACCAGCGCTTCAACGAAAGCCGGATCCCAATCGTCGATCGTACCTTTGAAACGCTGGCAAAGCAGCATCGGCTCGCCGTCGCCGTCGATGCGATAGGCCAGCTGTCCGACGCTGGTTTCGACATGCTTTACCACGCCGTGGGTGGGAGGGAGTGTCATCGCGATCCTCGCCAAGATTGGATATAGCAGTGTATCCAATGACAACTGCTTTCGGTTGTCTGAGGTTCCCCAAGGGGTACGGACGCTGACGAGCGTGGGAATCGCCTGAGAGATGCCTTTCGGCATCCTGCCCGATCTCGACGAGGCGATGACAATGTCTCCCTCTGTCCGCTACCCTTCGGAGGCGAGAAAGCGAATATCCTTGGCTCCGGTCCAGAGTGTGCCGCGTCCGAGTTCGGCGAGTTTGTCGAGCCCATCCGTGATCGTCAGGAAATGATTCCCGGCGAGCGGACCTGCCTTGGAGGCGAAGGCGACGGGTCCATAGGCGAGAAGGATTTCGGTCTCCGAGACACCACCGGGGTAGAGGATCATCTGGCCTGGATGAGGATGGCTCGTGGCATTCTCATAGCCGAGGCCAAAGTCGGTGCTGCCGAGCGGGATCCAGCAGGCTTCGCCCGACCAGCGCACGTGAATGACGCGCTCGCTATAGGGAAGGAGCTTGCGAAAGGCCTCGACGGTCTTCGGAGCAGCCCCCTCGAAGCGGGCGGGAAAGGAATGGCCGTCGATCTCGACGATGATGTCGCTCATGGAATCTATCCTTGGACGTGAGTGAGGGAGGAAGGCGTTCAGACCGGACCGGCGCGATTTGGAGAAGCAGCGGTCTGACGGCGGCGATAGCGACCGGCGCCCATCTTTCCCGCCAGCACCCCGTTCTCGATCATGACCGTTCCGCCGAGGATCACCGTGGTCGGCCATCCCGTTATCTCCAGGCCCTCGTAGGGGCTGTAGTCGGCGGCATCATGAAGCGCGGCGTGGCGGATCGGGCGCGTCTCGTTCGGGTCCCAGATCGCGATATCGGCATCCATGCCGACCGCGATCGAGCCCTTTGTCGGCAGTCCGTAAGTCTTGGCATGGTTCGTCGATGACAAGGCGACGAAGCGTTGAAGGTCGATCCGACCCTTCATCACGCCTTCCGAGAACAGAATCGGCAGCCGCGTCTCGACGCCCGGAATGCCGTTCGGGATATGACGAAATCCCTCGCGCGCCCTTGGGTTGAGCTTGCCTGTGGGGTCATCGTAGCGGAAGGGACAGTGATCGGAGGAGAAGAGGTCGAAGACGCCGGTCTCGATGCCGTTCCAGCATGCGACCTGAGACGCCGTGTCTCGCGGGGGCGGCGAGCAGACGAACTTCGCGCCTTCCCAATCCAAACCATCGAGGTCGGCGGCCGTCAGCACGAGATATTGCGGGCATGTCTCCCCGACGACGTTGACGCCGCGGGCGCGCGCCGCGCGGATCTCGGCGATCGCCGGCTCGTTCGACACGTGGACGATGACGATGCGCGTGTCGACGATCTCGGCCAGCGAAAGGGCCCGGTGCGTGGCTTCGCGCTCCACCGCGACGGGCCGCGTCGAAGCATGGAAGCGGGGCGCCAGATCGCCTGCGGCTTCGGCCCGGTCGACGAGATAGCGGATCGCGTCCTCGTTCTCGCAGTGAACCATGACCGTCGCGCCCGTTCGGCGCGCGAAATCGAGCGTTTGCAGGATCTCGGCGTCGTTCAGGCGCAGACCCTCGTAGGTCATGAACACCTTGAACGATGGATAGCCATCGGCAACCAAGGCCGGCAGATCCTGCCCGATCATCGCGCCGTTCACCTCGGGCAGGATCAGGTGGAAGGAATGATCGGTGTAGCAGCGCCCTTCCGCAAGCGCGTGGTAATCCTTCAACGCCTCTCGCAGAGGCTGCCCCTTTCGGGGCAGGCAGAACGGCAGGACGCAGGTATTGCCGCCGAACAGGGCCGAGCGCGTGCCGCTCTCGAAATCGTCGGCCATCACGATGCCGTCACCCGAAGGCTGGGACAGATGCACATGGCTGTCGATGCCCCCTGGCAGGACGAAGCGGCCGGAGGCGTCCACCTCGCGCACCGCGGCGCCGAGCCGCTCGCCGATCTGGACGATGCGCCCGTCGCGGATGCCAAGGTCGGCGGCAAAGACGTCGGAGGCGGTGGCGAGCGTGCCGCCGCGAATGATCAGGTCGAGCATGGGTCGTCTCTCAATGGCGCAGGATCTTGCCGAGGAAGCTTTTCGTCCTCGGGTTGGTGACGTCGGAGAAAAACGACTCGGTCGGCCGATCCTCGATGATCTCACCGCCGTCTATGAAGATGACGCGCGAGGCGACGCTGCGGGCAAATCCCATTTCGTGCGTGACGCACATCATGGTCATGCCCTCGCGCGCCAGGCCCACCATCACGTCGAGCACTTCGGCGATCATTTCCGGGTCCAGCGCCGAAGTCGGCTCGTCGAAGAGCATGGCCATCGGGTCCATCGCCAAGGCGCGAGCGATGGCGACGCGCTGCTGCTGGCCGCCGGAGAGCTGCGCGGGATATTTGGCGTAATGGTCCGCGAGGCCGACGCGATCGAGCAGCGCCATCCCTTTGCGTCTGGCCGCGTCGGGGCTGCGCAGGAGCACCTTTTCCTGAGCGATCGTCAGGTTCTCGATGATGGACAGATGGGCGAAGAGCTCGAAGTTCTGGAAAACCATGCCGATGCGGGTTCGAAGGTCCGGCAGATCCGTCTTCGGGTCGCCCACCTCGATCCCGTGGACACGGATCGACCCTTGGTCGAAGGGCTCGAGCCCGTTGACGCATTTGATCAGGGTCGACTTGCCCGAGCCGGAGGGGCCGCACACGACAACGACCTCGCCCTTATCCACCCGCGTGGAACAGTTCTTTAGAACCTGGAACTTCCCGAAGGATTTGGTGACGCCTTCGATCTCGATCATGGACGGCCTCTCGAAAAGCGCGCGACGGAAAAGGGAGCGATATCGTGGGACGGCGCACGCCCGGTCACGAGATCGGCGGTCAGGCGGCCGACCAGGGGTCCGAGCGTGTAGCCGTTGGAGGTTACGGCGTTGAAGAACCCGGGAGCGTCGGGGTGCTCGCCGAGGATCGGCGCGCCGTCTATATTGATGTTCATCGCGGCCCAGCTTCGGATCACATGGGCCTTTCGCAAGCTCGGCACGACATGCTGCGCAACCCAGAGATTGCCTTCCAGGCTGGCCAGCAGCGGACGGGGATGCTGGTCGACGGGATCGAGACCAGCCGTCCAGCCGCCGCCGATGATGACATTGCCGTTGGTGGCCTGCTTCAGCGTCAGATGCCGCCCGGCATGGGCGACGAGGCACGAAACGAGGGGCGCGACGGCCTCGGTCACCACCATCTGAAGGGGCGCGCCGAAGACGGGAACGTCGAGTCCCAGCATGGCGCCGATGCGAGACGAGAAAGCGCCTGCGGCATTGACGATCCGGCGGGCCCGCACGGGCCCGCGTTGCGTTTGAACGGTGAAGCCGTCCGTCTCGCGCGAGATGGCGCAGACCTCGGTGCGCTCCAGAAGCTTGGCGCCTGCCGCGATCGCGGCCGCAAGAATGCCTTCGGTCGCGACGAGCGGGTTGATCTTGCCTTCGGCCGGGCAAAACGCGGCGCCCAGGAAGCGGCTCGACAGGGCGGGCTCCATCAGCTGCAACTCGGCCGCGCCGATCACGTGCGACGGGACCCCTTGCGCCCGCTCCAGGGCCGTCTTGGCGTCCAGAAAGCGCAGATGCTCCTCGGTTTCCGCGACCATCAACCCGCCGGAGACCTTGATCTCGAAATCGCGCCCGAGTTCGGCCTCCAGGCTGCGCCAAAGGTCGATGGAATCGCGCTGCAGCGGCAGCGTGCGAGCCGCCGGCCCCCCGCCCGCTTCGGCGCGCGCGCCATAGTCGAAGGACAGAAGCTGAGCGTGGAGGCTTCCCGCATTGCCGCCGGACGCCCCCGAGTTGGCCACGTTCCGCTCGGCGATCGCAACGTCCTCGCCGGCACGGGCGAGGAACAGGGCGGTCGCCAGCCCGGCAATTCCGCCACCGATGATCAACGTTCCGACCTGGGTCGGCGGCAACCGCTCGCCGGGGGGAGCAGGTCGGTCCGGCAGATGGGCGCGGCGATGGCCGCCCCACTCGGGCTTCTCGACCGCCAGCGCCGCCAAAGGCACGGGCCGCAGGGGCATTTGGGCCGCGAGCTTGGGCGCGACGGCCCGCGCCTGTGGATCGCGGGCGGCGAGTTGGGCAAGAACCGGTCCGCAATACCGGCCTTGGCAACGGCCCATTCCGGCGCGGGTCAGCCGCTTCAGGCTCGCCATGTCGCCATGGGCGCTCCCGCGCAGGGCGCGCTCGATCGTCTCGAAGCTCACCGCCTCGCAGCGACAGGCGAGGGTCTGCGGCGCGGGCCGAGACGGTTCGTCGGCCGCGAACAGCGACCAGAGGGCCGCCTGAAAGCGCTCGTGGCGGGCCAGTCGCCGCCGGTCGGCCCGCTCGTCCCCTTTCGCGCCCTCAAGGTTCTGACGACGGGCGATCTCGCGCGCTGCAAGCCGTCCCTGCGCCATCGCCACATGGGCACCGGCGAAGCGGCCCGCTTCCCCCACCACGAAAACGTCCTCCAGCGATGTCGCGCCGTTCTCGTCTCGCACAACTTCCAAGCGGCCGTCCGCCTCGCGATGGGCGCAGCCGAGAAGCCGCGGAAGCTCGTTGGCGGACGCAAATCCGTTGCCGACGACCACCGCATCGACAGCGACGCGCCGCTCGCCCTCCGCCGTGGAGAAGATCGCCGCCTCGACTTGGCTCTCGCCTTCGATGCGAAGGAGGCTGGCGCCCCAAAGGAGTTCGATCCGCTGGCGCGCCAGCCGCGCCATCTGCTCCAGGCCGCGCAAGGCCAAGGCGGGATGCGCCGCGATGAGCCGCGTGGCCTCGCGGCGGCGGGACGAGGGAGACGGCGCCCGTTCCAGCACGGCGACGACGTCCGCGCCCGCCTTCTTCAGTTCCAGGGCGACCTGGATGTTCAGCGGCCCGTTGCCGGCGACGAGAACGCGGTGTCCGATCGGAACGCCGTAGGAGCGGATCAGCGTTTGCGCGCCACCTGTCGTGGTCACGCCCGGCAGCGTCCAGCCCGGCACGGCGAGCGGGGTCTCGAAGGCGCCGGTCGCGACCACGAGCACGCGCGGGGCGATGCGGCCCGCGCGCCCGTTCGCCACCGTCGCGAGCACGAGGCGCCCCACAGCATCGCGCTCGGCTCCCCATACGAATGTTTGTTCCCGCAAGACGACCCCAAGGCCCCGCACCCGAGACACGAGGTGCGCGCCCTCGCGCATCTGACGGTCGGGCTCACCTATCGCGGGGTGCGCGCCTTGTTTGAAGTACTGGCCCCCAGGGGCGGGACGCTCGTCGATCACGACGACACGGATGCCGTGCGAGGCCGCCGTCTCGGCCGCTGCCAGCCCCGCCGGACCGGCACCGACAACGAGCATATCGACCGCTTCTTCGGGTATGGCGATGGGCGGCTGCGCAAGATCGGCGAGCGTGGGATCGAGCAGGTCGGGCCTTGCGGGCTGAGTCTCGATCCGCTGGCCATCCACGATCTTGGTCAGGCAAGCGCGCTGGCCGGCGGAACCGTCCACCATTACGAGACAATCGTGACAGACGCCCATGCCGCAATAATGGCCACGCGAGCTTCCGTCCCTCCCCTGCGACTGCGCGCGGATCCCCGCCGCCACAAGTGCGGCCGCGACGCTCTCGCCCGGGACGGCCGCCAGCGGGCGACCATCGAACGTGACCGTCGCAATCGCGCCATCACGAACCGAGGTGGGCCGAACCACGCGCATGGTCTCAGGCGGCCAGAGAGCGCGTCAGGCCGAAACGCTCGACGAGAGCCTTCATGCGCGCGTCGTCCGCAGCCGGTAAAGGCAGACGCGGCGGACGCGGACCCCCGACAGAGAAGCCCATATGGCCGAGCAAGGACTTCGTGCCGGCAACGTAGAAATGTCCGCCGACCGCTTCGATCAACGGCAGCCATTCGAGATAGAGCGCATGCGCTTCCGCGATGCGGTTCTCGTCCTTCACCAGTTCGAAGATGCGCGCCATCGGGCCAGGGGCGACATTGGACGCGACGGCCACCCAGCCTTCCGCCCCCTCCACGAAGGATTCGAACCCGAGAATGCCACCGAACACGGTCATGTCGTTGCCGGCCTTGCGAATGATGTCGCGGACCCGCGTGACCTCCAGCGTCGATTCCTTGATGTAGTCGCAGCCGTCGATCTCGGCGATACGCGCCACAAGATCGGGCTTCAGATCGACATTGGCCGTCGCGGGATTGTTGTAGACCATGATCGGAATGCCGACGCTCTGCGCGATCGTGCGATAATGGTGGACGATCTCCTCGTCGGTCGGTGTGGAGTAGAAGGGGGGAATGATCATCGCGCCGCTGGCGCCGAGGTCCTCCGCCTGCCGCGTCAGGCGCACGGCCTCTCGCGTGTCCTCCGCGCCGGTGCCCAGCAGCACCGGCACCCGGCCTGCCGCCGCCCCGATCACGGTGCGGGCCACGGCGAGACGCTCGTTCTCCGACAGCGACAGGAACTCGCCGGTCGAGCCCAGCGGAATCAATCCGTGGATGCCCTCCTGGATCTGCCAGTTCGTGAAGGCTTCGAGGGTCTGGAGATCGAGTTCCCCGTCAGCGTCGAAGGGTGTGATCATGACGGTGTAGACACCGCGGAAGGCTTTGGCCATGTCGAGGAGATCCGTTGAAGGGATGGGTCAGCGTCGGTCGGCAGCCGCAAGCGGCTGGTCGGCGCGTCCGAAGCGGCGCTCGATGCGGCGCTGCACGATGTCCCAGAGCGTTGTTAGGAGGAGGTAGTAGAGTGCCGCGACGGTGAAGAGTTCCAAGACCTGGAACTGCTCTTGGATCAGCACCTGCGTGCGCCGCAGAAGCTCTTCCATCGAAATCACCGAAGTCACCGAGGTCGTCTTGAGAAGGCCGTTCACCGAATTGCCGAGCGGCGGCACGATGATCTTCAGCGCCTGGGGAATGACGATGTAACGCATGATCTGCGGCTCGCGCATGCCGACCGCGCGGGCGGCGCGGACCTGCCCTTTCGGAACGGCCTCGATGCCGGCGCGGATGATCTCGGCGAGATAGGCCGCCTCGTTGAGGGACAGGCCGATGAGAGCGGCCTGCCAGACGTTGAAGCGAATGCCGAGTTCGGGAAGCGCCGTGTAGATGACGATGAGTTGGACGAGAAGCGGCGTGCCCCGGAACAGCCAGATGTAGGCCCCCGCCACCCCCGACAGGAGACGGCTCGGGGAACGCCGCAGGAGGGCAAGGCCGAAGCCAAGCGCAAGTCCGGCAAGAATGGCGACCACCGTCAGCCAGAGCGTCGTGAAGACGCCTTGGAGAATGAAGGGGTTCACGAGGTAGCCGAAGAAACCCGGCCAGCTCCAGTTCAGCATCTGCTCTCGTCCTTCCGCGCGAACGGCTTCAGCTCAGCGAACGGCTTCAGCTCGCCGGTCCCTTGACAGCGAGCGCGCCCGCCGCCGGCTCGACCCCGTATTGGGCGAAGAGCTTGTCGAAGGACCCGTCGGCCTTCATCTCGTTCAGAACCTGCAGGACCGCGTCGGCCAGGGGGCGGCTCTTCATGGCGAGCGCCACCGGCGTCGGCCCGATGCCCCCGAGGGCGCGGTGGAACTGGCCGCGCTTGGCATATTCCTCCGCGACGCCGTCGATGGACACCATCGCATCCACCTGCCCCGCGCGCAGCGCCTGATAGGCGAGGGCGAAATTGTCGAAGGTGCGGACGGTCAGCCCTTCCAGACCCTTCTCGCGCAGTTGCGCGTCGATGGCCTTCGCCTGCTTCTCTTCGAACCCGCCGATCTCGACACCCACGGAATGGCCGGCGAGATCCTCCAGCTTCTCCACCTTCACGGCGGACTGGGTGGCGGTGGAAATGCTGATCGCCTGATTTTCGTAGGGGATCATCTGCATAATTTTCGCGCGCTCTTCGGTAAAGAAGATGCCGGTGTTGATGAGGTCCCAGCGGCCGGACTGGAGGCCCGGCACCATCGCCGAGAACTCGATCCGCACATATTCGGGCTCCAGGCAAAGGCGTTTGGCGATCTCGGTCCCGAGTTCGACCCGCATGCCCTTCAGCTGCCCCGAGGAGTCCACGAACTGAAGCGGGGGCAAGGTCGGGTTGGTCGACATCACCAGCTTGCCGGGCTGAATCAAGGCGTCGGAGGGAACACGCGGCTGACAGTCCTGCGCGTGAGCGATCGTGGACAGGAGGGACAGGCCGAGGGTCAGGGCGGAAATCGCAGCACGCATCTGATGGGAGCTTTCTCAGGGAGGAACGATCATCGCATTCTAATGGTATACCACTATCATGCAGCAAGATTTTCGCTTCCGCAAGCGCCTCCGATGCGATGAGAGAATAAGGTTCGAATGTCGGACGAGGGCCGAGAGCATGCCCTCCCCCGCCGATCTTGCGTACCTGCCTCGGGGGTCTGCCTCGGTGGCTGTGGCCGCCTCTCTCTAAAAGCGTTCGAGAATGCGCCGCCGGATGCCTTCGAGATGATGTCGCATGGCCTCGGCGGCGTCTTCGGAGTTGCGGGAGGTCAAAGCGGTGAGAAGGTTCCGATGCTCCGGCCCGTCGGCGTTGCGCAGCGGCCGACGCCCCGTCTGGCTCTCGTAGAGAGTGGTGTAGCGACGCATCTCGCTCAGCACCCGTTCCATGAAGGGATTGCCCGAGCGCGACGCGATGGTGCCGTGCAGGTCGTCATCGAAGGCAGCGAGGGCCTCGCGCGAGGGATCCGCCTCCGCTTCCAGGCTGGACAGGCCGGCGTCGAGGCGTTGGAGATCGTCCTCCCCGATGGCCCGCGCGGCGAGCGCGGCCGCCGAAGGCTCCACCAAGGTCCGCATGTCGAGGCTCTGGAGATAGTCCGAGAGACTGATCGCCCGGATCGTCAACGCGCCGGTATTGCCGCGCACGAGAAGCCCCTCCCCGGCAAGGCGGCCGAGCGCATCGCGCAAGGGCGAACGGGACAGGCCGATCTCGGCCGCCAGACGTCGTTCCTGGATCGGCGTGCCGGCGGCCAGGCGTGCCGAGAGGATGCCCGACAGGATATGTCGATAGGCCTGTTCCGACAGGCTGCCCGTTTCCTCGTTTTGCAGATGGTCGCTCATCGTCGAAGGTTTCCCGTTCCCTGCTTGCCGACAAGTGGTATACCGGCAATCGAAGCAAAGCGTGAGCGAGGACAGGCGGGCCGAATGGAACCATCGAGCGCAGCACCGGGTCGCGCTGCGATCAGCGAGCGCGGTCTCAACCTCGTCGGACTCGCCTATCGCTCCGTTTCCGACATGATCCGCGACCGCCGCCTTCGTGGCGGGGATGTGATCGTCGAGGCCAAACTCGCCGAAACCCTTGGAATTTCACGCACGCCCATGCGCGAAGCCTTGCAGAGGCTGGAAGGAGAAGGTCTCGTCCACAAGGGCGATGGCCGCAACTATGTCGTTCGCCGGGTCGAGCTCGGCGAATATCTGCAAAGCCTGAAGCTGCGTCTGCTGATCGAGCCGGAGGCGGCGGCGCAAGCGATCGGCAGCATCCCGAACAGGCAGATTTTCGCCGTTCGCCACGAGATCAACGAGTTGCTGACGGCCACGACCTACCATACGGATCGGCATTGGCTGTCCGATGACAATTTGCATGGCATGATCATCGAGCATTGCGGCAACGAGGTCATGGCGCGCGTTTTGCGCGAGCTTCGAGCGACGACGCGCCTCTTCGAGATCGACCAGCTGAAAGACCGCTTGATCCCGGACTCGACCGAGCATCTGCGGATCATCGAGGCGCTTCAGGCCTCCGCCGTCGCCGAAGCGAGGGAAGCGGTCGCGGCTCATGTGCGCAGCCTCATCGACTTCGCGCTGCAATCGCTCCTGCCGAAGTAAGCCAGCGGAAGCTCTCCCGTTGTCGAATTCCGAGAAGAGCCGGCAGCCGTTTCGTTTCAATGCCTCCGGGCTGTCCGGCTTTTCCAACGCGAAGCCTTCGGAACACCTTCGAAGCCGTGGAACGAGGCCAATGCTATGGCGCCCTGACATTGGCCGGCCGGGTCCTATCTTCGTCCTCGACGATCCGATGACGACAACCCTTCGAGGGACTGAACCATGGACTTCGTGAAGCTCGGCCGCACCGGCCTCGACGTGTCACGCCTATGCCTCGGTTGCATGAGCTACGGCGAACCGGGGCGCGGCAACCACGCCTGGACGCTGCCCGAGGCGGAGAGCCGGCCCTTTCTTCGCAAGGCGCTCGATCTCGGGATCAATTTCTTCGACACCGCCAATGTCTATTCCGATGGCTCCAGCGAGGAGATCGTCGGACGGGCGCTGAAGGAGTTCGCGCAGCGCGACGAGGTGGTGGTGGCGACCAAGGTGCAGGGCCGCATGCGGCCGGGGCCGAACGGAGGCGGCCTGTCGCGCAAGGCGATCCTCAGCGAAATCGACGCCAGCCTGCGCCGGCTCGGCATGGACTATGTCGATCTCTACCAGATCCACCGCTTCGACCCGGAGACGCCGATCGAGGAGACGCTGGAAGCGCTGAACGACGTGGTGCGCGCCGGCAAGGCCCGCTATATCGGCGCGTCCTCCATGCATGCCTACCAGTTCGCCAAAGCGCTGGCCATTTCGGAGCGCCGGGGCTGGGCGCGCTTCGTGACGATGCAGAACTACGTGAATCTGCTTTATCGCGAGGAGGAGCGCGAGATGCTGCCCCTTTGCCGCGAGGAGGGAATCGGGGTCATTCCATGGAGTCCGCTCGCGCGTGGGCGTCTGACACGCGACTGGGACGAAGCGACGAACCGTTCGGAGACCGACACGTTCGGCCGAACCCTTTACGCCGACACGGCCGACGCCGACCGCAAGGTGGTGGAAGCGGTGGCTGCGGTCGCCGCCGCCCGGGGCCTGCCACGGGCGCAGATCGCGCTGGCCTGGGTGCTGCAGACGAGCCCCGTCGCCGCCCCGATCGTCGGCGCCACCAAACCCCATCATCTCGACGACGCCGTTTCGGCCCTCTCCGTTCGACTGACGCCCGAGGAAATCACGGCGCTGGAAGAACCCTATGTTCCCCATGCGGTGACAGGCTTCTCCTGAGTGCTTCCGCCAATCCACGCGGCATAGCGCCTCTTGGAGCGGCACGCCTGTGAGCTCGATCTGAAGATGGCCGAGCCGATAGGCGTTTCTCGGAGCGTAAGGTTCGGATAGGCGGCGGGCGCGCGATCGACGCCCATGCGATCGCCGATATTTTAGTTGCGACCAGAGACTGGGCGCGGCGGATCGTTCCTCCAGTTTCGTCGTCGTTGACGGGATGCACCACCGGAACAGGAAAAGCGCCCGGCACCGTGCCTCCATTTAGCGAACCACAGCCGGGTCCGATTGCCGTCATGACGCTCGAAATCCTGATCGCCTTTCTCGCACGCCTGTCACTCGTCCTTCTGTTTCTGCCTTTCAGCGCGCTCGACAAGCTGCTGAACTTCGCGGCCGCGACCGAGCAAGCCGGTGAGGCCACGAGCAGCCGAGGGCTGGCGAAGGCTCTCATCCTCACCGGTCTCTTCGTCGAGGTGGTGATGTCGCTGGGCGTCCTGACCGGCGTCGCGGACCGGCTCGCCGCTTTCGTCCTGGCCGGGTACTGCGCGGTCACAGCCGCTCTGTTCAAGCCATTCTGGCGTGCCCCCGACTTCCGGCTCCGCGGACCGTCGAAGGGGCGCGAGACGATGTGGGACTTTCCCAAGAACTTCGCCGTTGCCGGCGGCTTCCTTCTCATCACCTTCGGGACGCAGGCCGGCGATGCGGATGCATTCTTCGCCGCGCCCCTATCATCGACCCACCCCTATGCCACCGGAGCCAACCCATGAGCGACGACAAGCCCACCGTTCCCTATTGGCACCTCTACACGGACGACGACGGCGTCAGCCGGCAAAAGCGCTGCACGATGACCGAGTTCGAGCTCAAGAGCATGCAGCCGCCCGCGGCGCCGCAGTGGCAGGGTCACAAACATCACGACGGCATGACGGTGATGGTGACGGTACAGCCGGCGGGTTGGGAGGGCGCCTGGCACGAGAACCCGTCGCCGCAATGGATTATCCCGCTTTCGGGTCGCTGGTACGTCGAGTCCATGGACGGCACGCGCGTCGAGATGGGGCCGGGCGAGATTTCCTTCGGCGAGGATCAGGGCACGCGCGAGCGGGACGGCCGCAAAGGCCATATGTCGGGGACGGTGGGCGACGAGCCGGCCGTCCTGATGGTGGTGCAGTTCGACACCAAGCGCGAGCAAACGACGCCGTGCCGCTTCGTTTGACCACCCGCGTTCCGGATGTTGGCTTGGCCCAGGCCGACTTCCGATTCGAGACGGTGGAGCCCGAGTTCGACCATCTGACGCTGTCCAACGCGCCGGTGGAAGTGCTGGCGACGGGCTTCCGCTGGATCGAGGGGCTCGTGTGGATGGGCGACTGGGGGACGCTCCTTTTCCAGGATCTGCCGCGCGGGCGCACCATGGCGTGGAGCGAGCGAGGAGGGCTCGCCGTCTGGCGCGAGCCTTCCGGCAACGCCAACGGCCAGGCGCGCGATCGGGAGGGCCGGGTGGTCGCCTGCGTCAACCTCGAACGCGCGGTCGTGCGGATCGAACACGACGGGAGCATCACGCCGCTCGCCACCCATTTCGAGGGGTGCCGGCTGAATTCGCCCAACGACGTCGTGGTGAAGTCCGACGGGTCGATCTGGTTCACGGACCCGCTCTACGGCATCGCCAACGACTACGAGGGTGTGCGGCAGATGTCGGAACTTGCCCCGACAATCTATCGCCTCGCCCCCGAAAGCGGCGAACTCACCGCCGTCTCGCGCGACTTCCAGGGGCCGAACGGCCTCGCCTTCTCACCCGACGAAACGCTCCTCTACGTCGCCGAGACGGGCGACCAGCGGCATTCCGATCCCACGCAGGTCTTGCGGGTGCTGCCGGTCTCGGACGACGGACGATCGCTCGGGCCGATGCGCGATCTCGCCAAGGTAGCGCCCGGCTACACCGATGGGTTGGCCGTAGACGAGGCGGGGCGCATCTGGTCGAGCGCGGGCGACGGCGTCCATTGCTTGAGCCCCGACGGTCGGCTTCTCGGGCGTATCCGATTGGGCATGACCGTCTCGAACCTCACCTTCGGCGGCGGCTCGTATCTCAACCGTCTGTTCATCGGAGCGAGCCATACGCTCATGGCCGTGTTCCTCAACACGCGGGGGGCGCGCTGGCCATGAGAGATCTGCGCATCGCGGCCGTCCGACTGGCTTGCCGGAACGTCGAGGCGGCACTCGGTTTCTACGTCGCAGCTTTCGGGTGCCGCGAGACGGCCTCGGGGAACGGCACGCGCGCCCTGCTGCTTGGTGCGCAGCGTCTGGAGTTCATGCCTGCAACACAGGATAGCGGGCCATCGCCGCCCTCGAACGCCGCTGCCTTCCAGCATTGCGCGATCATCGTCTCGAATATGGACGAAGCGATGCAGCGTTTGGGGAGCGTGCCCGGCTGGACGGCGATCTCGTTCAATGGCCCCGAACGCCTGCCCGAAGCCTCGGGCGGGGCGAGGGCGTTCAAGTTTCGCGATCCGGATGGGCATCCGCTGGAGCTTCTCGAGTTTGCGCCCGACAAGGTTCCCGCCATCTGGCGCCGCAGCGATCCAGGCCCATTCCTCGGCATCGACCATTCGGCCATCACCGTATCCGATACGGACCAAGCCATCGCGTTCTGGCGCGAACTCGGCTTCGAAGTGACGGAGAGGCATACGAACCGCGGCCCCGAGCAGGCGCGGATGGACGGCCTTCACGTCCCGCACGCCATCGTCGAGGTGACGACGCTCATGCCGCCCGGCGGCGCACCACCTCATCTCGAGCTCCTCTGCTACGCCGAGCCCGACACCCTGCGCGAAAGGGCAGCGGACGGTTCACCCTTCGCAACCTCGCTGCTATTTCGTGACACCTCTTCCCGGAGCGGTTCGGGTGCGGACCCTGATGGGCATCGCTTCAGCATCCAAGCCTGAGGACCTCCAAACGCCCCATCATCAGATGATGGACGGTCACGATGATCCAGATCGTCGCTCCTTCCATCAGTCCGATCGTGGTCGGCGCGATCGGGCTTGAGGTCGCATCCATGTCGCGTGCTGACGGATTCGTCGCTCGCAGAACTTTGGAACCGCTCCAACGACGCGTCCCTTGTTGCTTCAAACGGCGCCCACCGCAGCGGTGACGCAGACTTGGAGACGACACGATGACACGTCCGCCCCTTCCCTACAGTCCCGACGTCGAGCAGCCGAGCGAGGGCGAGCAGAAGACGATCGACGGCATCATCCAGGGCATGACGCAGCAGTCGCAGACCGTGGAGAAGCGCGAGCACCACGCCGTGCGGGCGAGCCATGCCAAATCCACGGCGCTCGCGGTTGGAACGCTGGAGATTCCCAAGGGCCTGCCCCCCGAGCTCGCCCAGGGCCTGTTCGCCCGTCCCGGCACCTATCCCGTGGCGGTGCGCTTCGCGCAAGGACCGGGCGAGCATCTCGGGGACCGCGTTTCCACCCATCGCGGCATGTCGATCAAAATCTTCGACGTCCCCGGCGAGAAGCTGCCGGGCCACGCCACGGATACGCAGGACTTCGTCCTTGCCAGCGGCACGACCTTTCCCTCCGGCACGGCGGAAGGTTTCTTGCGCGACGGCACCGTGATCGGCAAGGCCACGGGCCTGCCGGAAGGCGCCAAGAGCGCCGTCGCCTCGCTGGCGCGCAACTTCAACCGGGTGCTGCATGCCTTCGGCACCGAAAGCCCGAAGGCCGACTTCTTCGGCCACCCGTTCTCGCATCCGCTGGCCGAGCCTTACTACAGCCAGGCCCCCATCCGCTTCGGCGATCATGTCGCCAAGCTCGGCGCCTTCCCGGTTTCGCAGGCGCTGGAGGCGCTGAAGGACTGGCGGCTCGACCCCAAAGACGATGAGGATGGCTTCCGACATGCGGCAGTGGATCATTTCCGGGCGAACGAGGTCGTGTTCGAGCTGAAAGCGCAGCTCTGGCGTGATGCGGACAGCCAGCCGATCGAGGACGCCTCGGTCGAGTGGTCGGAGGAGACGAGCCCCTTCGTCACCGTCGCCACGATCCGCCTGCCGGCCCAGGACGCCTACAGCACCGCCCGTCAGCGCTACTTCGACGAGGAAATGACCTTTCGTCCGGCGCACAGCTTGGCCGCGCACCGACCCCTTGGCTCCGTGATGCGGGCTCGCCTTCAGGTCTATCAGGCGCTGTCCGAGTTCCGGCATCTCGAGAACGGCATCCCCGAGCAGAACCCGGCCGCGATCGACGCCATTCCCGCGTGAAGGGTTCCGCCGGCTTGTCCCGGACCTGACCCCTCCCGGAATGGCGGTGCCATGGGTAAATTGGCCGCTGGTGAACCAAAACCAGCGGCATCCAATCGCCACGCGCCTGGAGGTGTCGGAGGCAAGAGCCTGGTGAGGTAGGCGATGCGCCGGTTGCAAGTCGTCGCGCGGATGACCAAAGAGCCGAGCGTCTTGTTGTTTTACGCAGGGATCTCGTTCCCGGTAGCCACCTGAAGGATTGCTTCCTAAGGAGTACGGATTATCAGGCGGCACCTCAGGATCACGCAAGGGATCACCATTAGGGTTGGTCATGCGAGCGGTTCCTCCCACGCTCGTGTTACCCATGGCGCCCTTGCCGGTCCTCCCCCGGCGAGGGCGTTTTCATTTCGACGATCCGTTTCCTGTCAGAAGGAGGATTGTCTGGCATCTTGGGTTCAAACCGGCCCGCAGCTATCGCCGAGGATCAAGGCCGGCTGGAAGATGACGTTTCGCGGTGCGGCCGCGGGGCCTCGCTCTATCCGATCGACCAGCAGCCTCAGCGCCTCGTTCGTCATTTCCGAGATCGGATGTTCCGTTCGCGTCAGGCGTGGGCGCAGGCCTCCGATGCCCGGAATGGTGTCGGTGGAGGCGATGGACACATCATGGGGACAGGACAACCCGAGGTCGGCGAGCGCCCGCATGACCCCAAGCGCCATGACGCCATTGGCGACATAGATCGCCGTGGGACGGTCCGCTCCCGTCAGAAGCTCTCGCGCGACCGAATAGGCGACGTCCTCGCGGAACGCACCATTGCGGACGTGCCCGGGCTCGGGCTCAAGGCCGCGAGCGGCCATTCCCTCGAGGAGCCCGTCCAGACGCCCCTGTCCCGTCGTCAGGTGAAGCGGGCCGGTGATGGTCGCGATGCGGCGATGACCGAGATCCAGCAGGTAGTTTGCGACCTGCCGAGCCGCCGACACATTGTCGATCGTCACCGTATCGCAGCGATCGTCCGCGACACGGCGGCCGAACAGGACCGTTGGAATTCGGCCCCCTTCCCCCTCGCGACCATCCAGGCGCAGGCTGGCATCGATGGGAACCAGCATCAGGCCGTCGCACGACAGGGCGCGGACCCGAGCGAGAATCCGCCGTTCGTTCTCGGGCTTCTCGTCGCTGTTGAACAGAACCAGCGAATAGCCCCAATCGGCCACCGCCGCCTCGGCGGCGCAGACGATGCGGGCGAAGAAGGGGTTGGTGAGGTCGGACACGGCGAGCGCGATCAGCTGGCTGCGACCGCGCTTCAGGTTCCGCGCGGCCGATAGCGGCGCATAATCCAGATCGTCGATCGCCGCCAGCACGCGGGCCCGCAGCAGGGGGCTGACATAGGCGGTTTCGTTGACCACCGCCGACACGGTCGCCGTGGAGACGCCGGCGGCCTTTGCGACGTCGCGGATTGTAGCCAAGCGAGCACCGTAGCTAAACGTTTCGGCAAGGCGTTCGGAACGCCTTCTGACTCAGATACCGTTATCCGATGGCGAGCGAACGTCAATGCCCTTGCATTCTCGAGATTGTTCGGAAAGATTAGCAAAACGGTTCGCTCTTGTTCGCCGGGAGGGCAGCGGGAGCCGAAGCAACCGTGGGAGGATCCGATGAACGCTTCAACGATCGCCATTGTCGTGGCCGGCCTTGCCGCGACGCTCGCCCCCGCCATCGCCCAGGACAAGCCGCTTCTGGGAATCGTCTCGATCTCGGCCACCGAAGCCAACAACGTGCGCTACATCGCGGGCGCGGCGGCCGCCGCCGAAAAGGCCGGCTGGACCGTATCGGTGATCGACGCCGCCGGCAGCGCCGATCAAGCCAATTCGGCGATCCAGAACTTCGCCGGGCGCGGCGCGGGCGCGATCATCGACATGGTCTTTCCTTATTCGTCGATCGGCGCGGGCTTGGCCGCCGCCAAGGATGCGGGAATTCCCGTCGTCACCTGGGGCGGGGGCCTCGGCTCCTCGGTGGCCGCGACCAACGGATCGGGCGCGCCGATCGCGCAGCCCGTGATCGAGAAGATGATCGCCGATCTCGGCGGCAAGGGAAGCCTGCTGGCCCTGACCTACCGCACCGGCGAGGTCTGCCGAAATCGCGAGGTTCTTCTGGACGAGATGCTGAAGGCAAGCCCCGGCATCACCGTCACGAAGAACGAGGTGCGCATTCCCGGCTATTTCGAGGACGGCGCGCAATATGCCAACGCCTGGCTCGCGTCGCACCCGGCCGGCGACGGCAATCTCGCGATCTGGGGCTGCTGGGACGATCCGGCCATCGGGGCGATCGGGGCGCTGCGCCAGCAGGGCCGCGACGACGTAAATGTCTATGGCGTCAACGGCAACGCCCAGGCGATCGAGAACGTTCAGAACGGCCACATGACCGCGACCGCCTGGGAGAACAGCTACTCCGAGGGCCAGCGCATGGTGGAGATGCTGGACGAGATCAAGAAGGCCGGAGCCGGCTGGACGCCGAAGGCCGCCGAAGTGCCCGCCATCCTGGTGACCCGGGACAGCGTCGCCGACTTCGTGAAGCAGCATCCCGAGGCACTCGGCAAGTGATGTTGCAGGCCGCGCCGCGACCGGCCGAGAGCAGGACCATGCCCGATGGGGTTCCCTTCCTCTTCGCCGAGGACATCGCCAAGTCCTATGGCGGCGTTCAGGCGCTCAAGGGCGTCTCGCTTCGCGTGCAGCCGGGCGAGGTGCATGGGCTGGTCGGAGCGAACGGGGCGGGCAAGTCGACGCTGATCCGCATCCTTGCCGGGCTGACGGAGCCCGATCGGGGGCGGATCGAGGTCGACTGCAAGCCGGTCACGATCACCGCGCCCCAGCGCGCGGCCGATCTCGGCATGACGTTCATCCATCAGGAACTCGCCTTCGTGCCCGGCATGACGGTTCTCCAGAACATCATGCTGGGCCTGCCCAAGCGGCAGCGCTTCGGCGTCGTGGACTGGCGGTCGATCGCCCGCGAGGTCGAGCCCGTGGCCCGGCGCGTCGGCCTCGCCGCCCCGCTTTTTTCGAGCGTCAAAGGCCTGTCGGTCGCCGAGAAATGGCTCATCAACATCTGTCGCGCCCTCGTGCGGAAGGCCCGCCTCATCGTGATGGACGAGCCGACCGCCTCCCTGTCGGCGACCGAGGCCGAGACGCTTCTGCGCATCGTGGAGGACTTGTCGCGCTCGGGCGTCGCGGTGCTCTACGTCTCGCACCGGCTCGACGAGATCCTGCGCATCTGCCATCGCGTCACCGCATTCCGCGACGGTCGGTCGGTGGCGACGCTCGAAGGCGCCGGGTTGACGAGACCCGCGCTTGTCGACGCGATCGTCGGCGGCGCCGTCGAAAACCTTGAGAAGTCCGCAGCCGACCTTGGTCGCAACGAGGTCGTGCTGGCCGTCTCCGGACTGACGCGGCGCCCGCGCGTGCGCGACGTCAGCTTCGAGCTTCATCGCGGCGAGGTGCTCGGCATCGGCGGGCTCGTCGGCGCCGGGCGAACCGAACTCGTGCGCCTCGTCTACGGCGCCGACCGACCCGACGGCGGCGCGATGCGCCTCGACGGCGTCACCTTCGCGCCGCGCCGCCCGGCGGATGCCGTGAAGGCCGGCCTCGGCCTCGTGCCGGAGGAGCGGCGCAGCGAGGGCTTGGTGCTCACGAAGAGCGTCGCCTTCAATCTCACCCTGTCCAGCCTGTCGCGGATCGTCTCCAGCCCGCATCTGCCGCTCGTCAGCGCCGCCCGGCAGCGGACGCTGTCGAACGATGTGATCCGCGACCTCGCGATCAAGACGCCGGATATGCACGCGCCTGTCGGGCGCCTCAGCGGCGGCAACCAGCAGAAGGTCGTGATCGGCCGCTGGCTGCTGCGCGCGCCCAAGATCCTCATCCTCGACGAGCCGACGCGCGGTGTCGACATCGGCGCCCGGGGCGAGATCCACCGCCTGATCCGCGATCTGGCGCGGCAGGGCATGGCCGTTCTCGTCGTCTCCTCCGAGCCGGACGAGTTGCCGGACCTTTGCGACCGGGTGCTGGTCATGGCCGAAGGCCGGATCGTGCGCGAATTGGCGGGGTCCGCCCTGACCCGCAGCGCCATCATCGAGGCAAGCTACGCCGAAGGGCGCAACGCCGGAGACCCGACATGACCGATGCCAGCGCCCCGACCCGCCGCCTTTCGCCCCGGGCGAAGACCGCGCTCGGCATCTTCGCGCGCTATGCGACGATCATCGGCCTCCTGGCCATGATCGCCGCCTTCGCGGTCCTGTCTCCGCGCGCCTTTCCGACCCTCAACAACTTCACCAACGTCCTGAACCAGGCGTCGCTGACCATGATCATCGCGGCCGGGCTGACGCTCGCGGTGGTGGTCGGCGAACTCGATCTGTCGGTCGGCTTCGCGGCCAGCCTGCACGGCATCCTCGTGACCGGCCTCATCGTCTCCAACGGGTTGCCGATCCCCCTCGCGATCCTGATCGTCCTTTGCGCGGGCGCTCTGATCGGCCTCGTCAACGGGCTGATCGTCACCAAGATTAAGGTCAACTCGGTGATCGCCACGCTGGGCGTCGGCACGATCCTGACCGGTCTCGCCTTCGCCTATTCCGCCGGCGTGCCCATCGTCTCGGGCGTGCCGGAGGCGTTTCTCCAGCTGTCGCTGGGGCGCTGGCTCTTCGGCATTCCCAACAACATCGTCATCATGGCGCTCGTGGTCGGCGGCCTGTGGGTGCTGGTGGAGCGAAGTGCGCTTGGCCAGGAGATACAGGCGGTCGGCGGCAATCCGGCCGCGGCGCGGCTCGCCGGCATCGATGTCGACCGCATCAAGATTCTGGGCTTCGTGATCTCGGGCGTCTGCGCCGCGCTGACCGGCATCCTCCTCGCCTCGCGCCTGGGCAGCGGCACGGCCAGCGCGGCCGACAGCTATCTTCTGACCGCCTTCGCCGCCGTGTTCCTCGGCTCCGCCACGTTGCGGGATGGCGAATTCCACATTTTCGGCACGCTGATCGGTGCTCTGATCATCGCCTTTGGCTTCAACGGCCTGAACATCTTCGGCGCGCCCACCTTCTCGCAATACGTCCTCCAGGGCGCCATTCTCATCCTGGCCGTCGGGCTTTCGAGCCTCGGCCGTTCGATCGCGGAAAGCTGACATCCATGCCCGACACCGACGCGCCGAATTGGGACGTTCACGTCATCGAGTTCGCCCGGTCCAAGGACCAGCTCGTGGCCGGCCTCGTGCACGGAGCCTATGACGAGGGCACCGTGGACGTGCCCTTCTCCTTCGTCCTTGCCCGAAGCGGGGATCGCGTGGTGCTGGTCGATACCGGCTTCATGAAGGAAGGCAGCGGCGAGGCCATGAGCGTGAAGTTCGGCGTGCCCTTCTGGGTGTCGCCGCTGCGCATGCTGGCGGCGCTCGGCGTCGCGCCGCAGGACGTCACCGACATCGTGCTCAGCCACGCCCATTTCGATCACATGGGCTCGATCCACGAGTTTCCCCACGCGCGTCTCCACATCCAGAAGACCGAACTCCTGTCCTGGATCGAGGCGCTCGCCCTGCCGCGCCAGTTCGGCTACCTCACGGAGATCATCAATCCGGACGATCTGCGCAACGCCTTCGACGCCTCGCTCGAGCACCGTCTGAACCTCGTGGAAGGCGACGTCGACGACCTCCTGCCCGGCCTGCACCTGAGGCTGGGGGCCGGCCACACCGTCGGCCAGCAGTTCGTGATCGTCGAGACCGCGCGCGGTCGCCTCGTCATCTCGGGCGACTGCGTCTATTCCAAGCGCAACATCTGCGGCCACAATCACGACGGCGTCTATGTCCCGCTCGCCAACGCCACGGGCAGCGTCTGGGATCAGCTCAAGACCTTCGACCGCATCAACCGCGAGATCGCAGGCGATCTCGGCCGCCTCGTGATCCTGCACGACATGCAGCGTTGGCCGAACCTGCCGGTGGTCGAGGAGATCGAGGGCTTCCGGATCGTGAAGGCGTCCTGAACCAGGGGTGATCCGTTCCGTTTGGAGACGTCGGTCCATGTTGCGCCGGAGGCGGACGGACCTCGATGGGCCCGAGCGGTCGTGGCGCGCGATCGCCCTCCTCTGTCTCGCCTTCGCGATCGCCTTCGTGGAAGAGGATCAAGCGACCAACACGGGGCGACCGGGCCTTGGGTCCGCCCTTGAGGTGAGCCGTTCCCTGTCGGATGGCTGCTCACTTGCTACGACGAGGATAAGGAAGGATGGCTGTTGGAAGATGTAGGCCCCTCTCCGAAGGCTAAAAATGGATCGCTGGACCGAGTTTCAGGTGTTCGTCGCCATCGCCGACGAGCGAAGCATGACCCGGGCGGCGAGCGCGCTGGGCCTTTCCGTCTCCGGCATCAGCCGCCACCTCATGAATCTCGAGGCCCGTCTCGGCGCGCGTCTCATCCAGCGATCGACACGCCAGCTCAGCCTGACGAGCGAGGGCGAGGCGCTTCTTTCCGACGCCAGAGAGCTGCTCTCGACCTGGGCGGCAGCGGAAGCCAACGTCACGGCTCGCTCGCACGCCCCGACGGGACGGCTCCGCGTCGGGGCGTCGCTGTCCTTCTCGCTCTTGCACCTCATGCCCGTCGTGGCGCAGTTCCGGCGGCTCTACCCCGCTCTCTCGATCGAGATCGTTTCCTCGAACCGCTACTACGACATCATCGAAAACGGGCTCGACCTCGCGATCCGCACCCGCCGCGTCGAGGCCGACAGTTCGATCACCATTCGGCGACTGGGAGAGACGCGTCGGCTTCTTGCGGCGTCGCCGGATTATCTGGCCCAAAGGGGTGTGCCTGAGCACCCGCGAGAACTCCTCGGTCACGACCTCGTTCTCTACACATTGGCCGACAATTGGAACGAGTTCCGCTTCCGCCGGGGCGAGGAGGAGGCCACCGTCAAGGTCGAGGGGGCGATCCTCGCGAACGACGGGCAGTTGATCTGCCAGGCCGCCCGCGACGGGCTGGGGATCCTCGCGCAACCCACCTACATCGTGCAGGATGATCTCGATGCCGGGCGTCTCGTCCGGGTCCTCGACGACTGGGACCTGCCGCGCCTCATCATGAACGTCGCCTATCCCAGCAAGTCCTTCGTCCCGGTGAGGACGCGGTTGTTCATCGACTTTCTCATCGACCGGTTTCGCTTGAACGACTTCGAGAACCGCTGGACGCGCTGACAGGCTTTTTGCTTCGTACGCAATAATGTTTCCCAATCTGGCTTCTTTGTCTCAGCTGGAGTGAATGTTAGGCAATCCTTGTCGCCACGTCTCGTGGCCCACGAACTGCTGATCACCGACATTCGACTGGGAGGATGATATCATGAAGGGCCTACTCGCCGCATTCCTGGTTTCCGCCGCGTCCCTTGCGGGCGCCGCTCACGCGCAGACGGCGGAGAAGGTCTTCTTCCTTCTGCCGAACACCACGACCATCCGCTTCGAGAGCCGTGACGCGCCCTTCTTCGTGGAGGCGATGAAGGAGATGCGTCCGAACGCTGAGGTCACCGTGCAGAACGCGCAGGGCGACCCGCAGCAGCAACAGAAGCAGATCGAGGATGCCATCACGCAGGGCGCGAAGCTCATCCTTCTGACCTCGGCCGACGCCAACCTCGTTGCCGGCGGCATGGCCGCGGCCCAGGCCGCCGGCGTGCCGGTCGTTCTCTACGACCACGACGCCGTCGGCGGGAAGGCCGAGGCCCATGTCGTGTTCGACACCCTCGCGGTCGGCCAGGCTCAGGGCAAGCGCGCCGCCGAGCTGATCGGGAAGATGGACAAGACCCCCGTCAAGGTCGCCCGCGTCAAGGGCAACCAGGGTGAGTATGGCACCGGGCAGTACGAGAAGGGCCAGGACGAGTTCCTGAAGCCGCTGATCGATAGCGGCAAGGTCAAGGTCGTCTGCGAGCAGTACACGCAGAACTGGGACCCGACGCTGGCCCAGTCCTTCGCCGAGGACTGCCTGACCAAGAACGGCGGCGACGTCGACGTCTTTCTCGGCATGAACGACGGCACGACGGGCGGCTCGGTCGCGGCCCTGCTCAGCCAAGGCTACAAGCCCGGCGACAAGCTCGTCACGGGCGGCCAGGACGCGACCGTCGAGGCTCTGCGCTACGTCGCGCAAGGGTGGCAGGACAATTCGGTTCTCAAGGACCTCAAGGTCGAGGCGACCGAAGCGGCCAAGGTCGTCACCTCCATCCTCGACGGCAAGGGCGTTCCGCAGGACCTCGTCAACGGCAAGGTCAACAACCAGTTCATGGACGTGCCGGCCATCCTCCTGCCCGTCGAGAACATCACGAAGGACAACCTCGGCGAAGTCGTCACGAAGGGCGTCTGGACTTGGAAGGAAATCTGCCAGGGCATCGAGACCACCGAGGTCTGCAAGGCGAACATGTAACCAACGGGGCGGACGGCCCCGCCGTCCGCCCTCTCTGATCTCGGGAGGATCGACCATGTCTGCACTTATCGCCGAACGGCCAGCCGCAGCCCAAAGTCGCGGGACCCCGTTGGTCTCGCTGCGCAACATCCAGAAGCATTTCGGCTCGCTGCACGCGCTGCGCGGCGCGTCCGTGGAGGTCTATCCCGGAGAGATCGTCGCCCTCGTGGGGGACAACGGCGCCGGCAAGTCCACCCTGGTCAAGGTGATGGCGGGCGTCCACGCGGCGGACTCGGGCGAGTACCTGTTCGAGGGCAAGCCCGTCACGGTGAAGAAGCCGACCGACGCGACCGCGCTCGGCATCCAGACGGTCTACCAGGACCTGTCTCTGTGCAGCAATCTCGACGCCGTCCAGAACCTTTATCTCGGCCGCGAGGTGACCGGGTCCTGGTGGGGCGGCGGACGGATTCGCCGCGCAGAGTGCGAAGTCAGGGCCCGTGAACTCCTCACCCGGATGCGCCTCGGCAACCTGTCCCTGACGCGGCCGGTCGGCGCGATGTCGGGCGGCCAGCGCCAGAACATCGCCATCGCCCGGTCGATCCTCGAAACGCCCAAGGTCGTCATCCTCGACGAGCCGACGGCAGCCCTCAGCCACTCGGCGGCGGAAGGCGTGGCAACGCTCATCCGCACCCTGGCCGACCAGGGGCTCGGCATCGTGATCGTCAGCCACGACATCCACCATTTCGTGGTGAACGCGACCGACCGCATCGAGGTCATGCGCCTCGGCGCAAATTGCGCCAGCTTCAAATCCAAGGACGTCACGGGTGAGCAGGTCGTCAACGCGATGGTCGGCGGCAACGAAGGCGTCAATCTCGCGGGTTGACCGCGCTTCCCCCATCTCGAGGTAAACCCGATGGCCACCACCATGACCGTTGATGCGCCCGTGAAGCGTCCGCGTCGGAGCTTCGGCGAACTGCTTGCCAACGACCTGCGCGCCCTGCCGATCGTCATCGGCCTGATCGCGCTCGGCATCTTCTTCGCATCCCAGAGCGACGTGTTCCTGACGTCGCGCAACCTTTCGAACCTGCTGCTCCAGAGCACGGTCGTCGGCATCATGGCACTGGGCCTGATGTTCGTGCTTCTGGTGAAGGAGATCGACCTCTCGATCGCCGCGATCAACGGTGTGACCTCCGTGCTCATGGCCAAGTTCGTGGTCGAGTTCGGCGTCTCTCCCTGGATCGCCATTCCCATCGCCATCCTGGTCGGCGCCGCCATCGGCAGTTGCTCGGCGCGCTGGGTGACCTTCGTCGGCGTTCCTTCCTTCGTCGTGACGCTCGGTCTCGGCCTCGCCCTCAACGGCCTGCAACTGATCCTGCTTCCGCAGACCGCGCGGTACGGCTTGCAGCAGACCGGCATCGAGAAGATCGCCCTCACGAACATCAGCGGCGTCTGGGCCTGGTTGGCCCTGGCGATCGGCATTCTTGTCTACGCGGCCCTGGTTCTGTCGGATGTCGCACGCCGGAAGAGGAACGGCCTCGAGGTCTCCTTCCTCCCGTCCGTCGTCGTTCCGATCGCCGCCGCCGCTGCGTTCGGGGCCGTGGTCGTGGCGATCCTGACCGCCCACCAGGGCATTCCGCTGATCGTGCTCATCTTCGCGGTTCTCCTCGGCGTCGGCGGCTACATCCTCAACAGCACCCAGTTCGGGCTGTATCTCTACGCCGTCGGCAACAACGAAGAGGCCGCCCGGCGGGCGGGCATCAAGGTCTCCCGCATCAAGATGGCGGCCTTCGCCATCGCAGGCGGGATCGCGGCCCTGGCGGGCGTCATCGCGGCCTCGCGCACGCTCGGCGTCGGCGTCTTCTCCGGCGGCGGCGTCGGGGGCGGCACGCTTCTCCTAGAGTCCATCGCGGCGGCTGTCATCGGCGGCGTCAGCCTCTTCGGCGGCCGAGGCTCGATCCACGCGGCGCTGCTCGGTGCCCTCGTGATCGGCACCGTCAGCAACGGGCTCAACCTGATGGGCGTTGAGAACGAGGTCCGCCTGATCGTGACCGGGCTCCTGCTCGTGCTCGCCGTCTCGATCGACAAGCTCATCGAACGGGCGACGGGTCACCAGAGCTTCTGATACCGCCAGCGTCCCGGGCATCACCAAGTCCGGGACGCGGGACAAGCGACACGACAAGGGCCACCGACATGAAGATCGACGACATCGAACTCTGCGCAAGCTACTGGACGGTCGCCGGGCCGGTGTGGCCGGGCTCCCCGACCGAGGTCAGCCCCTTCTCACTTCAGGAGCGGGCAGAGGTCTGCGGGCGGATCGGCTGGCGCGGCATGGGCTTCGTCCTCGACGACATGAACGCCGCGATCGAGCAGTACGGCCTTCCGACCGTCAAGCGCATCTTCTCCGACAACGGCATCCGCCATGTCGAACTCGAATTCCTGGTGGACTGGCACCTTGCCGACGCGAGGCGCGTGGCGTCCGACGCCATGTTCGAGCGGAAGCTGGAGATCAGCGCCGAACTGGGCGTCGAGAAGATCAAGATCGGCGGCGGCGTGTTCGAGGAGGGCGAGCCGGACGTGCCCGCCATGCGCACCGCGCTCGCCAAGATCTGCGAGCGGGCGGCGCCCCTCAACATCGACATCGTCATCGAGTTTCTGCCCTTCGCCAGCATCAACTCGATCGAGCGTGGTGTCGCGCTCTTCGACGGGCTCGGGGCCGCGAATGGCGGCCTTTTGGTCGACACCTGGCACATCCAGCGCGGCGGGATGACGGCGGACGACATCCGCAAGATGCCGCCCGAACTCTTGAAAGCCGTGGAACTCGACGATGCCGGACCGGAGGTCCTCGGGGACCTGTTCAACGACTCCACCCACTACCGCCGCCTTTGCGGCGAGGGCTCGATCGACATCGCGTCGCAGATCCAGGCGATCCTCGACGTCGGCTATCGCGGCTACTGGGGCGTCGAGGTGATCTCGGCCTATCACCGCTATCTTCCGCTGGAGATGGCCGCGCAGCGCGCCTTCGACACGACGATGCGGCAGTTCCAGTCCGTGAACCTGCCGGTCGTCTGACCCACTCGTTTGGAGCCCGCCGGCTCCGTTGCCGAACATCGAGGAATTTCGAACAATGGTTAGAATTGCAGTTCTCGGCGCAGGGCGCATCGGCAAGATCCACGCGGCGAGCGTGGCAGCGAACCCCAAGGCGACGCTGGTCGCGGTCGCCGATCCCTATCCGACGACGGTTCAGCCCGTGGCTCAGGCGCATGGCGCCGAGGCGATGACCGACGTCCTGGCGGCGATCACGCGCCCGGATGTCGATGCCGTGGTCATCGGCACGCCCACCGATACCCATGTCGAATATCTGACGAAGGCCGTGGAGCTCGGAAAGGCGGTTCTCTGCGAGAAGCCGATCGATCTCGACATCGCCGAAAGCGAGAAAGCCGCCGCCAATGTCGAGCGTCTGGGCGGCAAGGTGATGCTTGCCTTCAACCGTCGCTTCGACACGACCTTCGCCGAGATCCGCCGGTCGATCGACGCCGGGCGCATCGGGGAGGTCCGTCAGGTCGTCATCTCCAGCCGCGACCCGGGAATGCCGCCTGCGGCCTACGTGAAGAGCTCCGGCGGCATCTTCCGCGACATGACGATCCACGACCTCGACATGGCCCGCTGGCTGCTCGGCGAGGAACCGGTGCTGGTCACGGCCGTCGGTTCGCGACTGGTCGATCCCGACCTTCTCGAACAATATGACGACTACGACACCGTCATGATGACCTTGCAGACCGCGAGCGGCAAGCAGGCGGTCATCAACAACTGCCGCGAGGCGGTCTATGGCTACGACCAGCGCGTCGAGGTGCTGGGCTCCACCGGCCTGCTGACGCACGACAACCTTCGTCCGACGACGATGCGCCTCACCACGGCCGAGATGACCGACGCGCAGGAGCCGCTCCTGAACTTCTTCCTCGAGCGCTACGCGCAGGCCTACCGGGCCGAGATGAATGCGTTCATCGACGCGGTCGCCGGCGACAAGCCGATGCCGACCACCGTGCGCGACGGGGTCCTGGCCCTGCGGTTGGCGGAGTGCGCAGTGGAGTCCGTCCGCACGGGTCGCGCCGTCGCCGTCTGAACGACAAGCAGAATGGGAGGAAGACCGTCATGACCTACGCCATCGGAAACGACGTCCCGCTCGGGATCGCCTGCCTCGGCATCACGCACCCTCATACCTCGGGACGCGTGAAGGCGTTCCAGCGCATGTCGAACGCGAAGCTGCTCGGCGCCTTCGACAACAGCCCGCTCCTCGACCCATTCGTCGACGCCATGGGGATCGCCAAGCGCACCAAGGGGGAGATCCTCTCCGACCCGGACGTCCACGCGGTCCTGATCCATCCAAAGAGCTACCTCATGGCTGACTGGGCCATCGAGGCGATGGAGGCCGGCAAGGCCGTCCTCTGCGAGAAGCCCGCCGGCCGTGGATCGGTCGACACCGTGCGTCTGGTCGAAGCCGTCGAGAAGACGGGTCAGCTTTTCCAAGTCGGTTACTGCTGGCGCTACGCACCCTCCGTCGACCGGATGCAGGAGGTCCTGAAGGCGGGCCAGCTCGGCAAGGTGCTCCAAGTCCGGGCCCACGCGGGCTGCTCGCATCATGAGGCGGACACCGACCATATGCGCCAGCCCGGCGACATCGGCGGCGCCTTCTACGTGATCGGCTGCCACACCATGGATCGCCTGCTCCTGCATTTCGGGATACCGACGTCGGTGAATGCCCGCATCACCAAGTTCGAAGGGGTGATGACGCCGAACGCCCGCGAGGACGCGGTCGGGGCGATCCTGAACTACCCCGACAAGATCATCACGGTCGACTTCATGTCCTGGGACCCGCTGCCCTGGACCGAGAGCTGGGACATCACCGCCTACGGCACGGAGGGCGTCATGCACTCTCGTCCGCTCCCGGCGTCCTACAAGCTCTACAGCACGGGCAAGGCCGGGCTCCCCGAGGGCTGGACCGAGTGGAACGAGACGAGCTTCCCGGAGATTTGGGCCGTCCGAAAGACGGTCTACTCGCCCGAGATCGCCGAGATCGGGAACCCCGTCTATTTCGACCGCGAGGCTGCGGCCTTCGCGAATTCCCTGCGGACGGGCGCGCTCTCGAACGTCCCGGCGAGCCAAGCCCACAACATCAACCGTATCCTCGAGGCGCTCTTCCAGTCGTCCTCCCAGAACGGTGCCGAGGTCCAGCTCTGACCCGATCCGGGACGGAGATCGTCGTGCGAGCCGAAACGTCCTACCCGCTGCCGGAGTCGATCAATGATCAAGCATATCGTGATGTGGAACATGGCCGGCGAAACCCGGGAAGCCCGCTCCGAGGCGGCGAACTTCCTGCGGACCCGCTTCGAGGAGCTGCGCGACGAGGTGCCCGGCCTTCTCCACCTCGAAGTCGGCCTCGACCATAGCTGCGTCGACTATGCCTGCGACGTCGTTCTCTACACCGAGTTCGAAAGCCAGGAGGCGCTCGACGCCTACGCGACCCATCCCGCTCACATGCGGGTGAAGGGCGAGCTCGGCCAGATGCGGATCGCACGCTACCAGGTCGATTACGCCGTCGCCGGAAGCGCTGCCTGACCCTGTTACAGGACTGATGCCATGAAGGACTTCCTCTACACGGCGCATCCCTCCCGGGTCCTCTTCGGATCGGGAAAGGTCGCCTCCGTTCGCGACGAGGTCGAAGCTGTTGGGTCGAGCCGGGCGCTCGTCCTCTGCACGCCGCCTCAGCGTGCGCAGGCCGAGATGGTCGCGGACCTGCTCGGCTCCCGCCTCGCGGGAATCCATGATGGGGCCGAAATGCATGTTCCGATCGAAAGCGCGCGCCGAGCGCGCGAGATCGCCGCCGAATTGGGAGCGGACTGTGCGGTCGCCGTGGGCGGCGGCTCCACGATCGGCCTCGGCAAGGCGATCGCCCTCGAAGCGACGATCCCGATCGTCGCGATCCCGACCACCTACGCCGGCTCCGAGATGACGCCGATCTACGGAATCACGGAGGGGGGTCTCAAGAAGACGGGCAAGGACGCACGCGTTCTGCCGCGCTCCGTCATCTACGACCCCGACCTGACGATGTCCCTGCCGCTCGGCATGTCGCTCGTCAGCGGCATGAACGCCATCGCCCACGCCGCCGAGGGGCTCTACGCCCAGGACGGGAACCCGGTGATGTCACTGATGGCCGAGGAAGGCATCCGTGCCCTCGCGCAAGGCATGCCCGGGATCGCCAAGGCGCCCGACGACAGGGAAGCGCGGTCGCTCTGCCTCTACGGCGCCTGGCTTTGCGGCACGGTGCTCGGGCATGTCGGCATGTCCCTACACCACAAGCTCTGCCACACGCTCGGCGGCAGCTTCAACCTGCCGCACGCCGAAACGCACACGGTCGTGCTGCCGCACGCTCTGGCCTACAACAGCCCCGCCACGGCCGAGGCGATGGGCCGGATCGGACGGGCGATCGGCGCCTCCGACGCGCCCGCCAGCCTCCACCGCATGGCGTCCGACCTCGGCATGCCGACGGCGCTGCGCGATCTCGGCCTGAAGGAGGCCGATCTCGACCGGGCCTGCGAGATCGCGTTGTCGAACCCGTACTGGAACCCGCGCCCGATCGAGGCGGCGCCGCTGCGCGCCCTTCTGCAACGCGCCTGGGAGGGCGCGGAGCCACAGCCTTGAACACAGAGATATTCGCGTTCGGCCTCGACCGATCGTGAGCGCCGGGGACGGCAACCGACCGTCGCCCCCCGCCGCTTGCCGAAGACAGGACCCGACGCCGAGAGGGAGAGAACGAGATGACCCCCTACTTCACAGAGGAAGGCTCCGTAGAGGCGGTGAACGCCCGCATGACGCCGGACGCGAACCCGCGCCTCGCCCATATCATGGCCTCGCTGGTCAAGCACCTCCACGCCTTCGCGAAGGAGACGCAGCTCACGCAGGAGGAGTGGGAGGTCGGCATCGACTTCCTCACGACGACGGGCAAGATGTGCTCGAACGAGCGGCAGGAGTTCATCCTCCTCAGCGACACGCTCGGGTTCTCCATGCTGGTCGACGCCATCAACAATCGCCGCCCCGAGGGCGCGACGGAGAACACGGTGTTCGGTCCCTTCCACGTGGCCCACGCGCCCGTACGTGAGATGGGGGACAACATCTCGCTCGACGGCAAGGGGGAGAGTTGCCTCTTCGAGGGCCGGGTGGTGGACCTCGAGGGCAACCCGGTCGAGGGCGCCCGGGTTGACGTCTGGTCCGACAACGCGGAAGGCTACTACGACGTGCAGCAGCCCGACATCCAGCCGAAGTGGAACAACCGCGGCATCTTCGTCACCGGAGCCGACGGCCGCTACAGCTTCGCCGGGATCAAGCCCGTCTCCTACCCGATCCCGGACGACGGGCCGGTCGGCAAAATGCTTAGGCACCTCGGCCGCCATCCCTACCGCCCCGCGCACATGCACTACCTCGTGACGGCGCCCGGCTTCCAGAAGGTCGTCACCCACACGTTCGTCGGGGACGACGAGTACCTCGACTCCGACACAGTGTTCGGCGTGAAGCGGTCCCTGGTGGCTCCCTTCGAGCGCGTCGAGGACGGGGACACGAACTGGCGCTCGCCCTTCGACTTCGTGCTCGTGCCCCTCACCGGGACGAACGGCTCCTCGGCCCACTAGGAAGACGCAACCATGGACAAGACAGTTTCGGACCTGGCGACCGCGGTGGCGGTCGTCGAGGACGGCATGACCGTGATGATCGGTGGCTTCGGCGGCTCGGGCGCGCCGATCGAGCTGATCCACGCGCTGATTGACCGCTTCAATGCCACGGGCTCGCCCAAGGACCTCACCGTCGTCAACAACAACGCGGGCAACGGCCATGTCGGGCTCGCGGCGCTGATCGAGCAGGGCATGGTGCGCAAGCTTATCTGCTCCTTCCCGCGCTCGGCCGACCCGAAGGTCTTCACCGAGCGGTACCTGGCCGGACAGATCGAGCTGGAGCTGGTGCCGCAGGGCACGCTCGCCGAGCGCATCCGGGCCGGCGGCGCGGGCATCCCCGCGTTCTACACGCCGACGAGCTACGGGACCGACCTCGCCAAGGGCAAGCCCGTCGAGGAGTTCGACGGCCGTCCCTATGTGCGCGAGCGCTGGCTGAAGGCCGACGTCGCGCTGATCAAGGCCTACGAGGGCGACCGCCTCGGGAACCTCGTGTTCAACAAGGCCGCCCGCAACTTCAACCCCCTCATGGCGACCGCCGCCGCGGTGACGGTCGCGCAGGTCTCGCAGATCGTCGAACCGGGCACCATCGATCCCGAAGCGGTCGTGACACCCGGCATCTTCGTGCAGCGGGTCGTCGCCGTCGCCGATCCCGCGCAAGAAGAAGACCTCAACCGCGCCAACGCCGTCTATCCTCCGAGGGCCGCATGAGTTCGAAACTCTCCTCCACCCAGATCGCCTGGCGGGCCGCCCAGGACATCACTGATGGCGCCTACGTGAACCTTGGCATCGGCTTCCCCGAGATGGTGGCGAAGTTCCAGCCCCCGGGGCGCGAGGCGATCTTCCATACGGAGAACGGCATTCTCGGCTTCGGCGAGGCGCCCAAGGTGGGCGAGGAGGACTGGGACCTCATCAATGCCGGAAAGAAAGCCGTGACCCTGAAGCCCGGCACGGCCTTCTTCCACCATGCCGACAGTTTCGCCATGGTGCGTGGCGGGCATCTCGACGTGGCGATCCTCGGCGCCTACGAGGTGGCCGAGAAGGGGGATCTCGCCAACTGGTCCACGGGGCCGCGGGGCGTGCCCGCTGTCGGTGGGGCGATGGACCTTGTCCACGGCGCCAAGCGCGTCGCCGTCATCACCGACCACGTGACGAAGGACGGCAAGCCCAAACTCGTGAAGCGCTGCTCGCTGCCGCTGACGGGCGTCGGTTGCGTCACCCGCGTCTACACGAGCCTCGCGGTCATCGACATCGAGAACGGGCGCTTTGTGCTGCGCGAGAAGCTGCCGTCCCTGTCAGTCGAGGACCTGCAAGCCCAGACGGGCGCCGAACTTGTCGTCCCCGGCCCCGTCGCCGACCTTGTCGTACCGGAGCTTTGAAATGAGCGAAGCCTTCATCTGTGCCTACCTGCGCACGCCCATCGGCCGCTTCGGCGGCGCGCTGTCCTCCGTCCGGGCCGACGACCTCGGGGCCGTGCCCCTGAAGGCGCTGATGGAGCGTCATCCGTCAGTCGACTTCGGCGCGGTGGACGAGGTGATCTTCGGCTGCGCCAATCAGGCGGGCGAGGACAACCGCAACGTCGCGCGCATGTCCCTCCTGCTGGCGGGCCTGCCCGAGACCGTGCCGGGAACGACGATGAACCGCCTTTGCGGGTCCGGCATGGATGCCGTCATCACGGCAGCGCGGGCGATCAAGTCGGGCGAGGCCGAGCTGATCATCGCGGGCGGCGTCGAGTCGATGTCGCGCGCGCCCTTCGTCATGCCGAAGGCCGAAACAGCCTTCTCGCGTCACGCCGAAATCCACGACACGACGATCGGCTGGCGCTTCGTCAACCCGTTGATGCAGGCGCAGTACGGCGTCGATTCCATGCCCGAGACGGGCGAGAACGTCGCCGAGGATTTTGGCATCTCGCGCGAGGACCAGGACGCCTTCGCCCTGCGCTCGCAGAACAAGGCCGCGGCGGCGCAGGGCAACGGGCGGCTGGCGAAGGAGATCGTTCCGGTGACGATCCCGCAGCGCAAGGGTGATCCGAAGATCGTGGATGCGGACGAGCATCCGCGCGCGACGACGATCGAGACCCTGGCCAAGCTGCCGACACCCTTTCGCAAGGGCGGCACGGTGACGGCGGGCAACGCCTCAGGCGTCAACGACGGCGCGGCGGCGCTGATCGTGGCGAACGAGGATGCTGCGCGTCGCCACGGCCTAACGCCGATCGCGCGCATTCTCGGCGGCGCTACGGCGGGCGTCGCCCCGCGCATCATGGGCTTCGGGCCGGCGCCGGCCTCGAAGAAGTTGATGGCCCGCCTGGGGCTCTCCCAGACCGACTTCGACGTGATCGAGCTGAACGAGGCCTTCGCGAGCCAGGGCCTCGCGACGCTGCGCGACCTCGGCATCGCGGACGACGACGCGCGCGTGAACCCGAACGGCGGCGCCATCGCGCTCGGCCATCCGCTCGGCATGTCGGGCGCCCGCATCGCCGGCACGGCGGCGCTGGAACTTGCGCTGACGGGCAAGCGCCACGCGCTCGCGACAATGTGCATTGGCGTCGGCCAAGGCATCGCCATCGCGCTGGAACGGGCGTGAGGCGCTTGCCTAGCGTGGGCTAGACCCAGGAATCATCGATCAGAGCCAAACGATGATGATAGCGGCGGTCCAGTTGGTTGAAGAGAAAGTGTACGCGCATCGGTCGTAGCGAGTTGCGATGCGCCTGACGTCCTTGAGCTTGGGGAACAGGTTTTCGACCTTGTGGCTCTGGCGGTAGAGGATCGTGTCGTAAACCCTGACGACAAGTCGAACCGACGTGCATGCACGGGAAACGCGATCACCAGCCTTTGGCCGGGTATCTCATTATACCAGTTGACAGGCTTGGCTCCGCACGATTTCCTTCCCTCGACATATAGCCTGGGAGGGTGATCATGCGAACATATCGGGATGCGATCGGCGCCGTCGGACTCTGCGCAGCCACTCTTCTGGGCAGCACCGGTTGGGCCAGCGCGCAGGCACAGACCTTGACGTTCTGGACGCTGAATTACGACGCGGCGTCGGCAAATCAGGCTCTGCGCGACATCGCGACGGAGTTCGAAGCCAAGAACCCGGGCACCAAGATCGAGATCGTTCAACGCGCGGTCGACGAGCACAAGACGGCTCTGCGCGTCGCAGCCGGCTCGAATCGCGGCCCCGACATCTTCTTCAGCTGGGCGGGTCTGGGGCTCGGCGGCGAGTATGTGAAGGCCGGCCTGTCGCGCCCGCTCGACGCCTATTACACCCAGTACAAGTGGAACGACGAGCTTCTGCCCTCGGCGGCGGCGTTCGCCGACCTCTATCCCGGCGGCAAGCACGGCGTGCCGTTCACCTTCAAGGGCGAGGCGGTCTACTACAACAAGAAGCTTTTCCAAGATGCCGGCATCACGGCCGAGCCCAAGACCTATGACGAACTTCTGGCCGCGGCGGAAAAACTGAAGGCTGCGGGAACCCCGGCCTTCACCTTCGGCGGTTCGGTCAACTGGCATGTCATGCGCCTGCTGGACGTTATTCTGGAAACGAAATGCGGGGCGGACAAGCACGACGCCCTCAAGGCGATGAAAACCAGTTGGACGACGGAACCCTGCGCCACGCAGGCGTTTACGGAGTTCGCCAAATGGACGAAGGACTACACGTTGCAGCCCTTCATGGGCATCGACAACAAGCAGTCGTTCAGTCTGTTCGTCGCCGGTCGCGCGGCCATGATGCTGGAAGGCGACTGGCTCGTGGCGCAGCTCGCCGGCACGGCCAATCTGGACGACTACGGCGTCTTCCCGTTCCCGACGGACACCAACCGCCTTTACGGCTTCGCCGAATACAATTACGTCAGCAGCAAGAGCGCCAATCCCGACCTTGCCGCCAAGTTCCTCGACTACTTCATCTCCACGGACACGCAGCAGAAGCATCGGGGCCAGATCAGCGCCATCTCGGTGAACAAGAACGTGCGCTATGACGACCAGCGGCCCATGGAGGCCGAGTGGCTCGGCTTCTTCAAGCAGTACGACAAGATCTACATGAACGGCGATCAGGCGTTCCCGCTCGACGTGACGACGGAGTATTTCCGTCTCATCAACGAGGTTGCCGGTGGCAACATGGAGCCGGCGCAGGCCGCGGCCGATCTTCAGGACTTCATCGAGAGTCGCGGCTGAGCTAGGCGCCCGCTTTCCTCGATCCGAGCGTCCGCACAGGCGGACGCTCGAGCCCAACCGGACAAGGCCGCCGGAACGGCGACGCTCGGCCCAAGAGAACCCGTGATGACCCTGCGATCCCGATTGAGCGATCCGCGCGTGCAGGCCTTCGTGCTGCTGGCGCCGGCTTTCCTGATCTATGCCACCTTCGCGCTCTACCCGATGATCGACGTGATCGGGCTGAGCTTCCACCGTTGGAACGGGCTGGACCCCGAACGTCGCTTCGTCGGGCTTGCCAACTACCGGGCGATCTTCACCCGCGATCCCGTTTTCTGGAGAGCCTTCCACAACACGGTCCTGTGGACCGTCCTGTCGATCGTCTTCCCGCCGATGACGGGCCTTCTTCTGGCCCTCGGGTTGAACCGGAAGATTTTCGGCCGCAACTCCTTCCGGGCGATCTTTTATCTTCCCGTGATCATCGCGCCGATCGCCGTCGCGACGATGTGGAAGTGGATGTACGACCCGTTCTACGGCCTGTTCAATGGCCTCCTAACCTCGCTGGGCCTCCAGGCTTGGATCATGGATTGGCTGGGCGATCGCGACATCGCGCTCTACTCGATCTTCGTCGCCTATTTCTGGCAGTCGGTCGGCTTCTCGATGGTCCTGTTCCTGGCCGGGCTCCAGGGTGTCTCGGGCACGCTCATCGAGGCGGCGCGCATCGACGGCGCCGGGCGCTGGTCGATCTTCCGGCACGTTACGCTGCCGGCCCTGCGCCCCACGATCACCATCGTGCTGGTCCTGTCCACGATCTCGTCCCTCAAGGCCTTCGACATCGTCTACGGTCTCACCGGAGGAGGTCCGGCCCAATCGACGCAGATGCTCGCGCTCTGGGCCTTCACGCAGGCCATGCAGATCTTCGATTTCGGCAGGGGCGCCGCGATCTCAGTGGTTCTTCTTCTCATCACCTTGGCTATCGTCGTTCCCTATCTGCGCTGGACGCAGAAGCACGAGGAGCGCGACCAATGAGCTTGGCCCCTCCTTCGCTGACCTCGAAAAGTGTGGACGTCATCGCCCGGCCCAGCGCGCTGAGGGACCCCGTCCTTCTCGGATTGTTCGTCGCGCTCCTGCTGGTCGCCGTGATCTGGATCGCGCCCTTCGTGTTCATCGTCTTCACGTCGCTGAAGACGCAGGCCGCCGTCACGGCGACGGGCGCCTTCGTGCCGCCCAGCGAACTCGCCTTCGAGAACTATTCCGACGCCTGGAGCCGGGGGAACTTCGCAAGCTCCTTCTTCAACAGCGTCATCATCACCCTCGTGAAGGTGCCGATCGGCCTGATGCTCTCCGCCATGGCCGCCTATGCGCTGGCCAAGATCCAGATGCGCTGGGGCAAGCTGCTCCTGCTGCTCATCGTGTTCGGAACCATGATCCCGTTCCAGGTCATGCTGGCTCCGCTCTTCACGCTCGTGAACTCGCTCGGCCTCATCGACACCTATGCCGGCGTGATCCTCCCCTATATCGCCTTCGGCGTTCCCTATCAGGTCTTCATCCTGCACAGCTTCTTCCGGGGCATTCCCAAGGAACTCTCGGAAGCGGCGCTGATCGACGGCGCGGGGCATTTCACGATCTTCCGGCGCATCTTCCTGCCGGTCTGCCTTCCCGTTCTGGCCGCTCTTCTCATTCTCGACTTCGTCTCGACCTGGAACGAGTTCGCGATGGCTCTGGTGCTGCTGCAGGATCAGGGAATGTGGACGCTGCCATTGGGGCTCATGTCCTTCCAGGGCCAGTTCTCCAGCAATTACGGCCAGTTGAACGCGGCCATCGTGATGACCGTGCTGCCCGCGACGCTCGTCTACCTCATCTTCCAAAGGTACTTCGTGTCCGGCCTCACCTCCGGCGCGGTCAAGGGCTGACCGAACCTCCATCGCCTTTCATGCAAGGGAATTCCATGATCAGTGCATCCGTCGAAAAATGGGGCGTGTTCGAAACCTCGCTCGAAGGACCTTCCAGCGGCAATCCCTATCGCGACGTCGAGCTGGACGCGCTCTTCATCCAGAAGAGCCGGGAAATCCGCGTTCCCGGTTTCTACGACGGGGACGGCGTCTATCGCATCCGGTTCATGCCCGACACCGAGGGCGAGTGGACCTACCGGACCCGGTCGAACTGCGCGGAGCTCGACGGCCAGTCAGGCGCCTTTCAGGTCGGCCCCGCCGGGGCGGCCAACCACGGCCCGGTTCGCGTGCGCGACAAGTTCCACTTCGCCCATGCCGACGGAACGCCGTTCCTGTCGTTCGGAACCACCTGCTATGCGTGGACGCACCAGCCGCTCGAGATGCAGGCGCAGACGCTGGAAACCCTGAAGCAGGCGCGATTCAACAAGATCCGCATGGGCGTTTTCCCGAAGGACTATCCCTACAACACCAACGAACCTTTGCATCGCTGCTTCGAGACCGGCGCCGATGGCAGCCAAGATTTCGACCGCTTCAACCCCGCGCATTTCCGCCATTTCGAGCGCCAGGTCGCCGCTTTGTGCGATCTCGGCATCGAGGCCGACATCATCCTGTTCCATCCCTACGACCGCTGGGGATATAGCGACATGAGCGCCGAGCAGGACTATCGCTACGTCGCCTATCTCGCCGCGCGTCTCTCGGCCTATCGCAACGTCTGGTGGGCGCTGGCCAACGAATACGACTTCCTGCTGGACACCAAGCCGATGGAACAGTGGGACCGCTACTTCCATATTCTGGAAGAGAACGATCCCTACCAACATCTGCGGTCCATCCATAACGGCGAAGCGACGATGAACTTCAATCATCGCAAGCCGTGGGTCACCCATGTCTGCATCCAGAATCCCGACGTCAAACGAACGCAGGAATGGCGTGACGCCTATGGAAAGCCGGTGGTCAACGACGAGCCGGAATACGAGGGCGACATCGTTCAGAGCTGGGGCAATCTGAGCGCTCAGGAGTTGGTCCATCGCTTCTGGCTCACGGTGACGCGAGGCGGCTACGCCGGACACGGCGAGACCTATTCCCATCCTGACGACCTGATCTGGTGGGCCAAGGGCGGGGAGCTGCGCGGCGAGGCCTGGAAGCGCATCGGCTTCCTGCGCGACCTTCTGGAAAAGGACGACGTCACCGGCCTCGACCCTCTGGGCAAGTTCGGGTCGTTTCCATGGACGCGCGTGTCGGGGGCCAGCGACGGGCGGACGCGCTACATCTATCTCGGCGAGCATCAGCCCATCGTCTGGTCGACGGGCTTGCCCACGGAAGGCGACGACTACGAGGTCGACATCATCGACACCTGGAACATGACCGTGACGCCCGCGCGCAAGGTCGAGGCGCCCATCCCTCACCCCACACGGCATGGCTCGATCGTGCGGGGCGGCAAGGCGGACGCGGCCTTCGGCGTGGAACTTCCAGGCCAGCCCTATCTTGCGCTGCGCGTGCGCCGTAGCCGCTGACCGACGCCGGGCGAAGGATCAACTCATGGCCACCCTGAATGTGCGCAACCTCAAAAAATCCTACGGCAGCGTCGACATCATCCACGGCGTCGACATCGACATCAAGGATGGCGAGTTCGTCATCCTCGTCGGCCCGTCGGGCTGCGGGAAATCGACCCTTCTGCGCATGATCGCCGGTCTGGAGGACATTTCGGGCGGCGAGATCCTAATCGACGGCGGCGTGGTCAACGGCCTGCAGCCGAAGGATCGCAACATCGCCATGGTGTTCCAGAACTATGCACTCTACCCGCAGATGACAGTCGCGCAGAACATGGGGTTCGCCCTGGAGATGGCGGGCGCGAAGCGGGCCGAGATCACGCAGAAGGTCGGCCGGGCGGCCGACATTCTCGGCCTGACGCCGCTTCTGGACCGCCGCCCCTCGCAACTGTCCGGCGGCCAGCGCCAGCGCGTCGCCATGGGCCGCGCCATCGTGCGCGATCCCAAGGTCTTCCTGTTCGACGAACCCCTCTCCAATCTCGACGCCAAGCTGCGCGTGAAGATGCGCGCCGAGATCAAGGCGCTCCACCAGCGGCTGAAGACCACGATCGTCTATGTCACGCACGACCAGATCGAGGCGATGACCATGGCCGACAAGATCGTCGTGCTGCAGGGCGGCCGGATCGAGCAGATGGGAACGCCCCTGGAACTCTACGACCGACCCGACAACATCTTCGTCGCCGGCTTTCTCGGCTCGCCCGCGATGAACTTTCTGGAGGGGCGCCTGCGGGCGGGCGAGGCGCCGGTGCTGGAAACCAAGGCGGGAACCGTGGTCCCCCTTCTGTCCGCTCCGGCGCAGGCGGCGGATCGCGACATCGTCGTCGGTATCCGTCCCGAGGATATCGCGTTCGGTACCGAAGGGGATGGCGTGCCGGCGTCGGTCACGGTGGTGGAACCGACGGGATCGGAGACCCATGTCGAACTGGACGTCGCCGGCACGCCGATGACCTGGGTCCTTCGCCAACGCGTCGATTTCCAACCCGGCAACCGCGTGATGCTGTCGCTGGCGTCGGCCAACACGCACTTCTTCGACAAGGCGACCGGCAGGCGTCTTTAGCGCTCCAGTTGCGTTTTGGACGAGAGATGGGCCTGTCGAGCGTCGGCTCGATGGGCTCCTCGCCAGAGCGACCACGCGAAGACGCCGGCGGGCCGAAAATCCCGATCGCCATCCCTCGCCGCTTCGGGCGAAGGCACTTATCCAAGCAGCGGACCGTCCTTTTCAGGGAGCCGATCCGAGCCGGACCCTCCGATCTGCGTGGCGATCCAACTCGCGAAGGATTGCGCTATGGGAGCGGAAATCTGGCCGTCGGGTATGGCGATGTAGTAGGCCATCTCGGTGGCGAGCGGCTTGCCTTCGATCGCGACGAGTTGCCCGACCTGCATCTCACGCTCGATCAGATAGGTCGGCAGAAGCGCCGCGCCCATTCCCGCCAAGGCGGCTTCGATCAGGAATGAAAACTGGTCGAACCGATGCCCGCGAAATCCGCGCGTCACGTCCCCGCCGTTGAGCGAAAGCCATTGCGACCAGAGCGCGGGGCGCGATGTCAGGTGCAGCAGCGGGATGTCGTCCCGGAGCGAAGGACCCTCCGTCAGACAGAACGGAGCGGCGACGGACACCACTGTTTCGGCGCAGAGATAGGAGCAGGTCGCACCGGGCCAGGTCGGTTTTCCATAATGGATGGCCAGATCCGCGCCGGCCTCGACCAGATCGAAGCAGTCCGAGCGGGACAGGATCGTGGCTTGAAGCCCGGGATGGAGTTCCAGAAAGCGAGGCAGGCGGGGCGTCAGCCAGCGGCTGCCGAAGGTCGGCAGCGTCGCGATGGTCAGATGACCCGTCACGTCGCGCGAACTGGCGGCGCGAAGCGTCAGATCTTCCACGCCGCGCAAGATGGCGGCGACCTCCCCCCGCAGCCGCTGCCCCGCGCCCGACAGAACCACGCGCTGGCGCACGCGTTCGAACAGAACGATGCCCAGCTGCGCTTCGAGGTCGCGGATCTGTCGGCTGACGGCGCTCTGAGTGAGATTGAGCTCGACGGCCGCCCGGGTGAAATTTCCATGCCGCGCGGCGGCGTCGAACACCTGCAGCGCCGAGAGTTCAGGCATCAGGCTACGGCTCAACTTCATTCCCGCCTCGCATCAAGTCAGTCCAAAAAAGCGGGATCGCCGCACTGCCTTATGCTGTATGAGGATCATCTCAACGTAAAGCTCTGCGGACGACGCCATGACCGAAAGCCGCCTCGCCTCCCCCGACGCCATTCGCGCTCGATTTTCCAACGCCATGTCGGCCATGTATCGCCGGGAGGTTCCGGCCTACGGCTCGCTCATGGAACTCGTCGGCGAGGTGAACGGCGATGTCCTGAAACGAGACACGCGCTTGGCGCAGGATTTGGCGGAAACCGAACAGCTCGGCCGCATCGGCGACGAGCGTCACGGCGCCATCCGCTTGGGAACGGCGCGCGAACTGGCCACGATCCGCCGACTGTTCGCGGTGATGGGCATGGTGCCCGTCGGCTATTACGATCTGTCCGAGGCCGGCGTGCCCGTTCATTCCACCGCGTTCCGCCCCGTGGGCGAAGCTGCGCTGCGCATCAATCCGTTCCGCGTCTTCACCTCCCTCCTGCGCCTGGAACTCATCGACGACGAGGCGTTGCGAGCCGAAGCGGAAGCGGTTCTCGCAACGCGCGATATCTTCACGCCCGGCTGCCTCGCGCTGATCGAGAAGGCCGAGATCGAGGGCGGCCTGTCGGACGAGGATGCGGACCGGTTCGTGGCGGAAGCGCTCGAAACCTTCCGCTGGCATCCCGAGGCTCTGGTCAGCGCCGATCTTTACGGGCGGCTGCACGACGCCCACCGTCTGGTCGCCGACGTCGTGTCCTTCAAGGGCCCGCATATCAACCATCTGACGCCGCGCACGCTGGATATCGACGCGGTGCAAGCCGACATGCCGAAAAAGGGCATTCAGCCCAAGGCCGTGATCGAAGGCCCGCCGACGCGCCGGTGCCCGATCCTCCTGCGCCAGACCTCGTTCAAGGCGTTGGAGGAGGCCGTGACCTTCCCGGGTGCCGAGGCGGCCAGAGGCTCGCACACGGCGCGCTTCGGCGAGATCGAGGCGCGGGGCATCGCCCTCACCCCGAAGGGGCGCGCCCTCTACGACAGCCTTTTGACGAAGGTCCGCTCGCGGATCACCCCGGCGGCGGACGGCTCCAACGCGGCGGAGTACGAGCGCGTGTTGGCGGAGGTCTTCGAGGCCTTCCCGGACGACTGGCGCGAGATCCGCCGGCAGGGGCTCGGCTATTTCGAATGGCGGGGAAGCGCGGCCGGCATCCCCTCGCCCGATCTCGAAGCCCTTTTGGACCAGGGCGTGCTGCGCTGCTCGCCCATCGTCTACGAGGATTTCCTTCCCGTTTCGGCAGCCGGCATCTTCCAGTCGAATCTCGGCGATGAAAGCGTGCAGAGCTTCGTGGCCAGCCCGAACCAGCGGCGCTTCGAAGCCGATCTCGGCGCGCCGGTTCTGGACGAGTTCGCCCATTACGCCGCCATCGAACAGGCATCCCTCGACGCCTGCCTCGCCGGCGGCTCGTCCCTCGCATGACGGCCCTTCTCGACGCGCTGCGAGGCGCGCTGGGCGCCGAATTCGTGATCGAGAACCCGGCGGATCGCGAGCGGTACGAACACGGCGCGCGCTACGACAAGGGGCAATGCCTGGCGGTGCTTCGTCCCGCCGATACGGCGGAAGTCGCCGCGTGCCTGCGGCTTGCCGCCGAAAGCGGCGTTCGGATCATTCCCCAGGGCGCCAATACCGGGCTCGTGGGCGGATCGACGCCGGATGGCGCGGGCCAGGATCTCGTGCTCAGCCTGGAGCGGCTGAAGAGTTTCGCCTTCGATATCGACAATGGAGCGGTGCGCGTCGGCGCGGGCCTGCTTCTGTCCGACCTCAACGCCCGGCTCGAACCCGAAGGCATGGTCTTTCCCATCGATCTCTCAGCCGACCCGTCGATCGGCGGCATGATCGCCACCAACACCGGCGGCGCGCGCTTCCTGCGCCATGGCGACGTGCGGGCCAATGTTCTGGGTCTGACGGCCGTCCTGCCGGACGGGCGCGTGGTTCGTCTGGGCGGGGGCGTGCGCAAGAACAACACCGGGCCGGACTGGAAACATCTTCTGATCGGCACAAGCGGCGCGTTCGGCGTCGTGACGGAAGCCGAGCTTCGCGTTTCGGCCCTGCCGCGCGAGACCGCCGTGGCGCTTCTGGTTCCCGCCGCTCCGGAGGCCGTGCTGCCCGTGCTGCGCGCGATGGAGCGCCGCTTCGGTCCCATGCTGAGCGCGTTCGAGGGCATGTCGTCGGGCGCGGTGGAAGCCGCTCTCGCCCATGTCCCGGCCCTGCGCAATCCCTTCTCTCCCGATCCGATCCCCGACTACGCCATGCTCGTCGAGATCGCCCGGACCATGCCCGCGCTGGAGGGGGAGGTTCCGCTCGAAGACCTGCTCCAGTCCGGCCTTGCCGCCTTGATGGAGGAAGAGCCCGATCTGCTCCTCGACGCCCGCTTCGGGCCGCCCGAGCGCGGTTGGGCGCTGCGTCATGCCCTGTCCGAAGGGGTGAAAGCCGCCGGAAAGCTGATCGCCTTCGACCTCGGCTTCCGGCGGGGGCAGACCATGCCCTTTCGCCTTCACATGCAGCGCGAGCTGGCGCGGTTGCATCCCGAGATCCGCGTCTGCGATTTCGGGCATTTCGGAGACGGCGGCCTGCATTTCAATCTCGTCGTTCCCTTCGGCAGTCGCTGGGCGAGCGACGAGGCGGCCGAGAAGGCGCTGCGCGACCGCGTCATCGCCGTGGCGGTCGAGGAGTTCGGTGGAAGCTTCAGCGCCGAACACGCCATTGGACGGCGCAACCAAGCCTATTTCGATGCCTATTCCGACCCACGGCTGAAGGCGTGGTCGGCGGCGATCCTGCAAACTTCGGGCGACACGCGCATCGGCGCCGCCCGCTTCGACTGACGAGGACACGAGATTGACCGACACCATCGCCAAGGACACGGCCGACCTGCTGGGCCGCATGAGCGTTTCCTCCAGCTTGTACACGGGCGGAACGCTGACGAGCTTCTCGCCGGTGACGGGCGAGGCCATCGCCGCGCTGCCGGAGCAGAATGCGGCGGCGGCCGGGGAGGCCGTCGGCCGCGCGGTTCGCGCTTTCCGGCTTTGGCGCGACGTTCCCGCCCCGCGTCGCGGCGAGCTGGTGCGGCTTCTGGGCGAGGAGCTTCGCGCCGCGAAGGCGGACCTCGGGCGCCTCGTATCGATCGAAGCCGGCAAGAGCCCCTCCGAGGGTCTTGGCGAAGTGCAGGAGATGATCGACATCTGCGACTTCGCGGTCGGCCTGTCGCGCCAGCTCTACGGTCTGACCATCGCGACCGAGCGGCCCGGCCATCGCATGATGGAGACCTGGCATCCGCTGGGGCCCGTTCTCGTCATCTCAGCCTTCAACTTTCCCGTGGCCGTTTGGGCCTGGAACGCCGCGCTCGCGCTTGTCTGCGGCAATCCGGTGCTCTGGAAACCGTCCGAGAAGACGCCGCTGACGGCGCTGGCCTCGCAGGCGATCCTCGATCGCGCCCTCGCCCGCTTCGGCGATGCACCCGACGGCCTGTCGCAGGTGCTGATCGGCGGCCGCGATCTCGGCGAGGCGCTGGTGGAGGACCACCGCGTTGCCCTGGTTTCCGCGACCGGCTCGACCCGCATGGGGCGGCAGGTCGGCCCGAAGGTCTCGGCCCGTTTCGGCCGCTCCATCCTGGAGCTCGGCGGCAACAATGCGGGCGTCGTCTGCCCGTCCGCCGATCTCGACATGGCGCTGCGGGCCATCGCCTTCGGTGCCATGGGCACGGCGGGCCAGCGCTGCACCACGATGCGCCGGCTCTTCGTGCATGAGAGCGTCTACGACGCGTTCGTGCCTCGCCTTCGAAAGGTCTACGGGTCCGTTTCCATCGGCAACCCTCTGACCACCCAGGCCCTGGTCGGCCCGCTGGTGGATCGGGCGGCCTTCGAGGCCATGAACGGGGCTCTGACAGCGGCGCGCGCGGCGGGCGGCGTCGTCCATGGCGGCGAACGGGTGGCGGAGGCCGGGCCGGACAGTGCGTTCTATGTCAGGCCCGCGCTGGTCGAGATGCTCGATCAGACCGGCCCCGTCTTGGAAGAGACCTTCGCCCCGATCCTCTACGTCATGCGCTACGGCGACTTCGCCGACATGATCGAGAAGCACAACGCGGTCGGCGCGGGCCTGTCCTCCTCGATCTTCACGCTGGACCTTCGCGAGGCGGAGATGTTCCTGTCCGCCTCGGGGTCGGACTGCGGCATCTCGAACGTCAATATCGGCACCTCGGGCGCCGAGATCGGCGGAGCCTTCGGCGGCGAAAAGGAAACCGGGGGCGGGCGCGAAAGCGGCTCCGACGCCTGGAGGGCCTATATGCGCCGCGCCACGAACACGATCAACTACTCCCGCGCGCTGCCGCTGGCGCAGGGCGTGGTGTTCGAGATCTGAGGCGCGTCATGAACGGGACAGGGCCAAGCTTCCGCCCGGCGCGGCGGATCGAGGAACTCGGCGTTTCGGAAATCCTTCAGATCACCGCCCATGCGGCGGCCCGCAAGCGCGAGGGGCGTCCGGTCGTCATTCTGGGCGCGGGCGAGCCCGATTTCGACACGCCCGATCACATCAAGGAGGCGGCGATCGCCGCCATCCGGCGCGGCGAGACCAAATACACCGCGCTCGACGGATCGCCCGAAATGAAGCGGGCCATCCGCGACAAGTTCCGCCGCGAGAACGAACTGGACTTCGCCCAGAACGAGGTGACGGCGGCGGCCGGCGCCAAGCAGATCCTCTACAACGCCATGATGGCGAGCCTCAACGAGGGCGACGAGGTCGTCATCCCGACGCCCTGCTGGACCAGCTATTTCGACATCGTGCGGATCGCCGGCGGCGTGCCCGTCGCCGTTCCCTGCGGTGCCGAAACGGGCTTTCGCCTGACGCCCGAGGCGTTGGAGGCCGCGATCACGCCCAAGACGCGCTGGCTCCTCGTCAACTCGCCGTCGAACCCGACCGGAAGCGCCTATGGCGAGGAGCACTATCGTCCGCTGATCGAGGTGCTGCACCGCCATCCGCATGTCTGGCTGATGGTGGACGACATGTACGAGCACATCGTCTACGACGGCTTTCGCTTCGTGACGCCCGTGGCTCTCGATCCCTCGCTGAAGACCCGCAGCCTGACCGTCAACGGCGTGTCCAAGGCCTATGCGATGACGGGCTGGCGCCTCGGCTATGCCGGCGGCCCGGCCGAGCTGATCGCCGGCATGGCCGTGGTTCAGAGCCAGTCGACCTCCTGCCCCTCCTCCGTGACGCAGGCCGCCTCCATCGCGGCGCTGGACGGGCCGCAGGACTTTCTCGCCGCGCGCCGCGAGAGTTTCGCTGCCCGCCGCAACCTCGTGGTCGATGCGCTGAACGCCATTCCGGGCCTGTCCTGCCGGAAGCCCGAAGGCGCGTTCTACACGTTCGCCAGTTGCGAGGGCCTGCTCGGACGCCGCGCGCCGGACGGACGCACGCTGCGCACGGACCGCGAATTCTGCGCCTATCTGCTCGACGCGGTCGATGCCGCGGTCGTGCCGGGCGCGGCTTTCGGCCTGTCCGGCTACTTCCGCATTTCCTATGCGACGTCGCACGAGGAGTTGCGCCAAGCCCTCGATCGCATCGCTCAAGCCTGTTCGCTGCTGACGGAAGGACACACCGCATGAAGATTCTGGTCTGCGTGAAGCGTGTGGTCGACTACAACGTGAAGATCCGGGTGAAGTCGGACGGTTCGGGTGTCGAGCTGGCCAATGTGAAGATGTCGATGAACCCGTTCGACGAGATCGCGGTGGAAGAGGCGGTTCGGCTGAAGGAAAAGGGCGGCGCGGCCGAGATCGTGGCGGTCTCGGTCGGCTCGGCGCAGGCGGCGGACACGATCCGCACCGCGCTCGCCATGGGCGCCGATCGCGGCATCTTGGTGAAGGCCGAAGGGCCCGTCGAGCCCTTGGCCGTGGCCAAGATCCTGAAGGGCGTGGTGGCGGCGGAAGCGCCCGATCTGGTGATCCTCGGCAAGCAGGCGATCGACGACGACTGCAACCAGACCGGCCAGATGCTGGCGGGCCTTCTCGGTTGGAGCCAGGGCACCTTCGCCTCCAGGCTCGAGATCGAGGCCGGCGCGGCCAGCGTCACGCGCGAGGTGGATGGCGGCCTGCAGACGGTGGGCCTCCAGCTGCCGGCGATCGTCACCACGGATCTGCGCCTCAACGAGCCGCGCTATGCCTCGCTGCCCAACATCATGAAGGCCAAGAAGAAGCCGCTGGAGGAGAAGACCGCCGCCGATTACGGCGTCGACACCAGCCCCCGATTGGAGGTCTTGAAGACGGCCGAGCCCAAGGGCCGGCAGGCCGGCGTCAAGCTCGGCTCGGTGGACGAGCTGGTCTCGGCGCTGAAGGGCGCCGGGCTGGTTTGACGAGTCTCGTCTGAGCCGGGCCGCCCGATCCTGCTTCCATCTGTTTTCGAGGTTCCTTCCATGACCACGCTTTTGATCGCCGAACACGACAACGCGCATCTGTCCGGCGAAACCGCCAAGGCGCTGACCGCCGCGCTGCAGCTGGGCGGCGAGGTGCATCTTCTCGTCGCCGGCGAGGGTTGCGCGCCGGTGGCGGACGCCGCCGCCCAGCTCTCAGGCGTCGCCAAGGTGCTGCTCGCCGACGCCCCACTCTATGGCCATGCCCTGGCCGAGCCGCTGGCCGCGCTGCTGGTTGCGCTCGCCCCCGGCTATGGCGCGATCGTCGCCCCCGCCACGGCGTCGGGCAAGAACGTCCTGCCGCGCGCGGCCGCGCTTCTCGACGTCATGCAGGTGTCGGACGTCATCGCCGTGCACGGCGCGGACACGTTCGAGCGCCCGATCTATGCCGGCAACGCGATCGAGACCGTGCGCTCGCGGGACGCGATCAAGCTCCTGACCGTTCGCACCAGCGCCTTCGCGGCCGCCGGCGAGGGCGGGTCCGCGCCGGTGGAGAGCGTGTCGGCCGCCGCCGACCCGGCCGTGTCGCGCTTTGTCGGACAGGAGGTCGCCCATTCCGAGCGGCCGGAGCTGTCGGGCGCCAAGATCGTGGTGTCGGGCGGGCGGGCGCTGGGGAGCCGAGAGAAGTTCGAGGAGGTGATGCTGCCTTTGGCCGACAAGCTGGGCGCGGCGGTGGGCGCCAGCCGGGCGGCGGTGGACGCGGGCTACGCGCCGAACGACTGGCAGGTGGGGCAGACCGGCAAGGTCGTGGCGCCGGATCTGTATGTCGCGGCGGGCATCTCGGGCGCCATCCAGCATCTGGCGGGCATGAAGGACTCGAAGGTCATCGTCGCCATCAACAAGGACGAGGACGCGCCGATCTTCCAAGTCGCCGACTATGGCCTCGTCGGCGATATCTTCACGCTTGTGCCCGAACTTACGTCCAAGCTCTGAGAGCACCTGACAAGATCCCGTAGGGTTGGCTGGTCGGGGAGCTTCTTAGCGCACGGCCGGAGCGTCGCTGCTCGCCGATCCTATTCCGCATAGACCCAGAGGACGATGGCGTCTTCGTCGCCTTCCGATGTCCAGAGATGGCCGGTCGAGGCTTCGTAATAGATGGAGTCGCCCGTCTCCAGTCTTGTCGGCTCGTAATTCTGGCTGTGGAGGATGAGCGTCCCCTTGAGGACGGTCAGGAAAATCTCGGCGTCGTAGCGCGCCCATTCCTCGTAGGCCGACAGGTCCCGCGCGCGGACCCGCGTGCGGATCGGCGTCATGCGCCGGTTCTTGAGATCGCTGCAGAGCACGGCATTGTCGCAGGCGCCCGTCGCCGTGCTCTTGGTCTCGCTCGCCCGCGAGAGACTGCGCCGGGCCATTCCCATGGGCGGACGCGGCGACTCCAGAAGCTGGCTCAGCGTCAGGCCCATTCCATGCGCGATTTTCGTCAGCGTCGTCACGGTGGGCGAAAGCTCGTGGCGCTCGATCTTGGACAGGGTCGAAAAGGCGACGCCGGTCTGGCGGGCCGCCTGCTGCAGCGTCCATCCATGATCGGCCCGAAGCTGCGCGATGCGGCCCCCGACGTCGATCGGCTCCTGCGGCGCCGACCAGGCCGGTTGCGGAGAACGCGACGCGGTTATGTCGAAATCCATGGAAGCCGCCGTTGAGAGCATCGGAATGCACATCCATTAGGCGAATTTCGTCAAAGGTGCAATGCAGCACAATAATACTATTGATTTTCGTATAGGACAATTTGTAGTCTCTGCGACAACATCGATAAAACGGGACGCAGGCCATGCATGCTGACGATCTTCGGGGAATTCTCCCGGCTCTTCCCACACCTCTCCAAGCGGATGGGCGGCCGGATCTCGAAGCTCTGACGGATCTGATCGAGCGCAATCTCGCCGCCGGCGTGACGGGCCTCGTGCCGATGGGGGGAACGGGCGAATACACCGCGCTTGCCCCCGAGGATCGCGTCGCCGTGGTCCGGCGCACCGTCGAGGCCGCCAAGGGCGCGGTTCCCGTGCTGCCGGGCGTCCTGTCCACCGGCTTCGCCGAGGCGGTCGGCATCGGCGAAGCGTTTCGCGCCGTCGGCGCGGCGGGGCTCATGCTGGTGACGCCGTTCTACGTGATCCCCACGCAGGAAGGCGTTCTGCAATATATGCGAGCCTATCGCTCGCGCGTCGACCTGCCCCTGATCTATTACGACATCCCCGCCCGGACGGGTTTCAAGACCGCGACCAGCACGCTTTCCACGCTCGCCCGGGAGGGCGTCGTGATCGGCGCCAAGGTCTGCAACACGGACGCGCATTACTTCAACTGTCTGGCCGACGCCGTGGAAGATCGGATCTCGCTTCTGTCGGGAGACGACATGCTCTACGCGATCCATGTGATGCATGGCGCGCGCGGCGGCGTCCTGGCGAGCGCGCCCCTTCTGCCCGAATACTGGATCCGCATTCACGACACGCTCGCCAAAGGCGCGTTCGCCGAAGGCATCGCGCTGCATCGCAAGCTGCTTCCCATTTTCGAAGCCCTCTTCAACGAAACCAATCCGGGGCCTTTGAAGGCCATGCTGGGGGCGCTCGGCTCGCCAATGGGCGGCGTGGCGCTGCCGCTGCTGGCGCCTGGCGAGCGCACCAAAGCGCTGATGGACCACGCCCTCAGTGTGATCCGCGCGGAGGCGATGGCAGGACCTCAGCGCCAGGGCGCCCGGCTTGGCGCAAACGCCGTTCCCGCCTGAGAGACGCGCAGTCGGCACCGCCCATCCAACGAGACCGCAGGAGGACAGAATGTCGACATCGCCGGTTTCGGTGCAATTGGAGGGCGTTGGCCGCGACTTCGGGCCCATCACCGCCCTCTATGACATCGACCTCCAGATCGAGCCTGGAAAATTCGTCTCGCTGCTCGGCCCCTCCGGCTGCGGCAAGACGACGACATTGCGCCTCGTCGCGGGGTTCGACAGTCCGACGCGCGGGCGCATCCTGCTCGGGGGCCGGGACGTCACCCGGCTGCCGCCCAACCGGCGCAAACTCGGCATGGTGTTCCAGAACTACGCGCTGTTCCCGCACATGACGGTCGCCGAGAATATCGGTTTCGGCCTCAGAATGGCGGGGATGGACAAGGGGCGGATCGCTGAGAAGGTCCGGCGCATGCTGGACCTCATTCACCTGTCGCAACATGCCGAGCGCATGCCCTCGCAACTGTCGGGCGGCCAGCAGCAGCGCGTGGCCATCGCGCGGTCGCTGGTCACTGAGCCGGCGGTGCTTCTCCTCGACGAGCCCATGGGCGCGCTCGACAAGAACCTGCGCCAGAGCATGCAGGCCGAGCTGCGGCAGATCCAGCAGGACTTTCAGATCACGGCCGTTCTCGTCACGCACGACCAGGACGAGGCGCTGACCATGAGCGACAAGGTCGTCGTCATGGAAGGCGGGCATATCCGGCAGGTCGGCACCCCCGAGGAAATCTACGAGCGGCCTACAAGCGGCTTCGTCGCCAACTTTCTCGGCGCATCCAACAATCTGCCCGCCATGGCGAGGCAGGACGGGCGGGTCGAGCTCTGCCTTCCCGGCCTCGAGCCGGTTCCCGTCGCGTCCGACGGCCGCGCGCTGTCGGGTCCCGTCACGCTCGGCATCCGGCCCGAGCGCATCCGCCTGTCGGACGGACCGCCCGCATCGTCCGATGGCATGATCGTCCTGCCCGGCACGATCAGCGGCCATGTGTTCCGGGGCGCATGCCACGACTACACCGTGTCGCTCGGCCCCGAGGCGCCCCCGCTCAACGTCTTCGAGCACGGGCGGGACGGGGATCTGGGCGCGCGCTGGGCGCCCGGCACGCCGGTCTGGGTCGAATGGCCGGTCGGCGCGCAAAACCTCTTCGCACGCAATTCCTGACACGCGCAATTCCTGAGACGGAAAGGGCCCTCCATGAGCATCGATCCCATCACTCTCGAGATCCTCAGCAACAAGGTCGGCGCGGCGGCCGAGGAGATGAGCCACACGCTCCAGCGCACGGGCCGCACGCTCTTCGTCAAGGAAACCGCCGACTTCGCGACGGCCCTGGCCGACCTGACGGGCAAGTTCTTCGGCTATCCGCGCGCGATCGGCGTGTCCAACTACATGGACCTCGACTGCATGCCAGCCATCGCCGCCTTCGACGATCTGGCGCCCGGCGACGTCATCATGACCAACCATCCGTTCGAGACGGAAGGGCTCGCCACCCACCTGCCCGACCTCCACATGATCCAGCCCTATTTCCACGAGGGGCGGATCGTCGCCTATGGCTGGTGCTTCATCCACTGCTCGGACGTGGGCGGGCGCGTGCCCTCCTCCATCTCGCCGTCCAACACCGAGATCCATCAGGAAGGTCTTCTGATTCCGCCGGTCAAGGTGATGGTGGGCGGCCGCGAGAACCGCGACTTCCTGCGCATCTTCCGCGCCAATTCCAGAACGCCGGGCGACAATGCCGGCGACATCAAGGCCATGATCGCCTCGCTCGCCACCGGCGAGGCGCGCGTCGCCGACCTCATCGCCCAGCACGGCGTCGAGGCCTTCGTGGAAAGCCAAGAGGCCTTGCAGGCCTATGCCGGCGCCAAGGCGCGCGCCGTGCTGCGCCGCATCCCCGACGGCACTTACGAATTCTCCGACTATCTCGACGACGACTTCACCTCGCCTGTGCCGATCCGCCTGAAGGTTCGCATGACCGTTTCGGACGGACTCGTGCATCTCGACTATGCCGGCACGGACGGACAGGTCGCCTCCGCCTACAACATCCCGACGGGCGGCAAGCGCCATCCCTGGCTGACTCTGCGCCTCATCGCCTTCATCCTGACCTATGACAAGACCGTCGCGATCAATGCCGGTCTCTACCGCAACTTCACCGTCGCGGCCGAGGCCGGAACCGTGGTCAATCCGGTCTACCCGGCGGCGGTCGGGGCGCGCCATGCGACGGCGACGCGCGTCAACGATGTTCTGAACGGCGTTCTGGCCAAGGCGGCGCCGCACCTGATGAAGGCGCCGAGCGGCGGCGTGACCGTGCCGGTCGTCTTTACCGAGCCCAATCGCGAGACGGGCGGGCGCAAGGTGCTGGTTCTGGAACCGCTCGTGGGCGGTTCGGGCGCACGCATGGGGGCGGACGGCGTGGACGGACGGGACAGCGGCATCGCCAACCTCGCCAACAATCCGATCGAAACCGTGGAAAGCAGCGCGAGTGTGCGCGTGCGCTCCTTCGCGCTGCGGGCCGGATCGGGCGGCGCGGGGCAATGGCGGGGCGGCCTCGGCCTGTCGCTCGAGTTCGAGGTCCTGGCGGATGATTGTCAGGTTCTGGGACGCGGCACCGAACGCTTCCGCTTCGCCCCCTGGGGCATGGAAGGCGGACGCGAGGGCGCCCTGTTCCAGGTTCTTGTGACCCGCGCGGACGGAACGCGGATCGACGTCGGCAAGCTCGACGTGCTCGGCGTCGACAAGGGCGATGTCGTGACCATCCGCACCCCCGGCGGCGGCGGATACGGCCACCCGTTCCTGCGCGAGGCGCGCGCCGTCTGCGAGGATGTCCGCCGGGGCTTCCTCGGCGCGGCGGACGCTCTCGCCCTTTACGGCGTCGTCCTCGATGGCGACGCCGTGAACGAGGAGGCGACGAAGGCTCGGCGCGCCGGCGCCGCGCCGGAGAGCGGGGGCTTTGCCTTCGGCGCCGAGCGGGACGCCTGGGAGACGGTGTTCGGCGACGGGATCATGGATGTGTTGAACGCGCTTCTCGGCCGGCTTCCCACCAGCGTTCGGCAGAAGCGTCGCGCGGCGATCTTCGACCGGGTTCTGGGCGGGGTGCCGCGCACCGGAACCACGCCGATCGCCGAGCGGATCGCTGAGACGGGCGACTGCGCCGAGCGCATGAAACGGGAACTGGCGTCGCTTCGCACCGAACTCGACGGCGCTCCCGCCAGCCTGGACGCCGCCGCATGAGCGTCCTGGCCGAGACGATCAGCATCCAGCGGCGTCGCGGCCTGTCGATCCCCCCGCAGGTGTGGGGGATCGCGCCGGCGGTGCTGTTCCTCATGCTCTTCTTCATCGCGCCGCTCGTCGACAACACGCTCAACAGCCTGCAGACCGACGCGGGCTGGTCGGTCGGCAACTATGCGCGTCTTCTGACCGACGGCTATTATCTCTCGGTGATCGGCCGCACCCTCTGGGTCAGCCTTCTCGCCACGCTGATCTGCGTCGTGATCGGCTATCCCGTCGCCTACCATCTCGTGCGGCACTCGGGCCGTTTGTCGACGTTTCTGATCTTCCTGCTGGTGGCGCCTCTGATGACCTCGATCATCATGCGCACCTACGGATGGCAGGTTCTGCTGGCGCGCGGCGGCATGGTCAACACCGTCCTGATGGGCGCGGGCCTTCTCGACAAGCCGCTGCGCATCATCAACAGCCCGGTCTCGGTGATGATCGGCATCGTCCATATCCTCGTGCCCTACATGGTCATCTCCATCGCCGCCGTGCTTCAGGGGGTCGATCGGCGGCTTGAGGAGGCGGCCGGGATACTGGGCGCGGGCCCGCATCGGGTGTTCCTGAACATCACCCTGCCGCTCAGCCTGCCGGGCATCGTCACGGGCTCCATCATCGTCTTCATGATGGCCAACGGCAGCTTCCTGACCATGCTGCTGCTCGGCAACAACAGCGTCGTGACCCTTCCGGTGCTGATCTACCAGCAGTTCACGCTCGTCGGGAACGCCAAGCTTTCCGCCGCGATGGGAAACATCCTCCTCGTTCTGGCGCTGACCTGCCTTTATCTGCAGCTTCGGCTCGTGCGCCCCAAGCGGGGGCGCGCATGAGCGGCCCCGCCTCGAACACCCCTGGCGCGCGGCTCGCCGGAGCCCTGCTGACGGCCTTCGTCATCGCCTTCTTCGTTTTCCTGCTCGCGCCAATCGTGGTGGTGGTGCTGTTCTCGTTCGTCGACGCGGCCTTCGTGCAGCTGCCGATCGAGAGCTTTTCGCTGCGCTGGTACGCGCGCATGATCGAGTACCGGCCGTTCCTGACATCGCTCGGCTTCAGCCTGTTCGTGGCGGTCGCCTCGGGTCTTCTGGCCCTTGCGATCTCGCTCCCGGCCGCGCTGATCCTGGCGCGATCCAAATCGCCCTTCGCCGAAGCCATCGTCACGCTGCTTCTGGCGCCCCTGTCAATGCCGATGATCCTGCTCGGCGTGGCCCTTCTCTACTATCTCTCGTGGATGGGGCTCGGCGTTTCGGTTCCCTCGCTCTTGATCGGGCATGTCGTCGTCTCCGTGCCCTACGTCACCCGCACGATCATCGCCGTCTACCAGGGCACGAGCCCAAGTTTCGAGGAAAGCGCCTTTATCCTCGGAGCCTCCCGCTGGCAGGTGTTCCGCCATGTGACGCTGCCGCTGGTACGCCCCGGCATCATCAGCGGGCTCCTGTTCTCCATGCTCGTGTCGCTCGACAACCTGCCGATCTCGCTCTTCTTCGCGGGCTCCTCCACCAACACGCTGCCGGTGGTGATGCTCGCCTACCAGCAGAACCAGTTCGACCCCGCCATCGGGGCCATCAGCACCGTTCAGCTCGCCGTGGCGATCCTCGCCCTCCTGCTGATCCAGCGCGTCACCGGGCTGAAGCACCTGGTGAACCAGAACGTCCGCTAACAAACCCAAGACGGAGACCATTGCATGGGAATCTCGACCTCTTCCCTGCGCCTTCTCGGCGCCGGTTTCGCCCTCTGGCTCGGCTCGGGTGCCGCGCTCGCGGCCGACGTCACGGTGACCGCCTTCGGCGGAAGCTGGGAGCAGGCCTTTCGTCGCTGCTACGCCGAGCCGCACACGGCCCGCACGGGCCAGAGCGTCGAGGTCATCATCGGCGGCCCGCCGCAATGGATCAGCCAGATCGCGGCCAATCCGGCCAAGCCCCCGATCGACGTCCTCGTCAACCTCATGGACACGGCCAACACAGCGATCCGCGACGGTCTCGTCGAGCCGCTCGATCCCGCCAAGATCCCCAACCTCGTCAAGGTGCCCGATCGCTTCAAGGAGCCGCTGAAGGGCTTCGGCACGGTCATCAACTATGGAGCGGCGGGTCTCGCCTACAATTCCAAGACCGTGAGCGAGCCGCCCAAGAGCTGGAAGGACTTCTTCCAGGGCGCCATCGATGGGGACTATGTGGCCGCCCTTCCCGGCATCAACCTGTCGAGCACGACGCCGACGGCGCTCCTGTGGAACATCGTCAATCTCTATGGCGCCAATATCGACGATGCCGACGCGCTGTTTGCCGAGCTGAAAAAGCTGAAGGACAGCGGCAATGTCGTCTTCTACAACGACATCAACCAGTTCCTGACGCTGATCCAGTCCGGCGAAGCCGACATCGGCCCCTATTGGGACGGGCGCGCCTGGCTCGCCCATGACGGCACGATCCCCGACCTCCAGTTCGCCTATCCGCAAGAGGGCGGCGTCATCAGTCCCTCCGTGATTCAGAAGGTGAAGAACGGTTCGGAAAACGGCTGGGCCTTCATCGACACGCTCCTGGCGGCCGAAAACCAGAGCTGCTTCGCGCAGGCCATCGGCTACGCCGTCGTCAATCAGGACGTCACCTACGACGGCAAGCTGAAGGAGCGCGTTCCCGACATCGACGCCATCCGCTGGCCGGATTTCGCCGGCGTCGCCGAGCGCATGCCGCAATGGATCGACCGCTGGAACCGCGAGATCGGCCAGTAAACTCGGCGAGCCCAGCGAACCAGAGCGCCCGCCCGAACCTTCGAACAGACGCAGGAACACCCATGCTGAAACCCCAATGTCGCATCGGCATCGATGTCGGCGGCACGTTCACGGACTTCGTGCTCGTCAATTCCGCAACGGGCGAGACCACCTTCTTCAAGGAGCCGAGCGTTCCCTCGGACCCGTCCGCCTCCGTCGAGCGGGGCATCGTCAAGGTGATCGAGAAGGCGGGCGTTTCGCGCGACGACGTGGAGCTTGTGATCCACGGCACGACGATCGGGCTGAACGCGATCATCCAGCGCCGGGGCGCGCGCGTCGCGCTCGTGGTGCCCAGGGGCTTTCGCGACATCCTGGAAATCGCGCGCTCGCGCATGCCCAATTCCTACGACATGAACGCCGAGAAGGAGGAGGTTCTCGTTCCGCGCGATCTCGTGTTCGAGGTCGGGGCCTGCGTCGCGGCGACGGGCGAGATCCTCTCGCGCCCCGATGCTGCCGAACTCGACGCGCTGGCCGAGCGGCTGCGCGCGAGCGGCGTGGCGGCCGCCGCCGTCACGCTGCTTCATGCCTATCTCTACCCCGAGCTCGAACAGGACATCGTCGACGGGCTTTCGGCGCGCGTGCCGGAGGTTCTCGTCACCGCCTCGGCCGGGATCTGGCCGGAAACGCGCGAATACGAGCGCACGCTTGTCGCGCTCCTGAACTCCTACGTTCATCCGCTCATGACCAGCTACTTCACGTTGCTGCAGCAGCGGCTGGCCCGTCTCGGCCTGACCATGCCGGTCTACATCACCTCGTCCAACGGCGGCACGCTGTCGATCGACACGGCGCGTGATCGACCGATCGACACGGTTCTGTCCGGCCCGGCCTCCGGCGTCGTCGCCGCGCAGGTCATCGCCTCCCAGGCCGGCGTCGATCGCATCATCACCTTCGACATGGGGGGAACGTCGAGCGACATCGCCGTGACGCGCAACGGCGACCCGGAATACACGACGCGCACCCATGTCGGCGACTTTCCGCTGGTTCTGCCGGTGGTCAACGTGTCGGCCATCGGCGCGGGCGGCGGCTCGATCATCTGGGTGGACGAACACGGCGTCCTGAAGGTCGGTCCCGGCAGCGCTGGCGCCGATCCGGGGCCGGTCTGCTACGGGCGGGGCGGCGCCTCCCCTTGCGTGACCGACTGCTATGTCGCCATCGGCCTGATCGACCCAGACCGCTTTCTGGAAGGGCGCATGAAGCTCGACCGGCAGGCCGCGCTGGACGCGCTGGCGGGTGTGGGAGCAAAGGTCGGCATCACGGGCGAGAACGCGGGCGTGCGCACGGCGGAAGCGGCTCTGCGCGTGGCGACCGCCGTGATGGGAACCGAGCTTCGCAAGTCGCTGGCTCAGCGCGGCGAGGACCCGCGCACCTTCGCGCTCATGCCCTTCGGCGGCGCGGGGCCGACCCATGCCAACATGCTGGCCGCGGAGGTCGGCTTGAGCTCCATGATCGTGCCGGGCGCCCCGGGCACGTTCTGCGCGATGGGCGCGACGCTGGCCGACATCAAGCGCGACTATCTCCGCTCGCTCCGCCATCGCATCCTAGACCCCGCCGCCACGGCCGACCTCCTGAACCGCACGCTGGCCGATCTCATGCAGACTGGCAGCGCCTGGATCGCGGGCGAGGGTCAGAATCTCGGCGAGCCGGTCTTCGCCGTGACCGCCGACCTGCACTACGAAGGCGAGGCCTTCGACATCAATGTCGAGGCGCCGACGAGGAACGGAGCGATCGACGTCGCCGCGCTTTGCGAGGCCTTCCATCGCCAGCACGAGCGGCAATACGGCTTCCGCGACATGGACAGCCCGATTGAGGTCGTCACGCTGCGCCTGCGCGTCATGGCAAACCTGCCGCGCGTTCCGACCGGGACGAAGGTCGGCGCCATCGAGGCCGAGGCGAGCGAACACCGGCAGATCTGGCACGAGGGAAGCTACGTCGCCGCCGCCGTCTACGATCGGCGCAAACTGGCACGCGGGCAGAAAGTGTCCGGCCCGATCGTCCTCGAACAGGAGGACACCACGACCTGGATCCTGCCCGGATGGGACATCGAGGTTCGCGACAACGGCACGGTCTTGGCCCAGCTCGCCGGCTGAGACAGCCAGTTCTCCAACGAAAAAAGGCCCGGAGCGATCCGGGCCTTTTGCTTTCGTGGTCGGAGATCTCGTCGTCAGAGGATCGTGCCGGGGTTCATGCGCCGATTGGGATCGATGACGCCTCGTATCGCGCGCATCAATTCCAGGCGAACCGGATCGGCGCGCCGCGCCAGCTCGTCCTTCAGCTTGCGCCCGATCCCGTGCTCGGCCGAGAACGTGCCGCCTAAGGCCTCCACTTGGTCATGGACGATCCGCATCACCTCGTCCGTCACGGCCTTCGGATCGTCGAATGCTCCCCATTCCGCATGGGTGAAGTGGACGATGAAATGCACGTTGCCGTCGCCGATATGCGAGACGATGAGGATATTGGCGCCGGGATAGACGGCCTGGACGCCCTCGCGGCAAGCCTCGATCATGCGCGGCACGAGCGAGGGGCGCACGGCGACATCGTGCGAAAGCGAATGGCCGTGGATCTTGTTGGCCTCCGAAACGGAATGCCTGACATGCCAGATGTCGCCGCCCTGCGCCTCGCTCTGCGCCACGAAGGCGTCCGTCACGGTGCCGTCCTCGAAGCGCTCGGCCAGCCATTCCTCCAGCGGCCCTTGCAGATCGGCGCCCGCGTCGGAACTGCCGAGCTCCACCAGCAAGGACCATTCGGTACGCGTTTCCAGCGGGTGCCGGGTGCGGGGAATGTGGTTGAGAACGAGGTCGACCTGGCTGGCGGACAGAAGTTCGGCGGCCTGGACGGCGGTGTCGAACCGGTCCTGCAGCCCGGTCAGAACCGTGACGGCGGCCTCCAAATCGGCCAGGCCGATCCAGGCATGGCCCGACGCGCGCAGCATGGGATGCATGCGCAGCGCGGCGGCGGTGACGATGCCGAGCGTGCCTTCGGCCCCGACGAAGAGATTGCGCAGGTCGTAGCCGGTGTTGTCCTTGCGCAGAGCGCGCAGATCGCTGAACACCCGGCCGTCCGGCAGCACGACCTCGATGCCGCAGACGAGCTCGCGCATCGGACCGAAGCGAAGGGCGCTGGTCCCGCCTGCATTGGTGGACAGGAGACCGCCGATCTGCGCGGTGCCTTCGCTGCCCAGATTGATCGGCACCCGCCGCTCGACATCCGCCGCCGCCGCATGAACGCTCGACAAGGTCGCGCCCGCATCCACCAGCATGACGCCGGACGGCTTGTCGATCTCGCGGATGGAGGCCATGCGCCGCAGCGCGACGACGATACCGTCTCCGCCCTCTGGCGGCACCGAACCCTGGCAAAGGCTGGTGTTGCCACCCTGCGGAACCAGGGACCGGCCATGCTCGGCGGCGAGCCGGGCAAGGGAAGCCACCTCCCCCGTGCTGCCCGGAAGCACCACGGCAAGCGCGGTGCCCTTGCTGTAGCCGCGCCAATCCTCGAGATATGGCGCCATGTCGGACGGGTCCGTCAACACATTGCGGGCTCCGACGATCTGGCGGAGCCCCGCCAGGACATCCTCGGCTGCGATGGGAGTTGTCATGCGACCATCCTGTTCTTCTTGATCTATCGGACTTGCCATCTGGGGGCTCGCCGGCGCGCTGAGGGCCGGCGGCGCTGCGACGGCCGCCTCAGCCGATCCATTCGCAGGATCGAAGTTCTGCAAGGTTCGGCGCCCCGCTGAACGCAAGGAAACCGCGCAGCTCCTCGGTCAACTGGTTCAGCATCGCGGCAACGCCCGCCTGCCCACCGGCTGCCAGCCCATAGAGCGGTGCCCGGCCGAGCAGGACGAGATCGGCCCCCGCCGCCAAGAGCTTGGCCGCGTCGGACCCGCGCCGCACGCCGCTGTCGGCAAGCAGGGTCACGGACGGCCCGACGGCTTCGCGGATGCGGGGCAACATCTCCAGCGGGCGCACGGCACTGTCATGATTGCGCCCCCCATGAGACGAGACCACCACGCCGTCGCAACCGAGCGCGAAAGCCTGCGCCGCGTCCGACGCGGCGAGAACGCCCTTCAGGATCAGACGCCCCTTCCAGCGCCGCCGCAGCTCGCGCACGAAGGGTTCGTCGAGCACCATGTCCAGGGCGAAGCGCCCGTCGCCGATCGCCGACGCGACGGACCGCGCGGCCCCAGGCGGGTAATGCGCGTAGGTGGGCAGCCCGCCGCGACGTAAGAGATAGCGGCCCATCACACCCGCCGTCCAGCGGGGGTGGCGGGCAAGGTCGGCGCCCAGCCGAAGGGAGGGTTTCAGCGGAATGCCGAACCCGTTGCGCGAGTTGTGGACCTTCTTGGGCGAGGCCGGGGTGTCCACCGTCAGAAGCAGCGTGTCCACGCCGCAGCGCGCGACGCGCTCCAACAGGCTCCAAGTCTCCGCTCGATCCCGCCAGACATAGAGCTGGAACCAGAGCTCGGCCCCTGGCGCGCCCTCAGCGATGGCCTCGATCGCCGTGGAGGACTGCGTCGAGATGGTGATGGGCACGCGCGCGGCGCAGGCGGCGCGCGCCGCCAGCACCTCCCCGTCGAACCGCACCAGCCCGGCCAGAGCCGTCGGCGCGATCACGAAGGGCGAAGGTCTTGCAGCCTGAAAGGAGCGGGTGGAAAGGTCCGGCGCGGACACCGGGCGCAGAATTCGCGGCACGACGCGCCTTGCATCGAACCCCTCGCGCAGGGCGGCCAACGCCCGTTCGCCCTCGGTGCCCCGGTCGATGTAATCGAAGAGCGCGCGCGGCAGAAAGGCGCGTGCCGCCCTGCGCGCCTCGTCGAAATCGCGGAACGTCGGAGGGGACGGCATGGGTCAGACCCCAGCCTCCGAAGGAGAGAGCCCATCCTGGAAGCCGCCGACGGAACGTCGCATCAGTGCTCGACCCGCGACAGGAAGCTGCGAAGCCGCTCGGTCCGTGGCTCGCGCAGGACCTCGTTCGGCGCCCCCGTTTCGACAACGATGCCCGCCTCCATGAAGATCACCTTCGAGGCGACGTTGCGGGCAAAGCCCATCTCGTGCGTCACCACGATCATCGTGGTGCCGTCCTGGGCGAGACCCTGCATCACCTCCAGAACCTCGCCGACGAGTTCGGGGTCGAGCGCGGAGGTCGGCTCGTCGAACAGCATCACCTGGGGATCGAGGGCGAGCGCGCGCGCGATCGCCACCCGCTGCGCCTGACCGCCGGAGATCTGGGCGGGATAGAGATCCGCCTTATCGGCGAGCCCGACGCGGACGAGAAGCCGGGTCGCGAGCTCATGCGCCTCGGCTTTCGACTTCAACCCGTTGAGATAGGGGCCGGAGGCGACGTTCTGCAGCACGGTCATGTGCGGGAAGAGGTTGAAGCTTTGGAAGACCATGCCGGTCTTGGCGCGAAACTCGGCTTGGCGGCGCTCGGGAATGCGCGTCGCGGGCGTGAAGGACAGGCGGTTGCCCGCCACCTCGATCTCGCCCGCCGTCGGCCGTTCCAGAAGGTTCAGGCAACGCAGGAGGGTCGACTTTCCGCAGCCCGAAGGGCCAATCAGAACGGCGACCTGCCCCTGCTGCACGTCGATGTCGATGCCCTTGAGAACCTCGCGCTCGCCAAAGGACTTTCGGAGCTGATGGGTGGAGATCACGCTCGCCTCAGTGCTTGAGTTCGAAACGGTTCGCCAGGAGCGTCACCGGCGTCAGAATTACGAGGTAGAGAAGCGCCGCGAACGTGTAGACCTCCAGCGGTCGGAACGTCGACATCGTCAGCGCACCCGCCGCGTACATGATGTCGGGCATGGCCACGACCGAAAGCAGCGAGGTGTTCTTAAGCTGCAGGATCGCCTGATTCACGATCGGCGGGATCATCCGGCGCGTCGCCTGCGGCAGGATGATGTGCCGCATCTTTGTAGCGTAGGAGAAGCCCAGAACGGTGGAGGCTTCCCACTGGCCCTTCTCGATGGAGATCACGCCGCCCCGGAAGATCTCCGCCGCGAAGGCGGCCATGTAGAGCGTGAGGCCGAGCCCGGCGGCGAACCAGTCCGGCATGGTGAAGCCGGTCATCATCGGAAGCGCGTAGAAGAACCACACGATCTGCACGAGGAGCGGCGTGCAGCGGAAGACGTGGATATAGAGCCGCACGATCAGGCCCAGGACGGGTATCCTCGAGACCAGGACGAGACCCAGCACGACGCCCAGCGCAAGCCCCACCAGCGTCGTCACCACGGCATAGGCCGTCGTGACGAACATGGCTTGCAGCCAGAGCTGCGGGTCGAAGACCACCGACCAGTCGAACTCGTACATGAAGCCTCCGTTGCGCAACAGCCGGCTTTCGTCGATCCGACCCGCTGGCGAGAGAGTTTTGATAAGCCAAGCTTAGGCGGAGACGTTGCGGGAAATCTACCCGTCCGATCGCGAATATGCAAAAAACCATTCTAAACCGTCAATCTTATTTCTATACGATAACTTTTCATCTTGAAGCCACAAATCTCGTACCCGTCTTTGCGATTTTCAATTGTTGGACGATCCTGGGTGTGAGACCATGCCTGCGATTGCAGCGCCCTTCGCACCTGCACAATCGCACATCAGATACGGGAGAATGAGCATGACCATTCACTGGGGAATCGGGCTCGCCGCCCTGGGCATCCTCGCGGCCACGCCCGCGTCGGCCGAAGCGCTCTGGGACAAGATCGAGCGCACCGGCGAGGTCGTCTGCGGCGGAGTCCACGCCTACAAGCCCACCTCCTTCTACACCGGCAGCGATCTGGTCTATGAGGGTTACGGACCCAATGTCTGCCGCCAGATGGTCAAGGATCTGTCGGAAAAGATGGGCAAGCCTCTGACGGTCAAATGGCACGAGACGACCTGGCAGACCGTGGTCCTCGACCTTCAGGCAGGGCGCATCGACATCTTCCCCGGCATGACGGCGACGGAAGAGCGCAAGAAAGCGCTCGACATGGCCGGACCGCTCTACCGCATGACCGACTGCGTGATCGCCGGCAAGAAGGCCGAAACGCGCGCGACCTGGCAGGATTACAACAAGCCGGACGCCACCTTCGCCATGGTCACCGGCACCGCGCAGACCCAGTTCATCAAGGACGAGATGCCGAACGCCAAGGTCATGACGCTCAAGGAGATGAACGAGGCGATCATGGCGATCCAGTCCGGCCGGGCGGACTATGTCGTGCAGGAACTCCCGATCTGCCTCCAGACCTTCTCGACCACGCCGCAGGTGTTTTCCGGCTACACGGTGCCGACGCCCGAGCGCGGCATCCCCGCCGCTGCCGGCCTTCGCAAGGACGGTGACGGGCGGCTGCGCGATTTCCTCCAGGCCTGGGGAGAGCGCAAGCGCGCCGACCAGTCCATCGCGCCGCTCCTGATCGACGGTTTCAAGGCCGCCGGGATGGACACGGATTCGATTCCGAAAGGCATCGAGTTCTGATTGAGAGCCTGATCGAAAGGCGCCGGGTCTCCCCGGCGCCTTTTTGCTGTTGAGCCCTCGGTTCTTGTGGGCGCTCAGTTCTTGCGATCGAAGAACTTCGCCATTTCGGCCTGCGTCTCGCCCGCTTCGAAGGCGCGGCGATGAATCTGCCGGGCCAGCTCGAAGGTCTCGTCGAAGCTCGCCTGCGTCGCCGCTGCGATGCGCTGCTTGTTGAAGGCGTAGGCGCGCTTGGGCTTGGCCGCCAGGAACCGCGCCAGTTCGAGGGCGCGCGCCATCACCGCGTCGGGCTCCACGATCTCGTTGATCAGGCCCAGACGATGGCACTCCTCCGCTTCGAGGATCCGCCCGGTCTGCACCAGATCGATCGCCCGAGCCAGACCCAGCATCTCGCGCAGAATCCAGAAGCCGGTCGCGCTGGCGATTCCACTGTTGATCTCGGGCTGGCCCATGCGCGAGCGCGCGTGCCCGATCCGGAAGTCGGCGAGAAGCGCGACCTGGAAGGCCGAGCCCGCCGCAATACCGTTCAACGCGACCACGAACGGTTTCTCGCAGCGGCGGATCGAGTTGTAGAGCGTTCTCCACTCCTCGATCCAGAGTTCGGCGCGGTCGGCGTCGAAGCTCTTGCCCTCGTTGAGGTCCTGTCCCGCGCAGAAGGCTCTGTCTCCGGCGCCCGTCAACACGATGGCTTCGACCTCCGGCGCCTTGGACGCCTTGAGGATCGCCGTCACGAGATCGTCGCGCATCGGCTTGTCCCAGGCATTCAGCCGCGACGGCTTGTTGAGAGTGATCACGCGGACGGTTTCGTCCATCCGCTCCAGGATCGCATTGGTCTGTTCGCTCATGGGGCTATCCTTCTTAGAGCCTGTTTGGAAGCTCGGGCGGGTCGGTCCGTCGGTGCTTTTCCGCCATCGCTTCGTTGCCAATCCTCGCCGATGCGCCCTCGCATCGACTGCGTTTGGCGCCTCGCGACGCCAAAAAATCCCTCGCCGGCCCTCCGCCGCCGAGTTTCCAAACAGCCTCAGGAGCGGGTCCAGTCACCCGCAGGGGTCGCATCGAGCCGATGCTTCATGATCCGCTGGCTGGGCGTGCGCTCGAAGGCGGAGACGAAGGCGATGTGTCGGGGAAGCTGATGGGGCGCCAGGCGGCCGCGAACCCACTCGAAGAGTTCGGGCGGCGTGAGCGGCAGGCCGGGCGCGAGTTCGACGAAGAGCTTGATGTCCGCTTCCCCGATCTCGGCCTCGACCGGGATGACCGCGCAGGCCGCGACCGCTTCGTGCTGGGCGACGACATGCTCGACCTCCCAGGCCGACACGTTCTCGCCCCGCACGCGGATCGTCTCCTTCAGGCGACCGTGGAATTTCAGCCACCCCGCCTCGTCCATCTCGCCGAGGTCGCCGGTATGGAGACGGCCGCCGCGCAGCGCGTCGCGCGTCGCCTCCTCCGAGTTGAGATAGCCGGTAAACAGCGCGGCCGCGCCCTTGCCCACCGGCGTCACCACGATTTCCCCCCGCACGCCCGGCGCGCAGGGCGTCCCATCGGGCGCCAGAATGGCGACGTCAAACCAGGGCAGAGCCCGGCCGACAAAGCCGGGGCGGTTCTCGTCGTTGATCGTCGTCAGGCTGGACGCTTCGGTCATGCCGTAGCACTCCACCATGCGCGTGCCGAAGCGGTCCGAGAACGCTTCCCAGACATGCGGCGTGCATCCCCCGCCCCAGGCGACGGCCACGCGGTGGTCGCGATCACGCGGGCTGGGGGGCTGCTTGAGAAGCATCTGGAGAATCCCGCCGAGATGATGGATGCGCGTGGCGCCGCAAGCACGAACCTCGTCCCAGAAGCGGGACGCGGAAAACCGCGAGGTCAACGCCAGCGTCACGTCCCGGATCAGCGGCAGGATGATGAGTTGCGCGCCGCCGATATGGTGGAACGGCTCCCAGACATAGAGCACCTCGCCAGGGTCCGCCCTGGCCGCGCGCGCGGCAGCCTCGGCGGCAAAGCGCATCATGGCGTGGGTGACCGGCACGGACTTGGGCCTCCCCGTCGTTCCCGACGTGAAGCTGATCATCAGGATGTCGGAAGGCTGCACCTCCGGCTGGGGCAGGTCCGCCGTCGAGGCGAGCGCGGCGGCGAGGCCCTTTTCCTCCTCGCGCAGAACCAGCGGCATGTCGGGGCGGGCCGCGCGAACCGTATCAGTGAGCCTCGCCTCCGCCACGACGAGGCCGACGTCGCTCTCACCAAACATATAGTCGAGCTGCGCCGGCAGGAGGCGGGTTCCGACGGGCACCCAGATGGCGCCCAGCCGGGCAATGGCCAGGATCAGACAAAGGTGGTCGCTATGCGTGTCGAGCAGGCAGGCGACGCGATCGCCCTGCCCGACACCCCGCTCCGCCAGACCTCGGGCGAAGAGGGCCGAGCGCTCGGCGATCTCGGCCATCCGGTGCGCAACGAGTTCGCCGGAGCGAAACTCGGTTGCGTAGATTCGGTCGGGCTCCCGCCGCGCCAGTTCGGCGAGTTGATGCAAAAAGCCTTGCCCTTGCCAATCCATCCGACCACCTGTTTTATCGTATTGCAATAATTGTTATTTCTTGAAGCCCATTTTTATGCTATTTATAAGCGATAAGCCATAGGGATGATCGCAATGAAAGAGTCGATATCCGAAGAGCGCGGCGATCCGCTGATGGTGCGCGCGGTGGAAAAGGCGTTCCGCGTCCTTGGAACATTCGACGCCTCTCACCCGCGCCAGACCTTGACCCAGATCGCCGGGCGAACGGGGCTCGACCGCTCGGCCGCCCAGCGCTTCATTCACACGCTCAGCCAGCTCGGCTATTTGAGAAAAGACGAGCGCACGAAAGCCTACGAGCTGACGCCGAAGGCGCTGAGCCTGGCCTACCAATATTCGCGCTCGAGCCCCCTCGTGCTGCGCACCCACCCCTACCTGTCGCATCTGAACCGGACCACGGAGGAGACGATCTCGCTCACCGTTCTGGACGAGGGCGACATTATCTATCTCTCGCGCTACCTCTCTCCCAACGTCCTGGACACGGACGTCAATGTCGGCAGTCGCCTTCCGGCCTATTGCACGGCGGGAGGGCTGGCCTTGCTGTCCGTTCTGAAGGACGAGGAGGTGAACGACCTTCTGGCCCGCTCGCAGCTGCGCGCCTTTACGTCGAAGACGATCTACGACGTCGAGGGGATCTGGCGGCAAATCCGGCTGGTGCGCGAACGCGGATTTTCGCTGGTGCAGGAGCAGATTTACTCCGGCGACATCTCGATCGCCTGCCCCATCGTCTCAAGCGATCGACAGACGATCGCAGCCGTCAGCCTCGGAGCGTCCAAGTTTCGATATGACGAGGAAACGATCATCCATCGTTTCATCCCAACCCTGATCGCGGCGGGGCGCTCGATCTCTCAGGTTCTTCCCGGTTAGCGAGTATCTCTCTGGATTTTCTATTGATGGCCCAGCTGATCTAAATCCGGATCGAAGTTGAACGATTTCGAATAGAGCTCTCGTCTAGGCCGACCAGAGCTTTCGATCTTTCCGGGGTCATCACGGTTTCACGCCCGCGTAACGACGGGTCGCCGAACATCCGACCCGACACGAAGTCCGTCGGTCAGACCCCGCCGGCATTCTGCGCTGCGTCGTGCTCCATTCGATATCGCGACGACGACCGTCGGCGCTTCGAGCTGCGCGTGCGGATCGAAAACCCCTCATCCACGCCGCCTCATTCATGAAGCCTCGGACGGACACTCCGAGAGGCAATCAGACAATCGCACGCACCCATCCGCTGCGCGCAGCTTGACAGGCTGACTGATCAATTCCATTATTCAGCATAATAAACGAGTTCAATATTTTGAACAAGCCTGGGAGGGCGAATTGAGCGGGCGTGGTGCGGAGCGGATTCTCGATTTGCTGGAATGGCTGTCCGCGCGCTCGGAAGGGGTGTCGCTGACCGAGACCGTGCTGGCGCTGGACGTGCCGAAAAGCAGCGGCCTTCTTCTTCTTCGTCTCCTGACGGAGCGGGGATATGTCGAGCGTTCGAAGGGCGGCACGTACACGCTCGTGAGGCTTCCCGGCGAAGTTCGCCGGGGCAGCGACGCATGGGGCACCTTGCTACGCGTCTCGGACGTCCCGTTGCGCGATGCGGTGGAGGCCTCGAACGAAACGGGCTTCGTGGCGGTGCTGGAAGGCGCGCAGATCCGCTATCTCACCAAGTGCCTGCCGAGCCGCGAAATCCGCTACGACCGCGACATCACGCATCTGCGCCAGGCGCATCTGGTGGCGAGCGGCCTGGCGATCCTGTCCGGCTTCGACGAGGCGGCGCTCCACGCCCATCTGGAATTCGCGCTGCCGATGCCCGAAGCGCGCTCCGACGTTCTCGCCGCCGTCGCCAGGGCGCGGGAGAGCGGGTGCGCCGTCAACCTCAAGGGCGTGGTCGAGGGAGCGGCGGGAATCGCCGCGCCGATCCGGGACGCGGACGGACGCATCGTCGCCGCCATCAACATATCGGGACCACGCGAGCGCATCGTCGCTCACGTCTCCGAACTGACCGACATCACCATCCGCACCGCGCAAAGAGTCTCGGAGGAACTCGCGCGGCGAAGCCGGATCAAACCAGCATCCAAGGGAGGAAACGACGCATGACCAAGATCAGGATGGCCCTATGGGCGCTCGGTGCCGCCATCGTCTCGGCGGGCACCGCAGGCGCGCAGGACGCCAAGGTGCCCGAAGGCTACCCCGCCGACTACCAGACCGTCATCGAAGGCTCGCGCGGCGAGAAGGGCCTCGTGATCTATTCCAACATGGCGGACAACAATTGGGGGCCGGTGCTCGAAGGCTTCCGCGCCGCCTATCCCTGGATCAAGGTCGAGACGCTGGATCTCGGCTCGGGCACCGTGCATTCGCGCTGGGAAGCCGAGGCGGGGTCGGGATCGCGCACCGCCGACGTCCTCGTCTCCGGTGCCAACGACCGTTGGGCCTCCTACGGCATCGACGGCAAGATGATGCCCTACGAGAGCCCCGAACTCGCCAAGCTGCCGGACTTCGCCAAGCCCTATCCCGGCGTCACGGTCCTGTCGGCCGATCCGCTGGTCATCACCTACAACGCCGCGCTCCTCACCGAGGAGCAGCGCCCGACCGGCTTCGCCTCGCTGGTCGAAGACGCGCTGGCCGACAAGGGCGCCTTCGACGGCAAGATCACCACCTATGACGCGGCGCGCAACTCGTTCGGTCTGGCGGCGTGGTGGAACTACATGAAGGTCAAGGGCGACGACGGCTGGAAGCAGCTCGCCTCCATCGGACCGATGATCCGGGGCGAGGTGTCGGGCGGCCCGATGAACGAGAAGATCGCCACCGGCGAATACGTCACCGGCATCGCGGTCTCGGGCATCACCATCTTCCCGCGTCTGGAGCAGCCGGGCGGCGAGCTGCTCGGCTTTGCCTTCCCCGACGACGGCACGATCATGATGCTGCGCGGCATGGGCATTCCCAAGGGCGCCGCCAATCCGAACTCGGCCAAGCTCTTCGTCGACTATGCGCTGAGCCACGACGGCCAGACGCTCATCGGCAAGGGCGGCCTCACGCCCTACCGCGACGACGTGGACGAGAAGCAGGTCCGCTACACGTTCCAGGGCATCGCGGCCCAAGTCGGCGAGGACAATCTCATCGTCGCCGGTTTCGACAAGGGGCTGATCGACGAGGCGCCGGCCTTCGTCGAGAAGTGGAACGCCGCGCTCGCCGGGCGCTGACCGTCCGACCCGCCGGGCGCGGCGGCTAGACGCCGCGCCCCACATCCTCGATCAGCGGATCCAAGCCATGACAACGACCGCGCTGGACCGGGCCGACACGCCCGGTATCGACCGCTCGCGCCTGATCTTCTGGGGCGTTGCCGTCGTGACGACCCTTCTGGTGATCGGGCCGATCGCGCCCATCATCGCCCAGGCCTTTCTCGACAAGCCGCTTTACGCACCCGACACCGAGTGGACGCTGACGAACTTCGCGCGCCTGTTCGGCGATCCCGCGATCCTGACCATCTTCGGCAACACGCTTTACTTCGCGGTGCTGACCATGGTGGTGGCGCAGGTCTTCGGCTCGGTGATGGCCGTGGTGATCGGGCGCACCAACCTGCCGGCGCGCAAGTGGATCGGCGAGATCCTGATCTGGCCGCTCTTCGTCTCCAACCTCGTGATCGCCTTCGGCTGGCTGTCGATGTACGGACCCTCGGGCTACATCTCGCTCGCCGTGCGCTCGTGGTTCGGCTTCATCCCGTGGAACCTCTACTCGCTGACCGGCATGGGCATCGTCGCCGGGCTCAGCCAGGCCCCGCTCGCCTATCTCATGTGCCTGGGCGCCGTGACCAAGGCCGACGCGCAGCTCGAGGACGCCGCCCGCTCGGCGGGCGCCGGCCCGTTCCGCGCCCTCTTCTCCGTCACCGTGCCGATGATGCGGCCCGCGATGATCTATTCGGCGGTCCTCAACTTCGTGATCGGGGTCGAGATGCTGGCGATCCCGCTCCTGTTCGGCGCGCCGAGCGGCATCAACACGGTCACCACCTTCCTCTACAATGTCGGCATCAACGCCGCGGTGCGCCCGGACTACGGCATCGTCGGCGCGGCGGCGCTGATCCTGCTCCTCGTCGTCGCCGGCCTCGTCTGGCTGCAGGGCTTCCTGATGAAGGGGTCGGGACGTTTCGTCACCGTGCGCGGCAAGGCGAGTCGGGCCTCGACGCTCGACCTCGGCCCCTGGCGCTGGATCGCCTTCGCGCTGGTCGCGGCCTATGTGCTCTTCACGATCGTCGCCGTCTTCGCGGGGCTCGTGATGCGCTCGGGCGTGTCCTTCCTGACGCCGCTCATTCCGTTCTGGAAGCTCCTGACAACGGCGAACTACGAGACCGTCTTCGCCTCGGACACCTATGTCCGCTCGATCGTCAACTCGGTCCTGATCGCGCTGATCGGGGGCGTCATCGGCACGTTCTTCATCGCCGTGATCGCGCTCGTCGCCCGGCGCTCGGAGTTCCGCTTCGCGCGCGCCTTGGAGTATGTCGCGCTCTTCCCGCGCTCGCTGCCGGGCATCATCGCGGGCCTCGGCTTCTTCTATGCCGTGGTCTGGATTCCGGGTCTCGACGTGATCCGCGGCACGATCTTCATTCTGATCATCGCCTTCATCCTGCGCTACATCCCGGTCGGCTTCGGCGCCATCGCGCCGGCCCTCTCGCAGATCGGCGACGAACTGGATCGGGGCGCTCGCATCTCGGGCGCGGACTGGTGGACCACGGTAACGCGGATCATCCTGCCGATCCTGAAGCCGGCGCTCTTCTCCTGCTTCGCCCTCCTCTTCATCCACTTCTTCAAGGAATACGTGACCGCCGTGTTCCTGTACCAGCCGGGGTCCGAGATCATCGGCTCCACCATGCTGCAGCTGAGCGCGCAAGGCGACAACGGACCGGTCGCGGCGCTGGCCACGATCCAGGTCGTCATCACGGCTCTCTTCGTCATCCTCGCGCGCCGCATCTTCGGAGCAAAGATCTATGGCTGACCTCGTCCTCGATCACCTCACCATCCGCTATGGCGGCGTCACAGCCGTCAACGACATCTCGCTGACCGTGGGCAAGGGCGAGTTCCTGACCTTTCTCGGCCCGTCGGGTTGCGGCAAGTCCACGACGCTGTTCTCGATCGCCGGGCTGAACCACGCGACGTCCGGCACGATCCGGATCGGCGACACGGTTCTGTTCGACGGCCAGCGGGGTATCTCGATCGCGCCCGAGCGCCGCGACATCGGGCTCGTGTTCCAGTCCTATGCGCTCTGGCCGCACAAGACGGTGGCCGAGAACCTCGCCTTTCCGCTGAAGCTTCGCAAACTCGGCCGCGCCGAGCGCGACGACCGGATCCGCGAAGCGCTCTCGCTGGTCGAGATGATGCCCTATGCCGAGCGCTATCCGTTCGAGTTGTCGGGTGGCCAGCAGCAGCGCGTGGCGCTGGCCCGCGCGCTGGTCTACCGGCCACGCCTCCTCTTGCTCGACGAGCCCCTGTCCAACCTCGACGCCAAGCTGCGCGAGCGGGCCCGCGTCTGGCTGCGCGAGCTTCAGGAGCGGCTGAACGTGACGACGATCTACGTCACGCACGACCAAGCCGAGGCGCTGGCCGTGTCCGACCGGATCGCGGTGATGAGCATGGGCCACTTGCGCCAGCTCGGCACGCCCAAGGAAATCTACGAAAACCCCGCCGACGCCTTCGTCGCCGACTTCATCGGTTCGTCCAACTTCCTCACCGGCAACATGATCGGCGAGGCGGGCGGCCGCGCGCGGGTTCGATTGGGCGACGGGACCGAGCTTTCCGTCCCCGCGGGCCGCGCCTCGCCCGACGGCGGGCTTGTGGTCGCCGTGCGGCCCGAGCGGATCGAACTCGTGGAGGGGCCGGGCGAGAACGCCATTCCCGTCGAGATCGCGCAAGGCACCTATCTCGGCTCGGTCTACCAGTACGAGGTTGCCGGCGGCGGCTCGCGCTTCCGCATCCAGACCACGCGCCCCGTCGAGACGAAGACCGCCTTCGTGCGCATTCCGCCCGAAGCCGCGTCGATCTTCGCGGCCGGTCCGGACGCGAAGTGAGGAGCCATGTCATGACGAACAGCCCCAACGTCGTCCGCTTCGACGCGGCCGCGACCGGCCCCCTGTCGGGCGTCCGCGTCCTCGACCTGTCCCGCCTTGTGGCCGGCAACATGCTATCGGTCCAGCTCGGCGACTTCGGCGCCGACGTCGTCAAGATCGAGTCCTCGGCGGGCGACCCGCTGCGCGACTGGACCGACGACGGACAGTCGCTTCACTGGAAGACCTACGGCCGCAACAAGCGGTCCGTGCTTCTCGACCTGCGGCAGAGCCACGACATGGACGCGCTCGTCGCCCTCGTCCGCACGGCCGACGTCTTCATCGAGAACTTCCGGCCGGGCACGCTGGAGACGATGGGCCTCGCCCCGGAGCGGCTTCTGGAACTCAACCCCGACCTGATCGTGGTGCGCATCTCCGGCTTCGGCCAGACCGGCCCCTACGCGCAATATCCCGGCTTCGGCACCCTGGTCGAGGCGATGAGCGGCTTCGCCGCGCGCACCGGCTTCCCCGATCGCGAGCCCGTTCTGCCGCCCCTGGCGCTGGCCGACATGATTTCCGGCATCTACGGCGCGCAGGCCGTCACCATGGCGCTTCTGGCACGCGAAAAGGGCCAGGCGCGCGGACAGGTGATCGACCTGTCGCTTCTGGAGCCGATGTACGCCGTGCTCGGGCCGGAGGCCGCGATCCACCGCGTCACCGGCAAGGTGAAGCAGCGCACGGGCTCGGCCTCCAACACGGTCTCGCCGCGCAACGTCTACCTCTGCTCCGACGGAAAATACGTCGCGCTGTCGGGCTCCATGCAGGTGGTCGCCATGCGCATCTTCGACATTATCGGCCATCCCGAGATGAAGAGCGACCCGCGCTTTGCCACCAATGTCGAGCGCGTTCGCAACCGCGCGGCGGTGGACGAGGCGGTGGGCGCCTGGTTCACGCGGCACACGCGCGACGAGGCGCTGCGCATCATGCGCGAGGCGGGCGCAACGGTCGGTCCCGTCTACGACATCGCCGACATCGCCGCCGATCCGCATTTTCGCGAGCGCGGCGTGATCGTGGAGGTCGAGGACGCCGACAACGGCACGCTACCCATGCACAACGTTCTGCCGCGCCTGTCGGAGACGCCCGGCGGCTGGCGGCGCCCAGCGCCCCGCCTCGGCGAGCACACGGACGAGATCCTGAATGAGGCCGGCATCACGCGCGCGAGCCGCGCGGAGCCCGGGAAGCGCGCCTCGTGATCCGCTCCCTCCTCTATGTTCCCGGCACGAGCGAGCGCTTCATCGCCAAGGCGCACGAGCGCGGCGCGGACGCGATCGTCGTGGACCTCGAAGACGCCGTCACGCCGGAACGCAAGGTCGAGGCGCGCGACAAGCTCGCCGAAACCGTCGCCGCCGTGCGCCGGGGCGGCGCGCTCGTCTTCGTGCGCATCAACAACGACCCCGAGCTTCTTCTGCCCGATGCGCAAAGCGCCTGCCGGGCGGGGGCGGACGGGCTCTACGTGCCCAAGGTCGGGGACCCCGCGCTGCTGGCGCATCTCGCCGCAGACCTCGCGCCGATCGAAGCCGCCCTCGGCCGCCGCCCCCTCGCCTTCGTTCCGCTGATCGAGGACCCAGGCGCGATCTTCGACGCGCGCGCCATCGGCCGGGGACCGCGCGTCCTCGCCCTCAGCGCGGGCGCCGAGGATATCGCCACCGCCATGGGCGCGGAGCCGACGCCCGACGTCCTGCGCCTTCCCAAGCTGCTGATCCACATGGCGGCCAAGGCGGCGGGCGTCCTGTCCTTCGGGCTTCTTCGCACGGTCGCGGACTATGGCGACCGGGCCGCGCTGGCGGCAGCCGCCCGCGAGGCCCGCCAGTTCGGTTTCGACGGGGCGAGCTGCATTCACCCCAGCGTCGTGCCCGTGCTGAACGAGGCCTTCGCCCCGGGCGAGGCCGAACTCGACTTCGCCCGGCGCGTGGTGGATGCCCAAGCCGACGCGCGACGCGACGGGCGCGGCGCCTTTCTGGTCGACGGGCGGTTCGTCGACGCCCCCATTCTCGCCCGCGCCAAACGACTGCTGGCCCTCGGCGCGACGGTTTCTTCGAAGACAGGAGGTCGTGATGCCTGACGCATCCCCCAAGGAAGGCACGCGCACGCGCCGCATTCTCGTGACCCACAATTCCATCGCGCCGTCCGCGATCGAGCTTTTGAACCGTCACGACGTCGACGTCTTCTTCTCGCCGCCCTACGACGCGCCGGAACTCGTGGCCGAGCGCGCGCGCCGGCTGGAGGTCGACGCCATCATGGTGCGCCAGGGCAAGGTCAACGATCTCGTCATCGGCGCCTCGCCCAAGCTCAAGGTCATCGTCAAGCACGGCGTGGGCATCGACAATATCGATGTCGTGGCCGCCGCCCGTCGCGGCATCCCGGTGCTGCGCTCGCTGGGCAGCAATTCGCTGGCCGTCGCCGAGCACACGATCGCGCTGGCGCTGACTCTCCTCAAGGAAGTCCATCGGCTCGACGCGGCGGTGAAGGGCGGCGAGTGGCCTAAGCCCAGCTTCATCGGGCGCGATATCGCCGGTTCGGTAATTGGCCTCGTCGGCTTCGGCGCCATCGGTCGCGAAACGGCGCGCCTTGCCGATGCGCTCGGCATGGAGGTCACGGTTCACGACCCGATGGCCAGCCCCGGCGCGATCGAGGCCGCCGGCTACACCAGCGCCGAGCGGCTGGACGATCTCCTGCGCGCGGCCGACATCGTCAGCCTCCACTGCCCGCTGACGCAGGGCACGCGCCATCTCATCGACTCGCGCAGCCTGTCGCTGATGAAGCCGACGGCGCTCCTGGTGAACACGGCGCGCGGCGGCATCGTTGACGAGGCGGCACTGGCCGCGGCCCTGACGGAGCGGCGCATCGCCGGCGCGGCGCTCGACAGTTTCGCGAGCGAGCCGCCGGCGACCGACAGCCAACTCTGGCAAGTGCCGAACCTCCTCGCGACCCCCCATATCGGCGGCGTCACGAACGGGTCCGCGCGGGCCATGGCGGAGATCGCCGCTCGCCACATCATCGACGTTCTCGACGGAAAGGCCCCCGATGCGGCGAGCCTGTCCTCGCCCGACGCCTTCGCCGCATAAAACCCTTTTGGAGGACGCAACCCATGCCCGTGGGCTTTCGCATCAACCGGACCTGGACCCGCATCGCCGCCGCGATCGTCGAGGACGCCCGAACCCTCCCCGTCGCCAATGTCAGCGATTGCATGTCGCGCATCGCGGCCGGCGGGCCGCAGCTTCGCCCGATGCATCGGGCCGGCGTGCTGGCCGGGCCGGCCCTCACGGTGCGCACCCGCCCCGGCGACAATCTCATGCTGCACAAGGCGATCGACATGGCCGAGGCCGGTGACGTGATCGTGGTGGATGCGGGGGGCGACTGCACCAACTCGCTGATGGGCGAGCTGATGCTGGCCCACGCGATCGGACGCGGCGTCGCCGGCTTCGTGCTCTACGGCGCGATCCGCGACGCCGAAGCCTTCCGCGCACGCAACCTGCCGGTCTTCGCGCTCGGCGTCACGCATCGGGGGCCCTATCGGACAGGGCCGGGCGAGATCGGCTATCCCATCTCCTTCGAGGGCATGACCACGATGTCGGGCGATCTCGTGCTCGGCGATTTCGACGGCGTGGTCACCGTTCCACGGGCGGACGCGGAGGCGGTCATCGCGGCGGCCCATCGCAAGCACGCCGCCGAGACACGTCAGATGGCCGAAACAGAAGCGCGCACCGTCGACCGCTCCTGGGTCGACAAGGCGCTGAGCGAAGCCGGCTGCACCTATGAAGACTGTCAGTTCGCCTGAGCTTGACGGCCGCACCCGCTTTCGGCCCGCATCGAGCTCATCGAGGCGAAGCGGAGACCATGATGCGATCTGCCACATGCGGCAGGGCGAGACTTCGGGAGGCGGGAGCACCATCTTGCTGACATGACGGAACTGACGGTCTGGTACGACGGGTCGTGCCCCTTATGTCGACAGGAGATCGCGCTGATGCGTCGGCTCGATCGCCGGGGCGCGATCCGCTTCATCGATGCGGTGGAGGCCGGACCGGCCAGCTGCCCTCTCGACCGGGGCGACCTCCTTGCCCGCTTCCATGCATCGCAGAATGGTCGCCTGTTCAGCGGTGCCGAAGCGTTCGCCGCCATGTGGCGCGCCATTCCGCTTCTTCGCCCTCTCGGATGGGCGTTTCAGCGCCCCTTCGCCCTGGCGCTTCTGGAGCGGCTCTACCGCCGGTTCCTGCGGGCGCGCCCGGCGTTGCAGAGATTTGCCCGTCGGCTGGAGCGCCCATGAGACCGAAGCCCGAGCCCGCCGCCCCCGGCCAGGAAAGCGTCTGGTCGTTCCCTCGCCCCGCCATCGCCCAGCCGACCGAAGCCCATGTCGTCATCGAGCATCGTGGTCGCCGGATCGTCGACAGCCGCCGCACGGTCCGCACGCTCGAGACCAGCCATCCGCCGAGCTACTACATCCCGCGCGAGGATATCGAACCCGGCGTCCTCGCGCGGACCGAGGGCAGCTCGTTCTGCGAATGGAAGGGCGCGGCGGTCTACTGGAACGTCGTGATCGACGGTCTCGTGCTCGATCGGGTCGGATGGAGCTATCCCTCGCCCTCGCCCACCTTCGCCGTTTTGAAGGACCACGTCGCCTTCTATGCGCGTCCGTTCGATCTCTGCTCCGTCGACGGGCAAAGGGTGACGCCGCAGGCCGGCGCCTTCTACGGCGGGTGGATCACCGATGGATTCGCAGGCCCGTTCAAGGGCGGACCGGGCAGCGCGGGATGGTAGGCGCGTAGGCGTCGGGGCGACGGCCCGAAGCGGCGTTCTGGGCCGTGCGGTCGGCCGTTGCGGCAGGGCAAATGGAGCGGGTGCTAGCGAGCATCCCGAAGCGTCTTGCCGAAGAACGCCGCCAAGACCTCGGCGGCTTCGTCGATGAAGGGGCGCTTGTCGTACAGGTCGTAATGCCCCGCGCCCTCGACGACATGGAACCCGCGTCGATTTCGAGCGCGCTCGAACAAGGTCTGGCCGTCGGCGTAGGAGAAGGTGGCGCCGAGCCTGCCCGCGACGATCACCTGCAAGGGTTGGATCAGAAGCTCGCCGACCAGATGAAACGCATCGAAGCCCATCATCGGGCCAAGACTGGTGAAGATGCGACGGTTGGTCGAATGTTCGCTGTAGCCGCGCGGCGTTCGGTAGAAGTCGACGGCATCGAGGAGATCGGGGTCGGTGATCCCCGCCGCGTGCGCCTCGTCGAGCGTGTCCGGTATCCAGGCTTCCCGCTTCGGCGCGCCGCCGCGAGCCTCGATCGTGCGCTGTCGGCCCACGGCTTCCAGCATCTCGCGGATGGCATCCGGCGTGCGACCGCCCTGGCGGCGCGCCCGTCCGATATTGACGGGCACCACGGTTCCCAGCGCCTTGACCCGGTATTCCGTCAACGCCGCGCTGACCGCATAGCCGCCGCCCGCGCAGATGCCGAGAAGCCCGACGCGCTCTTCGTCGACAGCCGGCACCGTCATCAGGTAATCGACAGCGCACCGTATGTCCTCGATACGTGCCGCCGGGTCTTCGAGGTCGCGCGGTTCTCCCCCGCTCTGCCCTTGGTAGGACGGGTCGAAGGCCAGCGTGACGAACCCTCGCGCCGTCAGTCGCTCGGCATAGTTCGCGCCGATCTGCTCCTTCACGCTGCTTCCCGGCGTCGCGATGATCACCGCCGGGAAGGGTGGCTGGCCGTCGTCCCCGTGCGGTATCCGGAGATCGCCGGCGAGCTCGATCGCGCCGTTGCGGAACGACACGTGGGTCAGTTCGTGGGTCAGTTCGTGGGCCATGCCTTGGGTGTCCTTCAAGCTGAGCCGTGCCTGTCGAGATCGCACCCGGGAGCGATGCCCGGCCGGGTCGGAGGTCCTCCTGATCTATGCTTCCATCGGCCGACCGGAAGGGAGGCAGCGATGGCAAAAGCTTTGTCGGTCGATCGTCCGCCTCCGGTTTTGCGGCCGATGCGCTGGGTTTCGTGGGATCGCCGCTCGGGTCCGGGCGAGCAACGCGGCATCCGTGCTCGCCAGCTTGCAATGTAAAACGATCGCTTTACATGGCCGTCCTTGGAAACCAAGGGAACGGCCATGGACACGAAAACCAAACTCACGGCTGTCGCGGAATCCCTTTTCGACCGCCATGGCTACACGGCAACCGGCATCGATCGACTGACCGAGGCCGCCGGGCTGTCGAGCCGCACATTCTACAAGCACGTGGGCAACAAGGCGCAGCTCATGGCTCGCGTGCTCGCCGAGCGTGACCGGCGCTTCATGGCCGGGATCGAAGTGAAGAGCGTCGACGCGCTGTTTGCCGCGCTCGAAGACTGGGGCCAGGCCGAGGGCTCTCGCGGCTGTCTGTTCCTGCGGGTCAACGCGGAGACGGGCGGGACCACACCGGAGATCGCCGAGGCCGTCGCCGCGCACAAGCTCGCCTTTCGCAAGCGTATCGGCGAGATCGTCGCCGCCGATCTCGGGCATGACGACCCGGCGTTGAGCGAGCAGGTCCTGGTTCTCATGGAGGGCGCCACCCATGCCGCCCTCTATCTCGGGCCAGAAGCCGTGCGCGCCGCGCGGTCGGCAGCGCGCATCCTGACTGACAGGGCGCGGGCATGAGCCCGGCCCTTCGCATCGGCGCGATGGGTTTCGGCCTGATCGCGCTGTGCTACGGCTTCGCCCGTTTCGCCTTCGGTCTGTTTCTGCCTGAGATTGACAAGGATCTCGGTCTCGGGACCTCCTTGAGCGGCGTGATCTCAGGCGGCGCCTTCGCGGGATATTGCATCGCCATCGCCGCCTCGGCTGCGCCGACCGAACGGGCGGGGCCTCGCATGGTCGCGACCGCTGCGGCCATCGTCGCGGCGCTGGGCATGGCGGGGATCGCCCTCGCCCCGTCGCCGACGATCCTGGCCATGGCCGTCATCGTGGCCGGCTTGAGCACGGGTCTGGCGTCTCCCCCCATGGCGGCGGCGGTGGCGATCGCCGTTCGCAACGATCGGCAGGACATCACCAACACCACGATCAATGCCGGGACGAGCGCGGGCGTGGCTCTGTCCGGTCTGGTCGCTTTGGCCATGAGTGGGCAATGGCGGTTGGCCTTCGGCCTCTTCGCGTTCGCGGCGGCTCTCCTTGCGATCGCGGCCGCGACGTCGCTTCCGTCCGCGGCGGGCCGCAAGGCCGCCGGCGGCTTTCCCGTGATCACGGGTCCGATGCGGCGCCTGATGGGAGCCACGTTCCTGGCGGGTATGGCGAGCACCGCCCTGTGGTCCTTCGGCGGCCAGCTTGTCTCGCAGCGCCTCGGCTGGGGGCCGAGCGAAACCGGAATCCTATGGAGCTGCATCGGCGTCGGCGGTGTTCTGGGCGCTTGGTCCGGGAGCCTCGTCTCCCGCTTCGGGCTCGACCCTGTCCATCGCACGTTCCTGGCGCTGATGGCGGCGAGCATCCTTTTGATCGGCTCAAGCTGGGTGACACCCGCGCTCGCTTTGATCTGCGGCCTTTTGTTCGGAGCGGCTTACGTGATGCTGACCGGGGTCTACCTGCTCTGGAGCGTGCGCGCCGTATCGGACCGCCCTGCGGTCGGACTGATGATCGGCTTTCTGACATTCGCCGTGGGCCAAACCGCCGGCGCGCCGATCTTCGGGTTTCTGATGGCAGGTCCTGGCCCAGGGCCGGCGGTCTTGTGTTTCGCCGCTCTTGCTGTCTCGGCCGGGATCGTCCGCGCGGGGAAATCGTGCCGAGAATAGCCCTCGAAAATGCTCGTCCTGTCAGGCGCGCGCTTCGAGATCCATGACGAGGCTTCGCTTGGGCCGGAGCGTGACCTTCATGATCGCTTCGGGATCGGACGCGCCGCGACGCGCGAGCCGGTGTTCCGGCAGGAGAACCGCTAGGATGGCGACCGCCTCCATCAGCGCGAAGACATTGCCGATGCAGACGCGAGGACCGGCGCCGAAGGGCATATAGGCGTAGCGGTGACGGGCCTTGGCTGCGTCCGGCGCGAAGCGGTCGGGATCGAAGGTTTCGGGATCGTCCCAAAGGGCGCCGTGATGGTGAACCGCGTGGATCGGCACGTAGAGCACCGTTCCCTCCGCGATCTGGCGGCCGCCCAGAACGATGTCCCGAAGCGCCGTGCGCGTGATGATGGGGGCGGGGGGATAAAGCCGCATGGCTTCGGAGAAGACCTGCTTGGTATAGGCGAGCTCCGCGATATGCTCCGCCTCCACCGGTGCGCCGCCCGTAACAGCGGCGATCTCCGCCAGCACCTTCGCCTCCACGGCCGGGTGTTTCGCCAGGAGGTGGAAGGTCCAGGCGAGGCCCAGCGCCGTGGTCTCGTGGCCCGCCGTGATGAAGGTCATGAGATTGTCGACCATCTCCTCGTCGCTCATGGTCCGTCCTGTTTCGGGATCGGCGGCGGAGAGGAGCATGCCTACGAGATCCTGCCGGGTCTCGCCGCTCCGGCGGCGCCCGGCGACGACCGAGGCCAGGCTGGAGCGCAGAAAGGCGACGGCGGCCTGCGCCTTTCCCCGGCCGGGATACGGCATCCAGTCGGGCGCGCCCAGGATGCCGAAGGCGAACACCCAACCGCTCGGGGCGAGATAGTCGGTGATGCCGCGCTCCACCCGCGCCACGTCGATGCCGGCGCCGCCCGACATCATGGTCTCCACGATGATGTCGAAGGTCGTGCGCATCATCTCGTGGGAGATATCGACGCTTTCGGCCCGGTCCGCGCGCCAGCGCCCGCTCGTCCGCCGGGCCGCCGCGATCATCGCGGGCTGAAGGGCCAGCAGCTTGTCGTGGCGAAAGGCGCCGGCGACGGACTGGCGCTGCCATTTCCAATGGGCGCCGTCAGCCGTCAGCAGGCCCTGCCCGAGCGCCGGTCCGAGCGCGCGGCGCACATCCTCGCCCTTTCCAAGCGCGTCGGCGTTCTTCACCAGGGCTTCGTGAATGAGAACGGGATCGGAGAGATAGACCCGGTCCCTCCTGGCGAGGCGCGAGACGACGACGGGTTCGCTGTAGACCTCCGGCGGCAGCGCCTTCAGCGGATCGCGAACGATGGCGACCAGGGCGCGAGCCGTCGAACCCGCCTCCCGCAGGAAGCCGGGCGTGGTGGAAGAAGATGGAAGTTCGGCTGCGTGGGTCATGGAAATGCCCTTGAATGCGAGTCGGAAGCGGCCAGTTGATGGTATAAGGTAGACGCCTTAATCGGGCAGAAATAAGGTGATCACCTTACAGAGGGCGGCGGGTAACGATGATGATCGAGAGAGAGATGGGCGGGCCGAAGCGCGGCCGAACACGCGAGCGCATCCTCGACCTCACGCTCGCGCTCTTCAACGACCGCGGCCCCGAACGCGTCACCACGGCGGAGATCGCCCGCACGGCGGGAATCAACGAGGGCAATCTCTATTACCACTTCCGCACCAAGGAGAGCCTGGTGCTGGCGCTGTTCGCGCGGTTCGAGGACGAGGCTGGCGCGCTCGCGGACCGGGACGTCCCGCCCTCGCCCGGCGAGGCGCGAACCTATGGCGAGTTCCTGGCCTCGTGGTTCGCGATCGTCTGGCGCTACCGCTTCCTGTTCCGCGATCTCCTGGCGCTGACGACGGAGAGCCCGTCCCTGGTGGAGCCGATCCGGGCCTTGAGCGGGCGGATGCGCGTAGCCGTCGAGGCGCTGGTGCGGCGGATGATGGCCGATGGCCTCGTCTTCATTCCCGAGGACGACCTCCCGGCGATCCTCGCGAATGTCTGGATCGTCTCGACCTATTGGGCGGTCTATCTCAGCCTTCAGGAAGGCGTCGATCGCCTCGACGACACGCATCTGGGCTGGGGCCTGAACCAGGTGTCGAGCCTGTTCAGGCCCTATCTCACACCGTCTGCCAGGGACGCGTTGTTTTCGGCGTCCGAGCCTGGGGACCCGCCAGCGGTGTGAGGCAATCGGACGATTGAGTGAGAGCCTTTAAGCCGTCACTCCGCAAGCGAACCGCGTCCCGCGATCGCACGGTTGCCCAGCCGTCGCAAATGCGGTCGTATGTCGGTCGCCGTTCGAAGGCGGCTCGAAGCGGTTTGCCGAAAATTGGCTCGGCGTCCGTCTCGCATCGATGATTGCCCTCAGCTTTTCCGAGGAGGACCCATGTTCACTCACGTCATGATCGGCAGCAACGACCTGGAGCGGGCAAGGGCCTTTTACGACGCCACGTTCGCGGCTCTCGGAGGCAAGCCCGGCGAGATGGATGCCAGGGGCCGGCTGATCTACCTCCACGAGAACGGTCGCCTGATGATCACCAGACCGATCGACGGCAATCCGGCGACCGCGGCCAATGGCGGAACGATCGGCATCGCGGCGGCGAGCCGGGACCATGTCTTGGCATGGCACGAAGCCGGCACCGCGAATGGTGGCACCGCGATCGAAAGCCCGCCCGCCGAGCGCCCGAACGGCGCCTTCGTCGCCTATCTTCGCGATCCAGATGGCAACAAGCTGACGGCGCGAACTCAAGCTACGAAGTAACGGCAACGCAGACGACTTCCGTCTCCTGCCTCCGGCCGATCGGCCATTCCAGACAGCGGACTTTCAGTCCTCGCTCGATACCTCTGCGTGTCTGCGGGCATTCAGACCTTCGAGGGGGCATGAGGTCGGCTCAGATGGCAGGGCCGAACGCTTGGCTGTTTTTGTCCGATTGGCCTTGGTCGACGGCAAGACCTATTGACCGCAAGCGTTGCGCAACCAAGTTCATCCGACGTGTATCCTGGAGGCAAGTGTACGAATGCCCGAGCGTCATACCGCGATCTTGGCCTCGATTGCTTTCGGTCTGCTTCTGGTTGGTGGCTGCACCTCCACCAGACCAATCTCCCCAACCAATTACGCTGCCTATGCGGAGGGGTTGAAAGGAAGTCCGGCGCTTCGGCAGGATGAAATCCAAAAGTGTGCGTCCAATCTTCGCGTCAATCCTCAGAAACGTGAAACACTCCGAAAGCTGATGAACTTGGCGCCGGGGCGTGATCCGCTTCCTCTAGCATGCCGGCGCGTGACGGATGCCATCGCTTCCGGGCGACTGACCTACCGTGACATGGAACAGGTTCGCACGGGTCAGGCCACGCCGAAGACCATCCGCATCTTACAGGCCCGTTAACGGATATTATTGAGAGTTGCAGCGCCGCAGCACGGCTGCGCGGGGCAGGATTGGAAGCGGCCTTCCAACTATCGCCCCCTCAGGTCGTTAACAGCACTTTTTTCCATTGCTTCAAACCGGTCATCATGACTGTGGGCTTCCATATGGGCCCGCCTTCAGTTCGCGCCTTCGTCATGGAAGCCCAACAGATGGAAAGACGAATTCAGTCGAACATTTTCGGCCCCTTATTCGTCGTCTTCTGGTTTGGTGCTATGGCTTGGATAATAACCTCTTGCTCGTTCAAAAGGAACGATGTCCTCCACCAATTGTCCAAAACACCGGAATATCAGTGTTTGGCCCAAGCCAGGAAGAGACGCCCTTACGTCACATGGTCTGGCATTCGGCACTTGCGTGTCGGTTACGGCGGAGCGACGTTGGCCAAGATTCGGGATCGTAACGGAGGCAGATGCATACCCGATGGTGATGCGGTGACCTTCATCACACTTCTTTTGACTTCAGGAAACGAGCGAAGTTTGGTCCGCATTCCTGGAGGGATAGTGCATGAAGTCTATCGTGGGATGGATCAATGGCTCGATATCATGAACGAGGACGGATCTGTCCATTATAGGAATGATGGCAAAGGCTATCGGCCCGTCCAACCATAGTTTTCTTTAATTTTGGACGAAACATGGATCCCATCCGTGTGTCTGTTGCTGGAAGGTAGCGATCGAGAGCTGCCGGGCGGCTTTTCGCCCAACGCAGTCCTTCGGCTATGCTGTCCCAACTTGGGGACAATCTCGAAATTCGATCGGCATTTCCATTGCCGATCAACCGCGCGGCGGGCCTTCTCCCGTTCGAGCCCTATCCTTCCGCTCTGGGAGGATTCTTCATGCGCATGACCCGTATCTCACTTGCCATCGGCGCCTGTCTCGCGCTCGGCCCCGCACCGGTCATGGCCGAACAGAAGGCCATGACGGCGGAGGCGCGGATTCCAGCCGATCTCCATTATCTGCTGTCCACGCCTCGCGGCTACGAGACGTCGGGCGAGACCTATCCGCTCATCGTCTGGCTGCATGGCGGCGACCAGGGCGGGAGCGACATCGACAAGGTGCGCTCGAGCGGACTGCCGGCCCTGATCGACGGCGGCCGCGACATCCCCTTCATCGTCTTTTCGCCGCAGAACCCGAGCGAGGAACTGCTCTACCCCATCGAGAAGGTGAAGGCCGTGCTGGACGAGGTCATGGCCCGCTACAGGGTCGATCCCAGCCGCGTCTCGGTGGTCGGCTACAGCCGGGGTGCGTTCGGGGCCTGGGCCATGGCCGAGCAATACCCGGAGACCTTCGCCGCCGTCGTGCCGATCGCCGGTGGCGGCAACCGGCACTATCTCAACCGGACAAGCGAGAACGCGGCGTTCTGGGTCTTCCACGGCACCGACGACGACGTCATTCCGCTGTCGGACTCCGTGGTGCTCTACGAGCGGCTCAAGACCCTCAAGCGCGACGCACGGCTGACCGTCTTCGAGAACACCAGCCATCAAGCGGTCGAGGCGGCGGCGCTGGACGAGACCGGCTTGTGGGACTGGCTGCTGAAGCAACGGCTGGCCAGCAAGCCGGCACCGTAGAGGCAGGGAGATCGCGAGGGGCTCGGCGTTCGGCCCGGAGCGAACCGGACCTCTCGCAATCGAGGCGGCGTGGGCAGATTGTTCGGCTCGCCATGCGACGGCGCGCACGGATTCGAAAAGGTCGCGATTTCGGACACCGGGACCGTCGGCGCCAAGGGCCGAGTCGACGCCGAGGGTGACGCCGATCTCGCCGGCCACCGTCGCCCGGCCGACTTCGGGCGCGCTGCCTCGAACCAGCCGATCGCAGCGGCCGACCCTTGGCGGCAGCGTCAGCTCGCCCATTCCCTCCGCAGGATCGCGTACTGCATCGTGTCCTCGTAGCGCGGCGTGCCGTCCGGGGCGTCGGTGAAGGTGACGAACTCGATGAACGTGCCCTCAACGCGCATCCCGAGCTTTTCGCACAGGCGCCGGGAGGGGGCGTTGTCGACCTCGACATAGGCGTAGAGGCGCCGCGCGCCCTTCTCTTCGAACAGGTGCGAGAAAAGCGCCCGAGCCGCCTCGTGCGCGAACCCGGCGCCCCCGTGCGCGGCGTCGAGGTTCCAGCCCACCGAGTAGGTATCGGGCTCCTCGTGCATGGCGAAGAGGTCGCCGATCAAGCGGTCGGACCCGCGAAGGGCGATCGCGACGTGCTCGTCGGACGAGCCGCGGCGGATCGCCTCCGCCTCGGCGGCCGCAAGGTCCGCCAGCCGCAACGACAGGAAACACCGCGCCTGCGGCTCATGCAGGTAGGCGAGAAGCCCTTCCGCGTCGCCCGCGCAAAAGTTCCGCAAGCGCAGCCGCTCCGTCTCGATCCTGTCCATCCGTTCGCCCCTTCGCCTGCCGTCGCCCGCGCCGCCGATCAATCCCAGGCCAGCGCGCCGCCGTTCTGATACTCGATGACACGGGTCTCGAAGAAGTTCTTCTCCTTCTTCAGATCCATGACCTCCGACATCCAGGGGAACGGGTTTTCCGTGTCCGGGAACACGGGGGCGAGGCCGAGCTGGGCGCAGCGGCGGTTGGCGATGAAGCGCATGTAGCTCTCGCAGGCGCTCGCGTTCAGCCCGAGGAAGCCGACGGGCATCGTGTCGCGGCCATAGGCGGCTTCCAGCTCGGCGCCCTCGCGCAGCATGGCGCGCAGCTCGTCCTGAAAGGCGGCCGTCCAGAGATGGGGGTTCTCCGCCTTGATCTGGTTGATGACGTCGATGCCGAAGTTCAGATGGATCGACTCGTCGCGCAGGATATATTGATACTGCTCGGCAATGCCCTGCATCTTGCCCCGTCGCCCGAGCGACAGGATCTGCGCGAAGCCGGTGTAGAACCACATGCCTTCGAACACGACGTAGAAGGCGACGAGGTCCTTCAGGAAGGCGCGGTCCGCCTCCGGTGTGCCGGTTCGGAAATGCGGGTCCTCGATGCCCTGCGTGTGCTGGAGCGCCCAGGCCGCCTTGTCGGTGATCGACGGGACTTCGCGATACATGTTGAAAAGCTCGCCCTCGTCGAGCCCGAGCGATTCCACGATGTACTGGAACGTGTGCGTGTGGACGGCCTCCTCGAAGGCCTGGCGCAGCAGGTACTGCCGGCATTCGGGGTTGGTGAGGTGGCGATAGATCGCGAGCACGATGTTGTTGGCGACGAGCGATTCCGAGGCGGCGAAGAAGCCCAAGTTGCGCTTCACCATGCGCCGCTCTTCGGGCGTCAGACCCTCCGCCGACTTCCAAAGCGCGATGTCGGCCTGCATGGAGACCTCGGTCGGCATCCAGTGGTTGTTGCAGGCCGAAAGGTACTTCTCCCAGGCCCAGCCGTAGCGCATGGGCAGGAGCTGGTTCACGTCGGCGCGGGCATTGATCATCCGCTTCTCGGAGACCGAGACGCGGCCGCCGTTGCGATCGACGGCCTCGGTGCCAGTCGCCGTGGGTGGCCCGACATCGGGGATGGGCGTGGCGGCGTCGGCGGTGGCGGTGTCGTTCCAGTCGAGCATCGGGTGGTCTTTCTAAAGCTGGGGGACGGCCCGCCGCCGTTCGGCGGGCCTGGGGGAAACCGAGGGAAGCGGACGGGCCTTATTGGCAGGCCTCGCACTCGGGATCGTCGATCCGGCAGGCCTTGCCCCAGGCCTCGTCCGGCACGCGGATTTCCTCTGGTGCCCCCGCCAAAGGCGCCGCCGAAACGGCATTCAGCTTGCCGTCCGTCCCCTTCAGAGTGGACTTCTCGACATGCGTCGCCGAGCGCGTGCGCAGGTAGTAGGTCGTCTTGAGACCCCGCTCCCATGCGAGCCGGTAGAGCGCGTCGAGCGCCTTGCCCGATGGGGCGGCGAGATAGAGGTTCAGCGACTGCGCCTGGTCGATCCACTTCTGGCGCCGTGCCGCGGCCTCTATCAGCCACGCCGAGTCGATTTCGAAGGCCGTGGCGTAGAGGCGCTTCAGGTCCTCCGGCACGCGGTCGATGGGCCCGAGCGAGCCGTCGTAGTATTTGAGGTCGGAGACCATGACCTCGTCCCAGAGCCCCCTCGCCTTCAGGTCGCGAACCAGCGCGGCGTTCACCACCGTGAAGTCGCCCGACATGTTCGCCTTGACGAAGAGGTTCTGGTAGGCGGGCTCGATCGACTGCGACACGCCACAGATGTTCGAAATCGTCGCCGTCGGCGCGATCGCCATCGTGTTGGAGTTGCGCATGCCGACGGTTCGGACACGCTCCCTCAGGGCCGCCCAGTCGAGGGTGCTTGAGCGGTCGAGGTCGAGCGTGCCGCCGCGCGCTTCGGCCAGCAGCTCGACACTGTCGATCGGCAGGATGCCGCGCGACCAGAGCGAGCCGTCGAATGAGGGGTAGCGCCCGCGTTCGGCTGCGAGGTCCACCGAGGCGGAGATCGCCTCATAGCTCAGCACCTCCATGCTCGTGTCGGCGAAGGCCACCGCCGCCTCGCTGGCATAGGCGAGCCGCAGCGCCTGGAGCGCGTCCTGGAAGCCCATGAGGCCGAGGCCGACGGGACGGTGCCTGAGGTTCGACGCCCGCGCCTCGGGAATCGTGTAGAAATTGATGTCCACGACATTGTCGAGCATGCGCATCGCGGTCTTCACCGTCCGTGCGAGGAGCGAGCGGTCAAGCCCTTCGGAGTTGACGTGGCTCGCGAGGTTCACCGAGCCGAGATTGCAGACCGCGACCTCGGAGGCGGAGGTGTTGAGGGTGATCTCGGTGCACAGGTTCGAGGAGTGCACGGTGCCGATATGACCCTGCGGCGAGCGGATGTTGCAGGGGTCCTTGAACGTGATCCAGGGATGGCCGGTCTCGAACAGCATGGTCAGCATGCGCCGCCAGAGATCGACCGCCTTCACGCGGCGGTGGACGCGGATCTCGCCGCGCGCGGCCCTGATCTCATGCCCTTCGTAGGCCTCAGCGAAGGCCCGCCCGTAAAGGTCATGCAGGCCCGGCACCTCGTCGGGCGAGAACAGGGTCCAGTCGCCGTTCTCGGCCACGCGCTGCATGAAGAAATCGGGCACCCAGTGCGCCGTGTTCATGTCGTGCGTGCGGCGCCGATCGTCGCCCGTGTTCTTGCGCAGGTCGAGGAACTCCTCGACATCGATATGCCAGGTCTCGAGATAGGCGCAGACCGCGCCCTTGCGCTTGCCGCCCTGGTTGACGGCGATGGCCGTGTCGTTGGCCACCTTCAGGAAGGGCACGATGCCCTGGCTCTGCCCGTTGGTGCCCTTGATGTGGGCGCCGAGGCCCCGCACCGGCGTCCAGTCGTTGCCTAAGCCCCCGGAATATTTGGCGAGCAGCGCGTTGTCCTTCACCGCCTTGAAGATGCCGCCTAGATCGTCGGCGACGGTGGTGAGGAAGCAGGAGGAAAGCTGCGGGCGCGGGGTCCCGGCGTTGAACAGCGTCGGCGTCGAGGCCATGAAGCGGAAACTCGACAGAAGCTCGTAGAACTCGACGGCGCGGGCCTCGCGATCAACCTCGCGCAGCGCCAATCCCATGGCGACGCGCATGAAGAACCATTGTGGCAGCTCGAAGCGGACCCCTTCCGTCTGGAGGAAGTAGCGGTCGGTGAGCGTCTGCAGGCCGAGGAACTGGAAGAGGTTGTCGCGCTCCGATGTCAGCGCCGCAGCACATCGCGCCACGTCGAAGCGGGCGAGTTCGGGATCGATCAGCCCGGCCGCGATGCCCCGGTCGAGATAGGCCGGGAAGGTCTCGGCGTAGAGCACCGCCATGTCGGCCTGCGTCGCCGTCCTGGGCGAGCCGGCGAGGAACGACAGCGCCTCGCCGCGCAGCTTGTCGAGTAGCAGCCGAGCCGAGGCGAAGGCATAGTTCGGCTCGGTCTCGATCAGGGTCCGCGCCGCCATGACGGGCGCCTCGGCGAGTTCACTGAGCGTGAGTCCATCGTAGAGGTTGCGCCGCGTTTCAGCGAGGATCGCGTCCGGCGACACGCCGTCGAGGCCGTCGGACGCTTCCGTCACGACGCGGGCCAGACGGGCTTCGTCGAGCGGCGCGAGGGAGCCGTCCGCCTGCCGGACGGACAACGCGGGCGCGGCCTGTGTTTGCGACGCGGTGGCCTGCGCCGCGCGGGCGCGGGCGTGCTCCTCGCGGTAGAGGACATAGGCGCGGGCGACCTTCGGATGCTCCGAACGCATCAACGCGAGCTCGACCTGGTCCTGGATGTCCTCGATATGAAGGAGGCGGTCGCCGCCCGAGCGGCGGGTGAGCGCGGCGACGACCTCGTCGGTCAGCTGCCGCACCGTGTCGTGGACGCGGGTGGAGGCGGCGGCCTGCCGCCCCTCGACGGCAAGAAACGCCTTGGTCATCGCGACCGTGATCTTCGAAGCGTCGAACCCTGAGACGGCGCCATTGCGGCGCAGGACGCGCGCTGCCAGCGAAGATGCGAGATCGGCTGCACCGGCATCGACGGACAGGACCGGGAACGGCGACGGCAAGGCCGTGGAAGAAGGAAGAAGAGACATTCGGCTGCTCCAGCGAGTGGAGGCAAAGGCCGAGCGGACGCATGCAAAACGACCCAGGCGACCCAGACGAAGGGACCCCAGCCGCGACAGGCACACGATCCACCGGGACACCCCGCCCAGGGAAGGTTCAAGCAAGTCGCGGCAGGTCTCCTGGCTCGCGGGTCAAACGCCTTCCGTCCGGCCTTCCCGGAGCTTGGCTCCAGTGACGCGGATTGGACGAAGGGCTCGCCGCTTACAGTTGCGGGGGCAGCCCCGGCCTCGCCGTTCCATCTCTGGATCAGCTCACCGGGTTCCCTCTTAGCCACCACATCTTGCGACGCAGCGGACCGTGACTGCCGCATATGGTGCGGCAACCACCCGGTGAGTCAACGCGCTCTCGGGCCTTATCCCCAAATCCGGCTTGCGGTGAGTCCCGCCCCGAGGCGGAATGAGGACCTCTCACCCGTCGCGACCATCACGGACAGGGAAGCGGAGGATCATCAACCAAGAGCAGACGCTGCGACGCTCGGCCTCTGTCCGAGCATCGCGCCAGTGTCCCTCCCATTTCGACATCCACCTCGCACCCGGACGATCATGGACCACTGCACGCCTGTCGAGACGCGGCGGCGGTAGCCTCGCGATCAGATCGATGCCATGGAGCGTGAGCCCTTGATGGGAAAGGATGAAGCGCAGCCATTCCCACCTTCGTTCCGACCAGAATTCCGTTTCCGGAATCGTCAAAAGCTCGACCTCGGTCACATCCGGGAAATCGGCCGCGATCGCCTGTCCGCACTCGCTCGGTCTTGCGCGCTCTTCGGCTCCGATCTCGCCGGCATGAACAGTTATGAGATCGCTGGCCCCCGCCGAGGCCGTGCTGCGTGGGATCGACCCGCGCAGCAGGATCGCCTCGATCTTCTCCGGAAGAACATCGCGGGTGGCCTCGCAAACGGCTCGCAGCGGTTCAGCCCAAGGCGCGATGGCGTCCGGGTAGCCGATCCATGGGAGAAACCCGTCTTCGTTCGCGTAGGCGATCCGACCGACTGGGAGGAGGTTCGCCGATCTCAGCTCCTTCCTAGCCTGAACCACGCGCGATCCTATCACAGACGCGGTGTTCTCCGTGGAGGGCTCCTCTGTTACGAGCGGCAGTCCGATGGTTTGGGAAGTTGGTCGGGTGCAGTCCTCCGTCCGGTCTGTTGGTGTCTCCAGAGCCAGTTGATGACGCTGGTGGGCTGGCGAAGACCGTCCCCAACTGCTTTGCAGGCCATGATGCCTCCGACCTCGAAGAGGTCGGCCGAGCTTTCCCGAAAGCGGATGCACGATCGTTCGGATTGCCGATCTAGCCCGCAAGTGATACAGACCTGTCTCACCTACAGTGGCAAGCGAGCCGATGATGTCCGACAAGCGGCAGCAGATCGTGGAAACCGCCTATCGCCTGTTTCGGGCGGATGGCTACCATGCGGTCGGCATCGACCGGATCATCGCGGACGCGGGCGTGGCGAAGATGACGATGTACCGCCACTTCCGAGCCAAGGACGAGTTGATCTGCGCTGTCCTGCGCTTTCGCGCCGAGCGCTTCGAAAGGCAGCTCGACCGTCTGGCCGACATGGCGCCGAGCGCCGCCGCTCGGATCGAAACGATCGTGAGCTGGTACGAGCAATGGTTCGCCCGGCCGGACTTCCATGGCTGCGCCTTCGCCCATGCGCTGGCCGAGTACGGCGATCCCGGCCATCCCATCTTCCAGGCGGCCGCTGCCCAGAAGGAGGCGTTCGAGATGCGGCTGCGCGCGCTTCTGCTGCCGGAAACCGACGAGGCGCAGGCGACGCGAACCGCAGCGGTGCTCGCCATGCTGTTCGAGGGCGCCACGCTCAAGGCGCAGACGAGCCGGGCCGAGGAGGCGATCCGCGGGCTGCGGGATGGCACGCAGGCGCTTCTTGCCCGGGCGGGCATCCGCTCGTGAGCCCGCTCGTCATCGGCCTCGCTCTCTCGGCCGCGTTCGCCCATGCCTCGTGGAACGCCTTCCTGCGCTCGGGCGCCGACCGCTTCTGGGTCGTCACGGTGATGAGCCTGACGATGGTTCCCGTGGCGCTGCCCTTCGCCTTGCTCCTGCCCTTGCCGCCCGCCGACGCCTGGCCGTTTCTCCTGCTCTCCTCGCTCTTGCAGACCGGCTACAGCCTGTTCCTCGTGGCCGCCTATCGCCACGGCGATCTTGGCCAGGTCTACCCGATCGTTCGCGGCACCGTGCCCGTTCTGGCGACGATCGGCGCCTTCATGCTTGCGGACGAGGTCTTGTCGCCGACCAGCGTTCTGGGGATTGCGCTGATCGCCTGTGGCATTCTGGGTCTGGTCGTCGGGCGCGGGCAGGTCGCCGGGAGACCGCTCCTCTGGGCGCTGGCGACTGGCGCACTCGTTGCCGCTTACGCGACCGTCGATGCGCTGGGCGTGCGCCATGCCGGCGACCCGATCGGCTACGCCGCCTGGATCTGCCTCTTTTACGGCGCCCTTCTGCCCCTCGCCTTCCGGCTCACGCGTGGGCCGCTTCGGATCGACCCTCGCTCAGTGGAGACCTGGAGGGCCGCCGGCGGCGGCGTGGTCTCGCTGGTCGCCTATGTCCTGGTGGTGACAGCCTTTTCGTTGGGCCCCACCGGGCCGGTCACGGCTCTTCGCGAGACGAGCGTCGTGTTCGCGGCTCTGATCGGCGCGGCTTTCCTGGGCGAAAGACTGACGATGCGTCGGCTTGCCTCCTGCCTTGCCGTCGCGCTTGGCGCCGTCTGCATCGGCCTTCGAGGGTGACGAGGCGGTTCACTTCGGTTTGTTGCAGTCAGGCAGCGGACCGTCCCGTTTGCACCCTTTCCACCTCCGGAAGCGCGCTTTCGCAAGCGTTCGTCACGCCGCCAAGCGCGGCCTCGCCATGGCCTCGCGAAGGGTGCGCACGAGTTCGTCGAACGCCGCGCCCCGCGCGCTGTCGGCCCGGTGCAGGGTGATGGCGTAGCTCGGCAGCGGAGGCAGGCCGGCGTCCGGCGCGACGATGTCGAGATCGGCTGGAACGGTGGTGGCGAGCCAGGCCGACACGGCCATGTCCATGCGGACCATCGTTCGCGTCGCGTCGAGCCCGCCGTTCTCGAACACCATCCGGCTGGCGCGTTCCGCCTGCGCCAGCGCCGCCAGGACGGCGGGCCGGAACACGCAGGTCTCGGCCACCAGCGAGATCGGCATTGGGCTGCGAAGCGGCGCCTGGCCCGCCCGTGCCGAGACCCAGACGAGGCGGTCGATCGCCAGCGTCTCACCGCTGGCCGACCCGGCCTCCTCCTCGACCACCGCGATGTCGATGCGTCCCTCCCCGATCAGGTCGAGAAGATCGGGCGAGGATGCGCAGGTGAGCGAAAGGTCGATGCGCGGAAAGGCTTCGCAATAGTCCTTCAGAGCACTGGCGAAGCAGGGGCCGACGAGATCGAAGGGCAAGCCAAGCCGCACCGGGCCGGAGGCGACGCCGCCCTCGATCTCCGACCAGATTTCGTCGTTGGCGGCGATCAGCGGACGCACGCGCCGCAGGAGGCGCTCGCCGGCGGGCGTCAGGCGCAGGCCGCGCGGATCGCGCAGCAACAGGGCGTCGCCCACCATCCCTTCGAGCCGCGCGATCTGCTGGCTGATCGCCCCTTGCGTGAGATGCAGGCGCTCGCTCGCGCGCGTCATGCTGCGCTGGTCCGCCACGGTCGCGAAGGTTCTGAGAAGAGCGATGTCGAGGTTTCGGGCCATGCGTCATTAATGATGCTAATGTCGGTCTTTAGCAAGATTAGCTTTGCTGCATCGCGACCCGCCGATAGTGGGGTGGCAGGTTCTGCTGGAGCAGTCTCGATGAATACAATGGCGCCCCTCGTCCTCTTCGCCCTCGTCTCGACCATCAGTCCGGGTGGAGCGACGACCCTTGCCACCATCTCGGGCGCTAATTTCGGCTTCCGTCCCTCCCTTCCCCTCATCGCGGGCATCGCGGCGGGTCTCGCTTCGATGGCGGCGCTGGCCGGGTTCGGCCTGGCCGGGCTCCTTCTCGCACTGCCCTCGCTCGCCCTCGCCATGAAGGCTTCGGGCTCGGCCTATCTGCTCTGGCTGGCGTGGCAGACCGCGCGGCGGGGCGCCCCGCGCCTGGACGGGAATGCGCGGCCGAGCGGCTTTCTCGCAGGCGTCTGGATGCTCTGGCACAATCCGAAGGGCTGGGCGATGACGACGGGAGCGGCGGCCTCCTTCGTGGCTGTTGCCTCCGGCCCGGTGCAGCTCGGCGCACTTCTGGCCGCCGTCTTCGGCCTTCTTGCCCTCGCCTCGCTCGCGCTGTGGTGCGCGGCGGGTCTCGTTCTGGCGCGGGCCATGCGCGGCGATCGGCACTGGCGAAGGCTCAACAGGCTGCTCGGCCTGCTCTTGGCCCTCTCCATTGTCCCCGTCTGGCTATAACGAATGGAGGACCCGATGGACCCGATCAACCTGATCGCTGCCTTCGACGCCGTCACGCAGCATTGGTCGCCCAAAGTGGTCGGCCGGGTCAACGACCAGTATGTCAAACTCGCCAAGGTGCTGGGCGAGCTGGCTTGGCACAGGCACGACGAGGAGGACGAACTCTTTCTCGTGGTGCGCGGCCGCCTGCGGATTGAGTTCGAGGGCGGCGCGGAGCGCGTGCTCGAGCCCGGCGAGTTCTGCGTCGTACCCAAGGGCGTCCTGCACAACCCCGTCGCCGACGAGGAATGCTGGATCGTGCTGATCGAGACCGTCACGACGAAGCACACCGGCGATGTCGACACGCCGCTGACGAAGACGATCGAACAGCAATTGGCGTGAGGTGGCCCGACGGAAGAGCTTCGCGGACGCGGCGGTGCGGTTCGCGGTCTTGCCGAGCCCGCTGGCGAACGAAGGGGCAAGCCCACCATCCTGATCCGGCCGCCATGGATGCGGCGGTGCGGGCGCGCCTCCACGAAACCTTCACCGAACCCACACCTTTTCTGGACAAAAAGGAGCGAGATTGCCCTTTGAACGGGGGCGGCGATGCTCGCAAGACACTTTACCATCACATGCATACTCGTCGCCATGATGGGCCTTGGCGTGTCCATCCTGATCGACAAGGGTCGTGATCGCCCATTGCGGCCGCGCTGCGAGTGCTCGTCGCTCGCATGCCTCTGCCACACGGGCCGGTGATCGGTCACGAGGAGCCCATTGGGCAACGGCCGCCGACGATCAGCACGCGAAACCACACCCGACCGCAAGAAGGTTCAGTCCATGCGCGGCTTTCCCCTTTCCATCGCCTTCGCGCTGGTGCTCGCCGGGACGCTCGCCCCCTTCGCGAGTGACGCGAAGGCGGGCGTGGTGCGGGTGGCGGTCTATCGCGGCCCGGCGGGCTGCGAGGGCTGCTCCGAAACGGCCGGGGAAGCGATCCAAAGCCTCGGCTCCCAATACCGCGTCGACTTCGTCGGCCCTGCGGAGGCGATCGACATCACGCCGGAGACGCTGCGACGCTACGATGTCTATGTCCAGCCGGGCGGCGGACAGGACATTCCGGCAGCTTTCGCGAGCTTCGGCGATGCGCGCGTCGAGGCGATCCGGACCTATGTTGCTGGCGGCGGGCGCTATCTCGGCCTTTGCATGGGCGCCTATCTCGCCAGCGGCTACGGGCTCGGCCTCATCGAGCAGGAGCTCGATTCCGAGGTCGGACGCCCCGGCTTCCCCGTGGACACGATCGAAAGCACGGCGGTCTCGACGCGCTGGAACGGACAAACGCAGACCGTCTTCTTTCAAGACGGGGCCTATCTGCCGAAGGCTAGGGACGATCCGGGCTTCCGAACGATCGCGACCTACGAGAACGGCGACATCGCGGCGGCGCGCTACACGTTCCGCCGTGGCGTCGTGGTGCTCAGCGGCCCCCATCCCGAAGCGGACGAGAGCTGGTTCGAGGAGAACGGCATTCCCCTCGCCAAGATGCCGGGCGACGATCTTCTGCGCTCACTCTTCACGCAGCTCGGCGGATAAGCGACGGAACAGGCGGCGCCAGTCGGCCCACGCGCCGATCCTGACGCGAGGCGATGGGGTCAAAGCCAACGCTGCCTCATCCCCACGATGATCGACATCAAGCGGCGGCGCTTATGCGCGCCCGCTGCGGCCTTGGCGTGCGCTCGTGCGACTTCTGTCGAAGTGGCTTATATATGCCAGAGGCGCCTTTGACGCTTCCCATCCCGTTCATTCCGGTTGAGACAGCATGCTTCCACTGATCATTCGCAACGCCAGCACCGATGACGAGCCCCGCGTCGCCGAACTCTGGCGGGAGTGCGGCCTGGTTGCGAGCTACAACGACCCTGCTACGGACTTCCGTTTCGCCTTGGCGGGCGCGGCATCGGACGTGCTGGTGGGCCAGGACGAAGCGGGACATGTCGTCGCCAGCGTCATGGTCGGTCATGACGGCCATCGCGGCTGGCTTTACTACGTCGCCGCCGATCCAACGGCTCAGGGGCAGGGCTTCGGTCGTCAGATGGTCGAGGCCGGCGAGGCCTGGCTTCGCGAGCGCGGCGTCGTGAAGGTGCAACTTCTGGTGCGGGAGACAAACACGAAGGTCGTCTCCTTCTACGAGCATCTGGGCTTCGAGGTCGCGCCGCGAACCGTCATGGCGAAATGGCTCGTCGACACCCCCTGACAGTCGGGTAAAGCGCGATCATCGCGTCTCGATCGGTTTAAGCCCCACCGCCTCATACCTCGGCGGCATTGGGCGGGACGCGCGAAAGATACCGCGTGAGGTGGACCAGGGCCTGCGAGGCGGCGGGGGAGAGCTTGCGGCTTTTGCGGACCAGGAGATGCATCTCGGCTCCGCTCATGATCTCGCTCTGGATCGGCAGGGCCAGAACTTCGCCTGAGCGGATCTCGTCCTGCATCACGAGGGCCGGCATGAAGGTGGCGCCGAGGCCCGCCAGCACGAAGGCGCGAAGACCGGCGAGCGAGTTGGTGACGACCTGCGGCGCGAAGCGAACGCGCTCGATGAACTCCACGACCTCCACCGCCTTCTGAAGGCCGAAGCCGGTTTTCAGGAGCGCCAGCGGAAACTCCAGAAGGTCGGGCACAGAGAGGGCCGTGCGGCCCCTCACCAGGGGATGGTCGGCCCGCACGATCAACTCGATGGGCAGAGGCCGCGTGTGAACAGCGCGCAGCGCGGGATGGGGCTGCGAATTGTGGGCGATGGCGATCTCGAACTCGTCGCTCGCCACGCCCTGCACCATGGCGTCCACGGTCATGGCCTCGATGCGCAGCACGACCTCGGGGTGCTGGCGCAGGAAGGCGGCGACGGGCTGGCGCAGGAGATCGACCAGAAACCCCTCGCCCGTCGCGATGGCGACCGAGCCCGAGCGCAGGTCCCGAAGGTCGCCGAGCTTGGCCAGAAAGTCGTGGCTGTGGATATGCCGCTCGCGCACGAAGCTGAAGAGCATGCGCCCCGCCTCGGTCGGGCGCATCTGCCGCCCCACCCGGTCGAACAGGGAGACACCGAGCTGACGCTCGAGTTGAGCGATGTGACGGCTGACGACGGAGGCGTCCATCTCCAGCCGCTCCGCCGCCGAGCGCACCCCGTCGCAGGCCACGACCTCGTAAACGACGCGTAGGCGCCGCTCGTCCAGAAGGGTTAAAGGGTTCGCGTTCCGTTGCATCATGTGCAACGATAAGGTCTATCGGTGTCATTGATCAATGGCAGTGCAGCCAGAAAGATGCGTATCGAAGAGGCATTCGAATGGGATGGCTCAACGGCATGGATCTCAGATGAAACTCTTCATCGCCGCTCTCGGAACCGAGACGAACACATTCTCTCCCATTCCCACGGGCCGGTCCGCCTTCGAAGACGATCTCTACCTCCTCTCGGACGCATCCCGCACCTCCCGGCACTGGTTCGCCGGCCCGATGCGCGAATGGCGCGGGCTCGGCGAGGCCGAAGGCTACGAGGTCGTGGAGAGCCTGTCGGCCTTCGCCCAGCCCGCCGGCCCGACCCGCCAGGACGTCTGGGAAGAGCTGCGCGACCGCATTCTCGCCGATCTCGACGCGGCGGGTCCGGTCGACATGGCGCTGCTTCAGCTGCACGGGGCGATGGTGGCCGACGAGGAGCCCGACTGCGAGGGCGAGCTGCTGCGCGCGATCCGGGAGCGCCTCGGGCCGGAGGCCATCGTCGGTGTCGAGCTCGACCTCCATTGCCACCTGACGGACCGCATGGTGAGTGCCGCCAACGTCGTTCTCGCCTACAAGGAATATCCCCATATCGACGTGGACGACCGGGCCCGCGATCTGTTTCAGCTGTGCCACGACGCGCGCGCGGGGCGGACCCGGCCCGTCGTCGCGGTGGCCGACTGCCGCATGCTCGGCGTCTGGCGCACGCCGCAGGAGCCGGTGCGCGGCTTCGTGGATCGGATGAGCGCGGCGGAAGGGAAGGACGGCGTTCTCTCCCTCTCCTTCGTGCATGGCTTTCCCTGGGCGGATGTGCCCGAGGTCGGCGCGAAGATCATCGCGGTGACGGATGGCGACGCGCATCTGGCGCGGCGCACCGCCAGCCATCTGGCCGAGGAAATCTGGACCCTTCGCGATCGGACCACCGAACGGCTGCTGGGCCTGGACGAGGCCGTGCAAATGGCCCTCTCGCCGCCCGACGGGCTGACGGTGCTGGCCGATGTCTCCGACAACGCGGGAGCGGGATCGGCGAGCGACTCCACGTTCCTTCTGCGCGCTTTGGTGAACGCGGGCGCGCGGCGCTGCCTGACCGGCTGCTACTGGGACCCGGTCGCCGTGCGCATCTGCATGGACGCGGGCGAAGGCGCGCGGCTGTCGCTACGCGTCGGCGGCAAGACCAGCCCCATGTCGGGCGATCCCGTGGATCTGCATGTGCGCGTTCTCGCGCTTCGGCGGGACGCTTTCCAGACCTTCGGCAATGGCAAGCAGGCCATGGGCGACACGGTGCTTCTGGAGGCGGACGGCCTGCATCTCGTCCTCAACGCACTGCGCACGCAGACCTTCCACCCCGATGCCTATACGCAGTTCGGCGTGGCGCTGCGCGATTACGACACGGTGTTCGTCAAATCCGCGCAGCACTTCAACGCCGGCTTCGCGCCGGAGGCCGATCGCGTCGTCTATGTCGGCGTCGAAGGCAGCGCATCGCCGGACTTCGCCTCGCTCCACCTGCCGAGCGCCGCGCGCCCGCTTTGGCCGATCGTCGACAATCCGTTCGCCATCGACCCGATCCGGCAGGGGGCGGCATGAGCGAGGGCGCGCCGCTTCTGCAGCTGCGCGGCATCGCCAAGAGCTATGGCGCGCACCGCGTCCTGTCGGGAGTCGATCTCCAGCTCGACCGGGGCGAGTCCATCGCGCTGATCGGCGAGAACGGGGCGGGAAAGTCGACCTTCTCGCGCATCCTGACGGGTGTGGCGCAGCCGGACGAGGGCGAGATCCTTCTGGACGGAGAGCGCGTCAGCTTTTCCGCGCCGCGCGCCGCGCTCGCCAAGGGCATCGCCTTCATTCCGCAGGAGCTGGCCTATCTGCCCGACATGAGCGTGGCGGAGAACATCCTTCTCAACCAATGGCCCGCCCGCGCCGGGATGACGCGCCGCGCCGCCAGCATTAGGCGGGCCGAGGAAGAGTGCCGGCGCTACGGCATCGACCTCGGCGACCTCTCGCGCCGCATGGGCGACCTCAAGCTCGCCGACCGTCAGATCGCAGAAATCGCCAAGGCGCTGACGCGCCGCGCGCGGCTCATCGTGCTGGACGAGCCGACGGCGGCATTGAGCGAAGCGGAAAGCCGGGCGCTCTTCGCCATTCTCGGGCGGCTCAACGCCGAAGGCGTCGGCATCATCTACATCTCGCACCGGATGGACGAGGTCTTCGGCTTCAGCCACCGCGTCGCGGTGCTGCGCAACGGCTCGGTGGTGGCCGTGCGCCGACCGAGCGAGACGACGCCGGGCGAACTCATCGCCGACATGCTGGGGCAGGCCGCCGGCGAGGCCGTTCATCGCGGCGGGGCTGACGCCGCGCGAGGCGAGCCGGTTCTGCGTCTTGCCGACTGGCGCCATGGCGGCACGGTGGCACTCCACGGCGTTTCGCTGGAGATCGGCCACCAGGAGATCGTCGGTCTCTACGGCTTGCGCGGCTCGGGCACCGATCTTCTGGCCGAAGGGCTCGGCGGCCTGCGACCGGAGATGTCGGGCGAACTCGTCTTGAACGGGATCGCCCGGCCTCCCTTCCGCTCGCCCCTCGAAGCGAGGCGGGCGGGCGTCGCCTATCTCCCCGCCGAGCGCAAGCGCAACGGGCTCGTGCTGGGCCACGCCATCCGCAACAATCTCTCGGCCATGGTGCTGAAGCGCCTGTCGCGCTTCGGTTTCCTGCGGCAGAGGGCGGAGCGGCGCGCGGCGGGGGACGTCGCCAAGCGCTTCGACGTGCGCTGCCGCAGCATCGAGCAGCCCGTGGGCGAGCTCAGCGGCGGCAACCAGCAGAAGGTGCTTCTGGCCTCGCGCATGGCGGCCGACCCCGACGTGCTCGTGCTGCACGAGCCGACGCGCGGCGTCGATGTCGGCGCGCGCGTTCAGATCCATCATTTTCTTTCGGAAAACGCCTCGCGCGGCTGCGCGACGCTCCTCGTCACCTCCGATCTGGAGGAAGCGGTGGCCATCAGCGACCGGCTGCTCGTCATGCGCGAAGGGCGGATCGTTGGCACGCTGACCGGCGCGGGCAAGACGCAGGGCGCGGCCGTGGCGCTCGCGGCAGGACAGGACCTCGACCCCTCATGAACGACACCCCGATCATGTCCGCCACCGCCCCGCCGTCGGGCTTCGAAGCCAATCGCGCCAAGGCGGTCCGCCGCCTCGTGCAGACGCTGGGGATCGGCTTCTTCTACATCCTGGTTCTCGTCTTCTTCTCGATCGCCAGCGGCAATTTCTTCACCTATTCCAACGCCCTCAACATCCTGACCAATGTCGCGGTGATCGGCATCGTGGCGCTGGGACAGGCGCTGACGATCATCTCGGGCGGCTTCGACCTGTCGGTGGGCGGCACCATGCCGCTCGGCGCGGTTCTCTTCGCCCTCTTCTCCAACGCGGGCTACGGCTTTCCCTTGTCCTCAGCCCTGGTGCTCGCCGCCGGGGCCAGCGTCGGCCTGTTCAACGGGTTGGTGATCACCAAGCTGAAGATCAACCCGCTGATCGCGACGCTCGGAACGCTCTCGATCACGTCCGGCCTCGCCTTCACCGTATCGGACGGCGTCACCATTCCGCTCGCCGACGCGGCCGACGGCTGGCTCGCCGACTTCGCCTTCAACGGCGTCTCCTACTATCTCCTGGCCTTCGCGGTTCTGGCCGGCGCCATGGCGGTGCTCCTGCGCTTCACGCTGTTCGGGCGGATGCTCTATTCCGTCGGCGGCAACCGCGAGGCCAGCCATCTCGCCGGCATCCGCGTCGATGCTGTGACGGTCGCGGTCTACATGATCTGCGCCGCGCTCTCGGCCTTCGCCGGCATCGTCATCGCCAGCCAGCTTCTGGCGGGCTCGGCCACGGTCGGCTCGGACGCCGCCCTCTCCTCCATCGCGGCCGTGGTTCTGGGCGGCGCCTCGCTGACGGGCGGGATCGGCGGGATCGGCGGAACGCTGATCGGCGTCCTCATCCTCGGCACGATCGCCAACGGCATGGTGCTGATGCAGGTGCCGGCCTTCTACCAGCAGATTGCGACCGGCGCGATCCTGCTTCTGGGCGTCGGCTTCGCGCGGCTGCGCGAGAGCCTGTCGCAGCGCGCCGGCTGACCGTCACGGGCGGCGACCGGCCCCCCGACCTCTTCGTCCTCAACCCCGACCCACTGGAGAAGCGCATGTCCTTCTGGTTCCGCAAAGCCCCTCTCGACCGCCGCCGGCTCCTGCGCGGCGTGGCTGCCGCCGGCCTTCTCGCCGCGCTGCCGCTTTCCTCGGCCTCGGCTGAGGACGCCCCGAAGGACCTCCACTTCTCCTTCGCCAACATCCAGGAGCAGGGCGAGCTCTTCAAGCAGCTGGGCGATGGCCTCGCCAAGGCCGCCGATGTCGCCGGCATCAAGCTGTCGCGCTACAACAACAAGGCCGACGGCCCGACCACCAGCAACAACGCCCGGCTGATGGTGCAGGAAAAGCCGAACGTCATCATCGAATATACCGGCGTCGAAGGCATCGGCGCCTCGCTCAAGCGCACCTTCGACCAGGCCGGCATTCCCTTCATCGCCGTCAACATTCCCGTGCCGGGCGGCCACTGGTTCAACCTCGTCAACAAGGAACTCGGCCAGGACGCGGCGAAGATCGTGGTGGAGGCCGCCAAGGCCAAGGGCTGGACCGGCGCCGACACCACCGTCATCGTCGCCCAGGCCGCTTTCGCCGGCGTCGAGGTGAACGACTGCGTGCGCTATTTCTACACGACCGCGGCCGAGATGATGGGTCTCGACAAGGTCGAGCCCGCCGAGATCACCGCCAAGACCACGACCATGGGCAAGACCGGCATTCAGGTGGACGGCAAGGGCACGCTGGAAGACACCTACGCGGCGGTCAAGAACGTGCTGCAGACCGTGCCGCAGGACCGGCACATCCTCCTCTTCGCGGTGAACGACGACTCGGCCATCGGCGCGTGGCGCGCCGTCACCGAATCCGGGCGCGCCGACAAGGCGTTGATCGCGGGTCTCGGCGGATCGGTCGCGGCTCTGAAGGAGCTTCGCACCAACGCGAACTGGGTCGGCGAAGGCTCGATCTTCATGTCGGACTGGGGCCAGTACATCATGGCGATGGGCGTCGCGATCACGCAGGGCGTGACCCCGCCGGCTCTCACCAAGTCGCCCCAGATCGTTCTTTCGAAGCAGACGGTCGACAAATATTACGACGCGAACGGCAAGGTCATCCTCCTGCCACCGCTTGTGCCGGAAAACGCCTATCTGAAGGACACGGGCGTTCTTCAGAAGTTCAAGAACGTCGAAGGGCTCTGAGGCTTTTGGAGCGGCGCGGCGATCAAGGCCGCGCCGCTCCCAACAGGAGGGAAGCGGGATGGAACGGCTGGAGACGAACGGGCTGGGCGACGAGACCTGCGGGCGGCTTTCGCTGTTCGCGAAGGACCTGTCGACCGGGCGCACGATCGAGGCCGATGCGGACCGCGTGATGGGCACGGCGAGCTGCATCAAGCTCTTCATCCTGATCGAGCTTCTGCGCCGGGTGAGCGCAGGAGACCTCGCGCTGGGCGACCGGATCGCGGTGGACGCAGCGCAGCAGGTCGGCGGCTCCGGCATCCTGAAGGCCCTGTCGGCTGGGCTCGACATGACGCTGCGCGACGCCGCCGTCCTGATGATGGCGCTCAGCGACAACACCGCGACCAACATGCTGATCGACCTTCTCGGCCTGGAGCGGATCAACCGGACCGCCACCGAGCTCGGCTGCGCGCACACGCGGCTGATCAACCGCATCGACTTCGAGGCGATCGACGGCGACATCACGAGACTTTCGGTCGGCACCACGCGCGACTTCGCCCTCGCGCTGGAACGCATCGCCAGCGGAGCGCTGTTCGACGAGGCCGCCTCGGCCGTCGCGCTCGACATTCTGAGCTGCCAGCTCCATGTCGATCTCCTGCCGCGCTACCTCTCCTTCAACCCCTACGCGAAGGATCTCGGCGCCAGCCAGGATCTCTGGGTCGCCAACAAGACGGGCTTCTTCCCCGGCTTTCGCGGCGACGTCGCGATCTTCACCCTGCCGGACCGCCGCATCGTGGCCGCCGCGTTTCTGGACGACATCGAAGACCTCTCCTTCGCTCCGGAAAACCCCGGAGCCCGCCGGCTCGGCGAGGTCGGCGCCGCGCTTCTCGCTCGATTCGCGGGATAGGAAGCGAGACCAGCGGGCCGACTTTTCCAGCCGCCATCGATCCATTGGGGGCTGTGCAAGCCCCAATACGACCTGCCGACAAGCGGACCTTGCACAGGATTACCCCGCGTGGCGGCCGGCTCCATCGTCTCCGTAGGTCTGCGACGTTCCCTTGCGGCTTCGCTTGGCCGCGTAGAGCGCGGCATCGGCCTGGCGCAGCAGGATCTCGCGATCACCGTCCGCGCTCGCGGACCACGCGATCCCGACCGTTCCCGCAACTTTCGCGGTATATCCGGGTTCGCCGCCGTCGAAGCGCAAATCCCTCAGAAGCGTCTCGACCATCGACACCAGCCCGGAGCGGCCGAGCTCGACCGGCACGATGACCGCGAACTCGTCGCCGCCCAGGCGTGCCGGGAAGCACCCGTCTTGGCCAAGCCTGAGAAGCCGATCGGCCACACGGCGCAGCACGTCGTCGCCCGCCGCATGCCCCAGCGCGTCGTTGACGCCCTTGAACCCGTCGAGGTCGATCAGGAGCACCGCCAGTTCCTGGCCCTGCGCGCGCGCGTCGTGAAGGCGCTTGTCCAGCACGCGGTTGAACTCCGCCCGGTTGGGAAGCTGTGTCAGATCGTCGGTGCGCGCCTGGTGTCGAAGACGCTCCTCCAGCCTGTGCCGATCCGTGATGTCCTGGACCAGTCCGATAAGGGCGTTGGGACTGCCCTTCGACAACTCGATCTCGCAGGAAACGCGCACGCGGCGCCCGTTGCCCTTGGCCGTCACATAGTCCGTGTCCATCTCGAAGGGCTCGCCCGTATCCAGCGTGCGCAACACCGCATCGAGAAAGCGTGTGCGATCGGGCTCCGGGAAAAAGTTCAGAAGCTCGCCGTTCGGCACGCCGCCGCTGACGGGGAGCTCGTGGATCGCGAAGACGCCATCAGACCAGACCGTCGTGTTCTGGGCGATGTCGTAGCGATACGACCCCATGTCGGCCATACGCTCGGCCTGCTTGAACTGGCGTCGCTCGCGCTCCAGTCGCTCCACCGCCAAACGGCGCTGTTCGGCCGCCTCGGCTGCTCGCAGGGCCACGGCGCGCGCATCGACGAGGGCTTCCGCCAGACAAGCGAGCTTGTTGAGGATGTCGAGGTCGCTGGCCTTCGGCTCGCGCGGCTTGTCGTCGAGAACGCAGAGCGTTCCGATCGTCACCCGGTCGCCGTTCACGAGGCGAACGCGCACCGGCACGCCGGCGTAGAAGCGGATATGGGGCTCGCCCGCCACGAAGGGGCTGGCGGCGAAGCGCGGATCGAGGCTCGCATCGGCAACCATGAGGGGCGCCTCGGTCTCGAACACCACCGTGCACAGAGCCGGGCCACGCTCGGTCCATGGCGCCAGCGGGCCGCAGCGCGCCTTGAACCATTGACGCTCGGGATCGATCAGTGTGACGGACGACATGCTCGTCCCCAGCACCTGCTGCGCGAGCTGGGCCAGCGTATCGAACTCCGCTTCGGGCGGGGTATCCAGCAAGGCGATCTCGGCCAGAGCCTTCTGGCGAAGAGCCTCGCGCTGGGTGTCGGGCATGCGTTGTCCTCAACCGACAGGGGCCATGGGACCGGTAGGCTTGCCCATGCCGGATGCCTAACTTAGAATCTTTAAGGCCGGGTGATTTCGGCCATCACGATAAACGGCGCAAAACGTCGGCTCGCCGCCCCCTGCATCATTCGAGGCGGACGGTTCAAACGACGAGACCGAGGCGCAGAAGGCTTTCGGCACTGGCCACGATCGCCTCGCGCGCGGAGCGCGGCGACCAGCCGAGAACCCGCCGGGCCTTGGCGCCGCTGGCGTCGCGGCGCTCTGCGGGGTCGCTCGAGGGCTGGCTGGGTTCGAGAAGAGATGCGGCGACACGGTTCGCCTTCTCGCCGAACTCCTCGCGAAGGATCTGCGCCACGTCGCGAAGCGATATCGCGGGTCCCGCAACGGCGATGAACCGTTCGCCGGCCGCCTCGGTGCCGGTCATCGCCCGCAGTTGGAGATCCGCGACGTCGCGTACGTCCACCACGCCGAAGCTCATGGCCGGCGGCGCGGGCGTTTCGCCTTCGAGGATCGCCTTCACCAAGCCGAGGGAGGCGGAAAGGTCGGCGCTGAGGGCGGGGCCGAAAATGCCGGTCGGGTTGACCACGGTCAGTTCCAGACCCCCGCCCTCGCGGGCGACGAAGTCCCAGGCAGCCCGCTCGGCGATGGTCTTGGAGCGGATATAGGGGGCGTTGGGCGCGTCTTCCTCGGTCCAGTCCGTCTCGTCATAGGCGCGGCCCGGATGCCTCCGGCCGTAGCCGATCGCGGCGAAGGACGAGGTCAGGACGACGCGCTTGACGTCGGCCTCGCGGGCGGCCCTGAGCACCCGCAGGCGGCCGTCGCGCGCGGGTGCGATCAGCTCGTTCTCATCCTCCGGCTGGCGTGCCGGAAAGGGCGAGGCGACGTGCAGGACCTTGTCGCAACCCTCGACGGCCGCCTCCCACCTCGCGTCGCTCATAAGGTCGGCCGCCGCAAAGGACAGCGGCGCGTCGGCAGCCGCGCCATTGGCCTCCAGAACCGCTCTCAACGACGCTTGCGTGCCGAGATCGCGGAGCGTGGCGCGAACGCCATGTCCCTCGCGAAGCAGTTGAAGAATGCAGTGGCCACCCAGGAAGCCGCTGCCGCCGGTGACAAGAACTGTGCTCATGGGATCTCCTTTCTCGACCACGAGACCTTAAACCGTCGGCACGGTTCCGCCGTCGATGACATATTCCGTGCCGGTGATGGAGGCGGCCCTCGGCGAGACGAGGAAGGCGATCAGGTCGGCGACCTCCTGCGGCTTGGCGGGGCGGCCGAGCGGAATGCCGCCGAGGCCCGCCATGATGATGCGCTTGCCACCTTCGTAGTCCGTGCCCCCCTGTTCGGCGAGACGCTCCGCCAGCCGCATGGCGGCCTCCGTCTCGACCCAGCCCGGCGAAACGCGCACAACGCGAACGCCCTTCGGCGCGACCTCCTTCGACAGCGCCTTGCTGTAGGTGGCGAGCGCCCCTTTCGCCGCCGCATAGGCGATCGTCGATTCCGGCAGCGGCAGCTCGCGCTGGATGGAGGTCACGTGGATCACGACCCCCGAGCCGCGCTGCGTCATTCCCGGCAGAAAGGCCCGGTCGAGCCGGACCGCCGTCATGAGATTGCGGTTGATCTCGCTCGCCCAGATGTCGTCGTCCAGCGCCGCATAGCCGCCGCCCGGCGCGCTCGACCCGCCCAGGACGTTGACGAGAATGTCGACCCCGCCGAACTCGGACAGGGCGAAGCGCGCGAACTCGGCGCATCCCTCCGCCGACGTGAGATCGGCGGCCTTGAAGCGCACGGTCTCGGGCAGGCCCTCCGGCACCGAGCGCGCCGCCGTCGCGACGGCGGCGCCTGCGGAGGCGAGCGCGGTCACCACGGCGCCACCGACCCCCTTGGTGCCGCCCGTCACCACCGCGCGAAGGCCAGCGAGATCGATCCAAGGCCCGCTCATCACGCGATCTCCAAGGCGGCGATACGGTCGCTGTTCAGGGTGAAGCGGTGGTCGAGAACAAGGGGGCTGCCGGGAAAGGCGCCCGTGACCTCCGCCGGCACGATCACAATGCCGTCCTTCGTCTCGACGGAGAGCGGACGCGCCGTGAAGGGAGTGCGTGCCATCGTGTCGATGCGCCACGCGCGGATCGCATCGAGGCCCCCGTAGGCTCTCGTCTCGTCCCGCACTTTGGCATCCCCGGCGAAGACGCGGGCGAGATCGGCGACGGTGGCGTCCGTCGGCAGCGAGAAGTAGAGCGCAATGGGTTCGGGAAGAAGCGGCATGTCGTCACCAAAGTTTCTTGGTTGTCATGCCCGTGAAGTCGTCCTATCCCGTAGATATGACAAGTACGCACGAAAAAGTCGGGCACTTACCCGAAAGTAAGCCCGTAGCGCATACCGCGATGACGGCGGCCGCCGGCATCGAGGCGGCGTTCGGCATGCTGGAGGGGCGCTGGAAGCTGGTGATCCTGTTTCACCTCTTCGGCGGCAGGCTTCTGCGCTTCTCGGATCTCGAACGGGCGATCCCCGCCGTCTCGCAGAAAATGCTCATCCAGCAGCTCCGGCAGATGGAGGCGGATGGCATCGTCACCCGTCTCGTGCACCATCAGGTGCCGCCCAAGGTCGAGTACGGGCTGACCGAATGGGGCCAATCGCTTTGCCCGGCCCTGGACGCGCTTCTGACTTGGACCGAAGCCAAGCCCTAGAGCATCACCAGGGCAAAGCGGACACGCCCTGCCTGGTGGCCGGCTCAAACGTATTTGCGCCAGTCGTGCTCTTCCCGGAAGCCCAATACCTCCCGGATCTTGCGGTTGGAGAGCGGCGCCTCGTTCGGGCCCATCTCGCGCGTCACGGGCACATTGGGGCAGTGCTTGGCCAGAAACTCCGTCGTCGGCATGTCCGCAGTAATCGTGTCGTTGGTCGCGTTGAAGACCTGGAAGCCGAGGCCGTCCGTCTCGATGCAGCGATGGACGATCTGGCCGAGATCGCGCGCGTCGATATAGCTCCAGGCGTTTCGCTTGCGCGACATCGGGTCGGCGACGAAGCCGGGAAACTGCCCGTATTCGTGCGGCTCGATCACGTTGCCGATCCGCAGCGCGTAGATATCGGCGCCCGAGCGCATGGCGAAGGCGCGCGCCGTCTTCTCGTTGAGAAGCTTCGACAGGCCGTAGCTGTCCATCGGATCGCTGTCGTAATCCTCCTCCAGCGGGAAGGAATGGAAGTCCTTGTCGCCTTCCGCGAAGCAAACGCCGTAGGTCGTTTCCGACGAGGCGATGATGATCTTCCTCACGCCGAGCTTCACCGCCGCCTCGATGACGTTGTAGGTGCCGATCGTGTTGATGCGGAAGGTCTCGTTGTCTGGCTTGAGAAGCACGCGCGGCACGGCCGCGAAATGCACCACCGCGTCGGGCGCGGCCGGCAGGCGTCCGGTCTCGTAGCCCTCGAAGCCGAAATGGGTGGAGAGCGCGTTGAACATCTGCCCGTTGTCGGCGATGTCGGCATAGAGCGTGTTGACGCCGGGAACGTCGGTCGGCGCGAGGTCGACATTGAGGACGGCGTGGCCCTGGTCGACGAGATACCGCACCGCGTGGCGGCCGGCCTTGCCGGATCCGCCAGTGAAGACGATTCGCTTGCTCATGATGAAGTCCCTTTGATTGGTGCGGACGGCGACGGGCCGTCTCGATGTATCAGGTTCTCGAGCGAAGCGTGCGGATGCCGTCGGAGAAAGACGCTGGGCTTCGATCCTCGACAACTCGAAGGGCCAACATCGCGCCCGCCAAGTCCTTCGCCTTCCCGTACCGCTCCTGCGCCGTGCCGGCGACATCCCCCCGGCCTCGCGTGGTCGATGTCTAGCCCCTCCCCACACCCTCCGAACGCATTGCCGTCTATGTCGACATTTTTGTCCACTTGACAAACGGACAAAAGCGTCCGATTTCCTGAGCATGTCCAAGCTTCGCATCGACGCCGCCCAGAACCGGGCCGACATTCTCGCCGCCGCCGAGATCGTGTTCGCCGAGCATGGGGTGAACGCGCCTCTCGATCTCGTGCGGCAGCAGGCCGATGTCGGCCGCGCGACGCTTTATCGAAACTTTCCCGATCGCCATGCGCTGCTGGTCGCGCTCTTGGATCGTGCGGTGGAACGGACAGCGGAGCATATCGGCGGCCTCGGCGAGGACCCGAACGCCCTGTTCAGCATTCTCCGGTTCATCGCCGAGACGCTCTGCACCAACACGGCGCTTTCGGACTATTGGCGCGCCGCCTATCCCGAAATGCCCGAGACGGTGCGGGCGCGCGAATGGTTGTTCGATCTCGTCCGCCCTCATTTGGAGCGGGCGATAAAGGCCGACGTCTGCCGTTCCGATCTGACGATCGAAGACGTGTCGCTGCAGACCAGCATGCTGGGCGCCGCCCTTCGCGGCCGCACGCCGGAGGAGCGCGCGCGTCTGGCCGCCCGCGCCCTGTCCTTCCTGATCGACGGCCTGCGGGCACGGCCCGAGCTGTCATGAAACAGCCCATCCTGCTGGAGACCCCGCCGAACTGGACGGCGGACGAGCGGCCGATGATGCCCGGCTCGCCCGCGACGCCCTACCACCGCCCGCCGGTGCGCCTCGCCTATGCGTTCGTCGGGGTTCTCGTCGGCATCACCGGCGGCCTCGGCAACGCGCTGATCTCGGCCAATCTGCCGCAGATCCAGGGTCATCTCGGCCTCACCCCGGTGGAAGGCGCCTGGTTGCCGGCGGCCTATGTGATGACCAACGTCACGTCGAACCTGATCCTCTTCAAGGCGCGGCAGCAGTTCGGCATCCGGGCCTTTGCCGAGCTCGGCATCTTCGCCTACGTCCTCCTGACCCTCCTGCACCTTTTCGCCGACGACTACGCGACCGCGCTCCTGCTGCGCGCCGTCAGCGGCTTCGCCGCAGCCCCGATGAGCGCGCTGGGCCTCTACTACATCCTGCAGGCCTTTCCGAAGGCTCGGATGGGGTCGGGCCTGTGCATCGCCCTGGCGCTTTCGCAGCTCGCCGTCCCGCTCGCCTGGCTGATCTCGCCCTCGCTTCTCGACATCGGCGACTGGCACGGCCTCTACGTGTTCGAACTCGGCATGGCGCTCTGCTCCATGGCCGCGATGGTGGTCCTGAAGCTTCCGCCGGGGCTGCGCATCAAGGTCTTCGAGCCGCTCGACGTCCTGACGTTCCTTCTTCTCACCCCGGCCGTGGCGTTGATCGGCGCGGTTCTGGCGCAAGGCCGCGTCCAATGGTGGCCGGACCATCCTTGGATGGCCTTCGCGTTGGCGGCGGCGTTTCTCCTGATCCTCATTGCGGGCTTCATCGAGCATTACCGGGAGAACCCGCTGATCCAGACGCGGTGGCTGGGCGCGGCCGCGACGCTTCGCTTCGCGCTCGGCGCGCTCGGAATCCGGTTGCTCCTTTCGGAACAAACCTATGCGGCGACCGGGCTTCTGCGGACCCTCGGTATGGGGCCGGACCAGTTCCGCCCGCTTTATGCCGTCATCATGGCCGGAACCGCGATCGGCGCGGTCGCGGCGGCGGTCCTGTTCGGTCCCAAGCGTCTCGTGCCTCTCATCATCCTGTCGGTGGTCCTGATCATGGCGGGCTCCATGATGGACCAGGACGCGACCAATCTGACGCGGCCGCACGACCTGTTCCTCAGCCAGTTCCTGATCTCCTGCGCGGCCGGCATGTTCATGGGCCCGCTGGTGATCCTCGGCGTCATGCCGGCGCTGGCCAAGGGGGCTGACTTCATCGTCACCTTCGTCGTTCTGTTCGCGGTGTCGCAGAGTTTGGGCGGCCTGCTCGGTCCCGCCATTTTCGGAACGTTCCAGCAGTACCGGCAGCACGAATATTCCGCGCAGATGACCGCCAATGTCGATCCGACCGATCCGGTGGTCGCCCAGCGCCTGCGCCTCCAGGCGCAGATCTATGCCCCGGTGATCACCGACCCCGTGCGCCGCAACGCGCAGGGCACGGCCCTCCTATCGCAGAGCGCGACGCGCGAGGCCAACGTTCGCGCCTACAACGACGTCGTGGTGCTCAACACCCTTATCGCACTCGCCTTTCTGTCCTGGACGCTCGTTCGAACGGTGATCCTCAGCCGGAAGGCCAAGCCCGCTACGGGCGCGATTGCCACCGCCAAGGGAGCGGTCTGACCTTCATGGATACGATGCAGAATGGAAGCGACCAGCGCCTCGCGGATCACAATCGCTCGCCGGAGGATCGCGAGGCGCCCGGTGAGATCCCCGCCACCCTGGCGACGGACGCCACCCCCAGCGAGAGCAAGGGCGACGGCGCTGGGCAGCCTGCCGCTTCCGCCCCGCCCGCCACGCCCACGCAGGCGCCCGCCGACGACGGCCCGCCGAAGAAGCTGAAACCGAGGCTTTCCACGGTGCTGGCCATGACGCTGGTCGCCATCGTCGGCGTCGGGCTGATCTTCTACGCCTGGCGTCTCGGCCCCTTTGCCAGCCCGGTCGTCACCACGGAAAACAGCTACGTGCGCGGGCAGATCACCGTGCTCGCGCCGCAGGTGAACGGCTATGTCGCGGAGGTCCTGGTGCGCGACTTCCAGCATGTGAAGGCCGGCGACGCGCTGATCCGGATCGACGAGCGCATCTATCGCCAGGAACTGGAACAGGCCGAGGCCACCCGCGAGCAGGCCCGGGCCAATCTCGCCAATGCCGACCAGACCGTCGCGCAGAACGAGGCCGAGATCGGGGCGCGCGAGGCCGACCTCTTTCAGGCCGAAGCCGAGCTTGCCCGAGCAAAAGCCAATGCGGCGCGCGCCGACACCCTGACCAATCAGGGACTGAAGCCGCAGGCCGAGACCGACCAGGTCGTCGCCAATCTGCGTTCGGCCGAGGCCGGCGTCCTGCGCGCCAAGGCGGCCATCGAGATCGCCCGCCAGACCCTGCGCTCCACGCAGGTCAACAAGCGCAGTCTGGAGGCCAGCGTGCGTGTTGCCGACGCCCGGATCGGCCTTGCCAGGATCAACCTGTCGAACACCGTCATCCGCGCCCCGCGCGACGGGCAGGTCAGCGAAGCCTCCGTCAGACCGGGCCAATATGTCTCCGCCGGCTCGCAGCTCATGTTCCTGGTGCCCGAGGCGCTGTGGGTCGTGGCCAACTACAAGGAAACGCAGACTCATTACGTGCGGATCGGTCAGCCCGCCTCCTTCGCGGTCGACGCCCTGGGCGGCCAGCGGTTTACGGGAACGGTGGTCGAGCTATCGCCCGCCACCGGCTCGGAGTTCAGCGTGCTTCGTCCCGACAACGCCAGCGGCAATTTCACCAAGGTGGTGCAACGCCTTCCCGTGCGCATCGCGCCCGATCCGGATCAGCCCGATATCGAGCAGCTGCGCCCCGGCATGTCGGTGGTCACGCAGGTCGATACCGCCAGCGCCGCGCCGGCCGAACAAGGCGCTCTCCATCGCCTGCTACCGGACTTTCTGCAGCGGTGATCTGAACCATTTCGAAGCGATCAATCTCCCGCATGGGCGATGTGGGTTTCCGGGGCGCCTCCGAGGAGCCCCATGGCCCGCGCCAGCGAAACGGCCATCGTGCGCCGACTGGCGCCGAGCTTGGCGAAGAGGTTCTTCAGGTGAAACTTCGCGGTCGCCTCCGTGACGCCGAGTTCGCGGGCGATTTCCTTGTTGCTGAGCCCCTGCGCCAGGAGAGACAGGACATCGGCTTCGCGAACCGAGAGCAGACCCTCTCGCGGGCGAAGACCGCCGTCCTCGCCGGTGGCGAGGATGCGGTTCAGAAAGGCGGCGCTGTCCTGCTCGAAGGCGCTGAGGCCCCAGCGCCGCACCATGCCCCGCACGGTCTCGCGGAACGGCTCTCCCTCGAACACGAAGGGCTCCAGAAGATCCTGCGGCTTGGCCAGTTGGGTCGCGCGCTCGAGATGGAGACGCGCCGCCTCCGCGTCGCCGCAGGAAAACGCAGCCTCCGCCAGAAGGATCTGCGCGGTCAGACCGCTCAGCGCGTCGTCCTCCTCGCGCGCGCCGGCCAGGAAGGCGAGAAGGTCGGCCCGCGCCCCGGCCGCATCGCCGCCCCGGAGCCTCAGCCTTGCCAGCGTCACCTGCCCGTCGCGCTGCTGGCGGCGCGCCGGCCAGCCCTCATCGCGCTCCGGGTCGGGCAGCGCTGCTGCGGCCTCGCGCGCCGGCGAAAGCATCAGGGCGGAGGTCAGGGTCTCGACCCGAAGAATGTCCGCGACGAGGCGCAGGCGCGGCAGGCCCCGGTCTTCCGCGACATCGCGCGCGTCGTCGGCCACGCGCAGCGCCGCTTCCACGCCGCCCAGTCGGTAGCGGCAGCGGGCGAAGGTGACGAAGCCTCTCGTGTAGACATCGACCCAGCCTTCCCCACGCGAGACGATCGGCAGCGCCTCGGCCAGCATGGCGTCGGCGGCGCGCACATGCCCCTGTCGGTAGAGGATCTCGGCCATGGGAATGCGCGCGATGGCGAGAAGGTTTTCGTCCGTCCACTGCGTTCTTTGAACGAGGTCCTCGGCCTGCCGGGCGTAGGTCGCGGCGGCCGCCAGGCGACCGCCGAGAAGGTTCACGAGAGCCAGATGGATCAGCATGAAGGTCTGCGCATAGGCGGCGCCCTCCTCCCGGTAGCAGTCGAGCGCCTTGACCGCATGGATGCGCGCCTGCCGCAGCCCACCGCGCCTCGTATGGGCGATGCAGAGATGATTGTGCAACCAGCCGCGCTCCCAGGTGTCCTTCAGGCGATAGGAGCGCAGCCGCGCTTCCAGCCAGTCGATCTGCTCGTCGCCGAGATGGCGGTCCTCGTAGGCGTCGAAGAGACAGTCGATATGGACGAGGACCTGTTCGGGCAGTTCGGCCTCGGCATCCTCGCCGGTGAGGCCCTTCAGCTCGTCCAGCGCTTCGCGGGCCGCGCGGATCTGGCCTTCCTTCGCCATCACCAGCGCGGCGCAGAGGCGAAGGCCGGGCGAGGCGTGGACGACGGAGGGCGGCAGCCCGTCCAGGAGCCGGCGCAGCACCGTGTAGCCGGCGCGCAGGAAGAGGTCCACGCCGCCCGCCGCCCGGATCGTGTTGGCGGCGAAGCCGAAATCCTCGGCCTTCCCCGCATGGTGGACCGCCTTGACGATCTGCCCGTCCGAGGCGAACAGGGCCGCCGCCTGCGAATGGCGCGTCTTCACCAGGGCGGCGGGCAGATCGAGCGCCAGAACGCCGCGCACCAGCGGATGCAGGAGGAACCAGCCCGGTCGCTCCGCCAGAGGGGCGACGATCGGGTACAGCGCCTCCAGGCGCTCCGCCGCCCGCGTCTCGTCCAGCCCGGCCAGCCGGCAGGCGAAGGCGGGATGGATCTCGTCCAGGATCGCGGCGGCCAAAAGGAGCTCCCGGATGTCCGCCGTCCATCCGGAGAGGATCTCCTCGCGCAGAAAGGTTCGGATGTCGCCGTGCAGCCCGGAAAGCAGGCGGGATCGCTCGTGCGGGTCGATCGCACCGGCGAGCCGGGGGACGATCAGCTTCACCAGCGCGGGCCAGCCCCGCGTCGCCAGTTGAAGGGTTTCGAGGTCGCCGGGCGCGAGCGAGCCGCAGAGATGGCGCATCTCGTTGCGGGCGAAGGCGAGATCGTCGGCGCCGATCTCCGCGAGGAGACCACGCATGCGAAATCTCGACAGGGGCGCGCTGGGTGTGGCCCGCATCGAGACCACCACCCGCAGCTTGTCGGGAAGAGCGGCCAGGAGCGAGGCCAGACCCTCGTAATCCCTAGCGAAGCCATCCAGAAAGATCGTGACGCGCGGCGCGGGGATGGCGACCAACGCATCGAGAATCCGGTCCAAGCTCAGCCCGGGATCGGCCGCCAGATCGGTGAACCCCGCCGCTTGGGCCAGTTCGTTGGCAAAGGCCGCGCCGTTTCGCGTGTCGGCGGTCAGCCAGACGACCTGCTCCCCCGCCGAGCGCAGGCTTTCGAAACCGGACGAGAGAAGCTCGGTCTTGCCGTAGCCGGCAGGCGCCTGGACGAGAACGATCTGACCATCCAACCCGGCCAGGACCCTGGCGACGAGTTGCCGACGCTCCAGGCTGCCGGCCGCGCGGCGCGGCGGGCGGAAGCGGTCGGACCGCCCATGGGCCAAGCTCGAAACCGCCCTCACCCCGCCGATCGCTCCCTTGATTCCGGTAAGCTCCAAGATCAGACTTGGCTCGCCGGGACGCAAGGGCCGATCAGTCCGCCGCGAGCGGACGATAGGTATGCGGGAGACCGAAGGCGGCCGGGCCGAACACGGCCAGAGCCTCGGGCGTGCGCATGATCGGCGGCACGCGCACGGCCAGGATGTTGACCCGCTGCCCATAGCGCAGGCGCTCGGTCGGAATGGCCTCCGCCGTGTCGAGATCGAGGATCGCGATCAGGTCGGGCACGACGGCGAGCACTTGGCCCCCCTGCTCGGCCACGAGATTCTCGTTCTGGATCTCGACCAGGATGGGCTCGGCGTCCGCTTCGAAAGGCTCGATGCGCACGGTTCCGACCGACCAGCCGTTGACCTCCCGCCGCGACAGGTCGGCGACCTTGCCGGCGCCGATCAGGCGAGCATAGCCGTAATGCGTCTGTGCGAAGAAGGCGACGAGCGCCTCGATCGGATCGCGCTTGCCCGCCTTCGCCTCGCGCAGCGTCCGGCCGATGCCGATTGCCAGCGACATGGTGCCGGGCACGGAAACGCGGCGCGCGGTGGCGCCGTCCATCCCGTAATTGGCGACATAGGACTGGCCGCCCATGCGGATCGTCAGGCCGCGCGCGATCCATTCGGCCTCGGCCGCGCCGCGCGTCTCGATGACGGAGACATTGCCCTTCTCGTCGGCGAGAGCCGTCGGGCAGGCCGGCACGCCGTAGACGTTGAAGGTTTCCATTTCGAGCTGCGGAAAGGCGCGCCCCATGCCGTCGGCGTCGATCACGGGAAGGCCGCGCCGCGCGGCGATCGCGATCGGCACCATGGAGTTGACGCCGCCCGCCTCGAACGGGATCACCGCCTCGACCCGTTTCCCGGTCCGGTTTTCCCAGGCCGCGAAGGCCGCTTCCATCTCGTCGCCGCCCGGCAGCTTCTCGATCAGGATCGTGGGCGCGCCCATGGCGCCGCAGGCGACGACCTGCGTCCTGTCCGGCACATCGTCCAAGGCCAGGAGCGGCACCGGCCCATGCTCGGCCAGCGCGGCGCGGGCGACGAGCTTGCCGATATAGGGGTCCCCGCCCCCGCCCGTGCCGAGAATGGCCGCGCCAATGGCGAGGTCGTCCAGATCGTCGATGGTGATCGTGCGCATCAGAGGGCCATCGTCTCGATAGGAATGAAAGGGTGGTCGAGGCCGAAACAGGAGGGCCCGAACACGGCCAGCGCCTCGGGCGTGCGCATGATCTCGGGAACCGCCACGGCCATGACCGACACGCGCTGTCCGTAGCGCAGATTTTCCGTGGTGATCGGCTCGGCGGTCTCGGAATCCATGATGCAGATCAGGTCGGGCACGATGGCCTTCACCACGCCGTCGACGCGCGCGATGAGGTTCTCGTTCTGGATCTCGATCTCCATCGTGCCGGAGAAGCGCCCCAGCCCCTCGATGCGGGCGGAGCCGAGCGAGAAGCCGTTGCGCGTTTCCCGCCTCATGTCGGCGATCTTGCCGGTGAAGATGATGCGGCCGTGATGGTAGAGCGTCTGAGGCAGGAGCTCGAGCAGGGCGTCGAACGGGTTGAGATGGCGCGACTTGGCCTCGCGCAGGGTCCGGCCGATGCGCATGGCGAGCGTCAGCGTGTTGGGAATGGCCGTGCGCTTCACGTCCGCGCCGGACATGGCGTATTCCGCGATGTAGGCGCAGCCGCCCATGCGGATGGCGACCCCGCGCGACAGCCATTCCATCTCGCGGTTGTCGCGCGCCATGATCAGCGCCTGATCGCCGTCCTCGTCGGAGACGACCATCGGACTGCCCGACACACCATAGACACCGAAGGTCTCCATTTCGAGTTGCGGGAAGGCGCGACCCATCCCGTCGGCATCCACGATCGGCAGGCCGAGGCGCGCGCCGACCACCAGCGGAATGGTGGAATTGATGCCGCCGATCTCGATCGGCATCGTCGCTTGAGCCTTCCGGCCGAGATGCCGCTCCAGCGAGCGCAGCGAATTCACGGCCTCGTCGCCGCTCGGGATCTTCTCCACCAGGACGGTCGGCGCGCCCATCATCGCGGTCGGGATCACCAGCGCATCGTCGCTGAGCTCGGAGGGGTCGATCACCTCGACCTCCAGCCCCTCGTCGAGACATTGCTGCACCATCAGCCGGCCGACATAGGGATCGCCCCCGCCCCCCGTTCCCAGAAAGGCCGCGCCCAGCGCCAGGTCCTTCAGGTCTTCCGAATTGAGCTTCATCGTCAGGCTCCAATCACGAGGTCGCCGACGGCCTTCACGCGGATGCGCGTCGCCGAGCCCGGCAGGTAGGCGAGCGGAACCTCCTCGATATCGACGATCTTCACCGAACCCGCCGCTGCGCCGGCACGAACGGCGTGTTCGGTAGCCTCCCGCTTCGCGCCGTCGAGAACGATTTCCCGCGAGGTGCCCTCCAGCGAATAGATGCGGTCCACCTCGCCGCCGACCTGCGCGATGGCGGCGCCGATCGCGTTGGCGACCGAGGCGTTCTCGGGCCGGATCACGCGCGAGGCGGAGGGAAGGTCGCGCGACACGAGGATCGAGCCGCCGCCCACCAGCACCACCGGAAGCGGCTGGGCCGATGTCTTCATGCGATCCACCGCCTCGTCCACCATGCGGTGCATCGTGGCGAGCGCGGCCTCCACGGTTGCGGCCGGAACATGCGCCACGCGCGAGCGGTCCCCGATGTCTTCGAGCCCGGCGGCCACGACGATATCGGTCGTGGTCAGCGTGTCGCCGCCGAACACGAGGGCCTTGGAGGTGATCTCGTAGCCGACCGAGTCCGGCCCGATGCGCCGCCCGTCCTCGCGCACCCGCGAGCCGCCGCCGAGCCCGACGGCGAGCACGTCCGGCATGCGGAAGTTCGTGCGCACGCCGCCGATGTCCACCGCCACGGCCGACTCGCGCGGGAAGCCCTGCATCAGCATGCCGACATCGGAGGTCGTGCCGCCGATATCGACCACCATCGCCTCCTTCTCGCCCGCCAGCATGGCCGCGCCGCGCATCGAGTTGGTGGGGCCGGAGGCGAAGGTGAGAACGGGATAGCGCTCGACATGCTCGGGCGTCATCAGCGTCCCGTCGTTCTGGCTGATGAAGAAGGGCGCGGAGATGTTCATGTCGCGCAGCGCCTGGCGGAACGAGGCGACGACGTGCCTGGACAGGTCGGCGAGGCAGGCGTTCATGATCGCCGCGTTCTCGCGCTCCAGAAAGCCGACCCGGCCGATCTCGTGGCTGAGCGAAAGAGCGATGTCGGGCACCTCGTTGCGCAGGATCTCGGCGGCGCGCTGCTCCATGATCGGCGTCACGGGCGAGAAGACCGAGGTGACGGAAGCCGAGCGAAGGCCCTTCTGGCGGATCTCCCGGGCGATGCGAAGGATCTCGGCTTCGTCCAGCGGCGCGATCTCGCGCCCGTCGAACTCGTGTCCGCCGCGAACCATGTAGCCGTGGCGGCCGAGCGTCGTGGCGAGGTCGTCGGGCCAGTCGGTCATGGGCGGAAGGGCGCGCGTCGCCGGCAGGCCGAGCCGGATGGCGGCCACCTCCAGCAGGCGGCGCCGCTCGACCACGGCATTGGTGAAATGCGTGGTGCCGATCATGACGGCCTGGATCGCGCCCGCCTCGACGCCGCTACGCTGGAGAACCTCGCGCAGGACGGCCACGACGCCGGACGAGACGTCGGCGGTGGTGGGCGACTTGCAGGCGGCGACGACGCGCAGGCCGTCCATGAGAGCGGCATCCGTGTTGGTGCCGCCCACGTCGATTCCGATCCGCATGGGGTGTTTCCTCGAAGGTCTGGGACTGAAGTTTGAAAGGGGCCGGCGGTCAGACGGCGAGCGCCTCGCAGCGCCCGGGGTCCCATCCCGCCAGAACGGACGCGCCGGGCGCGAAGCGCGGCTGATGAATCTGGTTCTGCCGCTCCGCCACGATCTCGGCCCCGCCGACGGCGAGCCGGTAGCGCACGATCGGACCCTGGTAGGTCTCCGACAGGATCTTCGCGGGAAACGGCACGACGCCGGGGGGCAGCGCCTCGCCGTCGATCAGGACGTTCTCGGGGCGCACCACGAGCTTGGCACCCCGCTGAACCTCGACCCCCTCGCCCGCCCGCGCCTCGAACTCGGTTCCGCCGAAGCGGACGCGGCAGCGCCGTTCGGAGACGGTCGCGATCTCGACGTCGATCAGGTTGGAATGGCCGATGAAGCTGGTGACGAAGAGCGTTTCGGGCCGCTCGTAGATGTCCTCCGGCGTGCCGACCTGCACGAGCCGGGAGCGCTGCATCACGCCGATCCGGTCGCTCATGGTCAGGGCCTCGTCCTGATCATGGGTGACGTAGACGGTGGTGATGCCGAGCGAGCGCTGGAGATCCTTGATCCAGAACTTCATCTCCTCGCGCATGTTCTTGTCGAGCGCCGAAAGCGGCTCGTCGAGCAGCAGGATGCGAGGCTGCGTGACGAGAACGCGCGCCAGCGCCACGCGCTGCTGCTCGCCGCCGGACAATTGCCGGGCGTAGCGCTCGCCGTATCCCTTCAGGCCCACTTGGTTGAGCACGGCCTCGACCTTGCGCCCGATCTCGGCTTTGGCGACCTTGCGCATGCGCAGCCCGAAGGCGACGTTGGCGGCCACGTCCATATGCGGAAAGATCGCGTAGTTCTGGAACACGATGCCGATGTTGCGCTGCTCGGGCGGCCGCTGGGTGACATCGTCCTCCCCCAGCCAGATGCGCCCTTCGCTCGGGTCCACGAAGCCCGCGATCATGCGCAGCGTCGTGGACTTGCCGCAGCCGGACGGGCCGAGAAGCGAGAAGAACTCACCGTCGCGAATGTGCAGTTCGACGTTGTCGACGGCGCGCGAGGCGCCGTAGCTCTTGGTCAGCTTGATGAGCCGGATGTCGGTCACGGGCGCGGGTCCTGCGGCGGGGTGCGAGGCGAAGGGGCCGGCCTTCGGGCCAGCCCGGCAAGGCGTCAGGAGGCGAAGATCTCGTTGACGGTCTCGACGATGTCGTCCTCGTTTTCGAGATAGCTCTTCCAGTCCGGCATGAAGAGGCCGTCGAGGGCGTTGGCGGTGTTTTCGACGCCCTGGCTTTTCAGGCCTTCGGGCAGCTTGGCGTCGCGGTGGCTCGGCCGGTAGAAGAACACCTCGCCGATCGCGGTCTGATAGGCCGGGTCGAGCGTGCGATCTACCAGCGCGAGCGCGAGCTTCTTCTGCGTCGGCTCGAGATAGCGGCTGACGGTCTTGGTCTGCGTCAGGATCGATTTGGGATTGTCCCAGATCCAGGCGTCCACCGGCACGCCCTTGGCCTTCTGCAGATAGACCTCGCCGTCGTTCTGGACGGCGATCTCGACCTCGCCGCGCTCCACCAGCGCCTGCATGTTGCCGGTGAAGTCCGAGATCTTCAGCGGCACGGCCGCCCGCATGGCCTCGTATCCGGCGTCGAGATCGTACTGGTCCTTGCCGAAATTCATGGCGGCGGCCAGGAAGAAATCCATCTGCAGCGTGTTGGTGGTGACATAGGTGCCGCGCTTGCCGGCATAGCGCGCGTCCCAGAAATCCTTGAAGCTGGTGGGCGGTGCGATTCCGGTGTCGGTGCGGTAGACCCAGCAATAGCGCGAGAAGGCCCAGGTCACGCCGAGCCCGTTGGCGGTCGCGAAGGGCCAGACGCCCTTGGCATTGGGCATGTTGGCCAGCAGTTCCTCCTGCGGCAGGAAATAGTCCCCCGCCCCGGCCGTCTTGAACATTTCCGGCAGGTTCCAGTTCGTCACGGCGTAGGCCGGGTTCTTCGGCCCGCCGGCCACGAATTTGGGGAACCAGGGGAAGGAGCTGTCGTACTGGACGCGGCAGTTGAAGTCCTTCTCGAACCGGTCGAGCAGCAGCTTGCGCTGGGTTTCCTGCCAGAACCCGCCCCATTCCGCGATCGTGATCGTGGCGCCGCCGGCGTCGAACGGGGTGCCGTCATAGGCCACGTCCTGCGAGAAGGCGTGGTTGATGGCGAAGAGATTGACCCCGGAGGCCGCCAGTCCGAAGGCGGCGCCGGCCTTGAGGATCTGCCGCCGGTTCGGCTGCAGGGAGGTCTTGTCATGGGTGTCGGTCATGGCGTTCTTCTCCGGGGTGGAAACGGCGCGTGGCCTTCAGCGTCCGCCGAACAGGCGGCGGAAATTGACGAGGCGTGAGGTCAGGACGGTCGAGGCGATCACGAGAAGGATCGCGAAGATGCCGGCGGCAGCGGCGGTCGGCTCGAACCGGTAGCGCAGCGAGGTGTAGATCGCGATCGGCAGGGGCTGGGTGTCGGGCGAGGCGAGAAACAGCGTCACCTCGAACTGGCCGAAGGAGACGATGAAGGCGAAGAGCGCGCCCGCCGAGATGCCGGGCATGATGATCGGCAGGGTAATGCGGCGGAAGGCACCGAGCGGCGACGCGCCGAGCGCGCGGGCCGCCTCCTCCAGCGAACGGTCGAAATCCACCAGCGCGGCCGTCACGGTTGCGATCACCAGCGGCGTGGTGACGATGACGTGGCCGACGAGAAGGCCGGTGAAGGATCGGGCCAGACCGATCCCGCTCGTCGTGAAGAAGACGTAGAGCGCAAGGCCGAGAACGACGCCCGGCAGAACCAGCGGCAGGACGAAGAGCGTGCGCAGAACCGCGCCGAGCGGGCTGAGCGTGCGCGACAGCCAGACCGCCGCCGCCGTGCCGATCAGGGTGGAGACGAGCGTCGCCGCCGCCGCGAGCTTGAAGGAGAAGAGGTAGGCCGGCACGAAGGTCGGCGAGGTCAGGAAGGCTTCGATCCAGCGGAAGGAGAGGCCCTGGGGCGGAAAGGTCAGATAGTCACCCGAGTTCAGCCCGGTCAGGATCACGATCAGAACGGGAACCAAGAGCACCGTCAGCGCGATGGCGGCGCCGATCTTGAACGGCAGGGGGATCGTCTCGCCGCCGCGCATCAGGCTCGCCCTCCGGCCGTGCGCCGCGCGGCGACCTGATAGACCGCGACCGCCAGGAGGCTGGTCAGGAACAGAACGGCGGCGATCGCGGCGCCGAACTGCCAGCGGCCCGCCTCGGCGATCTGCTGGTAGATGTGGATCGGCAGCGTCACCACCTTCCAGCCGCCCATCAGGGCGGGCACGACATAGGAGGAGATCGACAGCGCGAAGACGAGGAGCGATCCCGACAGGATGCCCGGCATGGAAAGCGGCAGCACCACAGCGCGAAAGGCGGCCCAGCGGGAGGCGCCGAGCGAGCGCGCCGCCTCCTCGTAGGACGGCGGGATCGCCTTGATGACGCCGATCAGCGAGATCACCATGAAGGGCAGCGTGACCTGCACGAGGCCGACCACCACGCCGAACAGATTGTACATCAGCGGCAGCGGACCGGAAACCAGACCCGAAGCGACCAGCGCGCCGTTCACGAGGCCGTTGTCGCCGAGCAGCACCATCAGCCCGTAGAGCCGGATCACCATGTCGAGCTGCATGGAGGACAGGACCAGGATCATCAGAAAGGCGTTGCGCCCGGGATGCGTGGTCTTGGCGATGACATAGGCCAGGGGATAGCCGAGCGCGAGGCACAGGAGCGAGACCAGAATTCCGATCCCGACCGAACGGCCGATCGCCTCATAATAGATCGCGCGGGTGAACACCCGCACATAGTTCTCGATCGTCAGGGCCGAGGTGAAGGCGACACTGCCCGCGACGCCCTTGTTGAAGGACAGGGCGAAGAGCGACGCCGTGGGCAGGACGAAGAAGGCCAGAAAGAACAGGGAGGCGGGCAAGGCCAGGAGCCAGAGGCCGGGGCGCGGGAGACGGGTGAGGACAGTGGCTTTCGCCCGGTCCCGTGGCGTTCTCAGAGCTTGGGTTGCGTCCATGCCGCTCGCTTCTCTTTGCTGAACCTCGGGAATGCCTTACTCCGCCGCCAAGAGGCGGCTCGCCTTCAACGGCTCGAAGCCGAGCAGTTCCTTTTCCGGCGGCGGCGGATAGGTCAGCGCGCTCTGCGTCAGGCCGGAGCGAACGAGCGCCGCCGCGACGTTCACCGCGTTGGGGATCGGGTCCACCACCGGAATGTCGATGCCGTGGGAGAGGAGCCCGTCGCGAACCGCGCTGGCGCAGCCGAGCAGCCCGGTGCAGCCAAAGATCACGGCCTCGGCGCCGTCGATCTCGACCGCGAGCCGCGCCTGCTCGACCAGAAGGCGCTTCGTGGCGTCGAGATCGTCCTCCAATGCCAGGACAGGGATGTCGACATGGCGGACAGAAGTCATGCGCGACGCCAGACCATGCACGGCCGCGGCGTTCTCGAACTGGGCGCGCAGCCGCCGCATAACGGTGATCACGGAGAAGCGGTGACCGAGCATGGCGGCGATATGCATGGCTGCCTGGCTCGGCCCGACCACGGGAATGCGGACCGCCTCGCGGGCGGCGCGCAGCGCCGGATCGGCCATGCAGTCGATCACGACCGCGTCCACCCCCTCGCGCTCGGCCTCGACGATCTTGCGGATCGTATCGGGCGCGCAGACGGCGGTCTCGAATTCGCTTTCGATCGATCCCGGCCCGAAGTCGATCTGCGACCCCGACACCACAAGCCCGGGATATCCCAAGGCTTCCAGATCCTCGACGCGGCGAAAGCCGCGCGTGGTGATCGGTGAAACCACCCGAACATGAACGGAGCGATCGTGCATGACACCCTCATCCGATTTCGTCGTAACGGAATGGTGCGCCGGATCGGCCTCTCGCGAAATCGCGCAGATGGATAGGCCTGCCCTCGATTGGTAGCGCGGGATTTCGGCGTTTGGCCTCAACATCCTACCCGTTTGGATAGTGCAACCTAATTTCGAGAAGCGCGCGCTGCACGACGAGGCGCCGGTGCTTATTTTGCTTAAGAAGCAGTCAACGGCCGCGCTCCTCCTACCCAACCCTGGTTTTTCCAAAGGGCTGCGAGACAGAGCATTTCGGTTCGACCCTGATCCTCAGCCTGGCCAAGGTCTGCGAGTTGGGGGCAAGCGTTCTGACCGGCCGGCGCATCGTCGCTTCGCCTGCGTCGCGCCAGAACACGCCGGGGATGCCGATCGCTGCGCGTTAGGACCGTGGCGGACCAAAAGCTCCGCACCTCGGAAACCATCTCAGGTCTCCATCACCTCGATACGGAACAGAAGGGGATCACCCTGCAACGATTTGGCGTCGCAACGGGACGTCTTTGCCACCTTAAAATATGATTGTATTTATCATGTTATGCGGCTAACAGTCGCAACGATCGACGTTGCGAAAGAAAGTCGTAGCAGATGTGGAAACATTCCAAAGTATTATCCGCTTCGCTCCTTGTCCTGTCCCTCGCTTGTCCCGCATTGGCAGGTGACAGAACGATTCCAATCACGGATGATCGCGGCGTCAGTGTCGAGGTTCCTTCAGACCCGCGCAACGTTGCCGCCGTCTCGTATCTGGCTGTAGATGTCGGACTGGCGCTCGGCGTCGCTCCCAGTCGTTTCGCCGTCACTTACATGACCAAGGGGCGCGATCCCGACTTTCTGCTTGGCCTGACCAAGGACATGGCGTCGCTCGGGCAGCGCGCCAAGCCCAATCTCGAGCTGGTCAGCCAGGCCAAGCCCGATCTTATCGTCGCGATGAAGCGCTACACCGTCGGCAACGCCGCCTCCTACGAGAAGATCGCCCCCTATCTCGCCTTCAATATCGAGCGGTACGACGAGAGCTTCCGGGAAGTCGCCGAACTCTCCAAGGCCTTCGGGCAGCCGGAGAAGGGCGAGGCGCTGAACGCCTCCTTCAGGCAGCATCTCGCGGACTATGTCGCCAAGGCTCCCAAGGACTTGCATCCCCGCTTCCAGATCATGTGGGCCGGCGACACGCCCTTCTCCTTCCATACAGAGAACACGGCCGCCTCGATCGTCGCCGCGCTCGGCGGCGACAACATCGTCGGGCCGATGACGCAGGGCGGCCGCTTCGGCATGGAGATGAGCCTCGAAGCCATGCTGGAGAAGGACCCCGAGGTCATCTTCGTCTACGACAGCGGCCCGGATCGCCCGCAGGAGAACAACCCGATCTGGAGCCAGCTCTCCGCCGTCAAGAACAAGCGGGTCCATTATGTCGGCGATCAATGGGTGGAGACCAACGGCCCGATCGCCCGCGAGATCGTGCTGCGCGAGGCCGCGCATTATCTCTACCCCGACACGTTCCCGGCCGTGGACGTTCGGGCCGAGGCGGCCAAGCTGATCCCCGCCGACATCCGGAAATGACAACCCGCCGCGCAGCCTCGCCGCCGCGCGGCGAGGCGCTTCGGATGCCGGTCCTGACCGGCCTTCTCCTCGTGCTGGCCGCGCTGGCGATCGCCGGCGGGCTGGCGATCGGCGATCGCACGCTGCCCTCCGGCACCGTGCTCGACGCGCTTGTCTCGAAAGCGGGGCGCGTCGACACGATCCTGGTCTGGACGCTGCGCCTGCCGCGCAGCCTCGCGGCCTTTCTGGCCGGGGCGGGGCTGGCGCTGGCCGGCTTTCTGCTTCAGGCGCTGACGCGCAATCCGCTCGCCGGGCCGGGTCTCACGGGCGTCAGCGCCGGCGCGGTGGCCCCGATCGTCGCCGCGTTCGTGTTCTGGCCTGCCCTTTCGTCGGTCTGGTATCCACTGGTGGGTTTCGCGGGCGGCATGGCCGCGGCCTCGGCGACTTTCCTGATCGCCTCGGGGCGGATGGCAAGCCCGCTGCATCTGGCGCTCGGCGGCATGAGCGTGTCCCTCTTTCTCCATGCCGTCACGACCTATGTCCTGCTTCTGAGCGGCCCGCAGGTTCCCTCGCTCCTGTTTTGGCTGGCGGGCGGATTGCAGGGCCGGTCCTGGCCGCAGCTCGCCGCCATGACACCTTTCGTGGCGGTTGCGCTGGCGGGCGCCCTGTCGATCCACCGCGTCGTGGATCTTCTTTCCTTAAGCGAGGGCGCGGCCATGGGCATGGGCCTGAGGCTGGCGCTCTGGCGGCCCCTCGTGCTCTTTCTCGCCGTGCTGCCGGTCGCCGGCATCGTGCCGGTCGCCGGTCCCATCGCCTTTGTGGGCCTTGCCGCGCCGCATATCGCCCGGCTTCTTCGCCCGCCCGGATCGGGATGGGCCATGACGCTCGCCGCCGCGATCGGCGGTTTGACGACAGTGCTCGCCGATCTGATCGCCCGCAGCATCGCGGCGCCGCGCGAACTGCCGGTCGGCCTCGTCACCGCGCTGATCGGCGGTCCGGTCTTTCTGTATCTCGTTCAGCGCCCGCGCGCCCTGGCTGTCGAGGCATGCCGATGACGCCGCTGGCACCCTCGCTCGCCGCCCGCCCGCCGGCACGCTGGCTCTTGCCGGCGCTGGTCGGCCTGACGCTGGCCGCCCCGCTCGTCGCGGTGCTCTTCGGCGTCGCGGACCTGCCCTTGCGCGATGTCGCTGACGTTCTGGCCGGGGGCGGGAGCGCCGGAGCGCGCTCGATCATCCTCGACATCCGCCTGCCCCGGATCGTGACGGGCATGCTGGCCGGGATGCAGCTCGCCACCGCCGGTTTCCTGCTCCAGACCATCACCCGCAATCCGCTGGCCGATCCGTCCCTGATGGGCGTGTCGCAAGGGGCGACGCTCGCGGTCACCCTGTTCCTGATGATCGCGGTCTACAGCCACGATCCCGGCTCCAACACCGTGGTCGAGCTTCCCTTGTCCTGGCTCCCGGCGGTGGGAATGCTGGGCGGGCTCGCGGCCGGCGGTTTCATCTATCTCATGACCCTGCGCCACGATCTCGGAGCCCTGCGGCTGACGCTTTGCGGCGTCGCGATGGGCGCGCTGTTGCAGGCCGTGGCGTTGGGGATCGTGGCGGGCTGGGGCTCGACGCGGATGGAGGTCCTGCTCGAATGGCTGTCGGGTAGCCTCTACGCGCGGCGCTGGGAACACGCCGTCTTCCTCGCGCCCTTCACGCTCGCGGGGTTGGCGGTCCTGCCGCTCTTGCGGCGCCCGCTCGAACTCCTGCGCTTCGAACCCGCCGTCGCGCGCTCCTTCGGCCTCGCCTACGCCAGGAGCTTCTCGCTGGTGCTGCTGGTGTCCTGCGCGCTTGCCGCGAGCGCGGTCGGCGCGGTGGGGCCCATCGTCTTCGTCGGGCTGATCGTGCCCCATCTCGCCCGCCGGCTGGCGCGCGGGCATTTCCCGCTCGTGCTGCCGCTGACGGTGGTGCTCGGCGCGAGCACGGTCACCTTCTGCGACCTCCTCGGCCGCCTTCTCGGCCGGGCCGACGAAATCCCGATCGGCGTCGTCACCGCCTTGTGCGGCGTGCCGCTGCTGATCGTCCTTCTACGTCGAACGCCATGAGCGACCCATGATCCTCAACGCTTGCGACCTCACCGTCCGCTATGGCCAGAGAACGGCGCTCAGCGGATTTTCCCTCCAGCTCGAACCCGGCGAGGTTCGGGCGCTGATCGGCCCCAACGGCTCGGGCAAGAGCACGGCGCTTCAGGCGCTGGCCGGGCTCGTGCGGGCAGCCGGCGGCCGGGTGGAGATCGAAGGTCGTTCCGTCTTCGCCATGGGGCGGCGGGATCTGGCGCGCCGGCTTGCCTTCCTGCCCCAGCAGCCGGTGGCGCCCGACGAGATGACGGTCGGGCAGCTCGTGCGGCAGGGGCGCTTCGCCCATGTCGGCCTGTTCAGGACCTACGGCGAGGGCGACGAGGCGGCGATCGCCTGGGCGCTGGAATGCACCGGGCTCGCGCGCTTTTCCCAGCGTCCCTTGAGCGATCTTTCGGGCGGCGAGCGGCAGCGCGCCTGGATTTCCGCCGCGCTCGCGCAGGAAGCGCGCATCCTGTTTCTGGACGAGCCGACGACCTTCCTGGACATCGGCCATCAGGTGGAGCTTCTCGATCTCGTGTATCGGCTCAGCCGCGAGCGCGGGGTCGCGGTCGTCATGGCGATCCACGATCTCAACCAGGCCCTGTCGGTGGCCGATCGGATCAGCGTCTTGGAAGCGGGGCGCCGCGTCTTCGACGGCGAGCCGGGGGCGCTCGCGGCCAGCGGGCTGATCGAGCGCGTGTTCCGCGTGCAGGGACGCTTCGTGGATCTGGCCCCCGACGCGCCCCCGCATTTCGATGTCGATCTCCTGCGGCGGCATGGCTCTGTGCGTGTCGCGCCTCAGGCCGCCGGGACGCCTTCTCCCCCGGCGTGAGCGGCCGCGAGGCGGCGCAGTTCCACCGTGAAACGCAGCCACAGAAGGAGGCTGGTCGCCCCGAAGCCGAGGCACAGGCCGAACCAGACGCCATAGGCGCCCCATCCCGTCGCATAGGCGCAGAAGGCCATGGCCGGGATGCCGATCAGCCAATAGCCGATCAGCGTGTTGACGAGGCCCGCCTTGGTGTTGCCAAGCCCGCGCAGGAGGCCGACGCAGATGTTCTGCGAGCCCTTGAATATCTGGTGCGCGATGGCGAACCAGAGCAGCGTCGAGGCGACCGCCAGCACCGCGCCGTCGCCCCGCTCCCCGAGAAAGGGCAGAAGCACCGCCTGCGGCGCGAGGACGTAGAGGAGGCCGATCGCGCTCATGAGCGCGAGGCTGATGGCGAGCGCCTGCACGCCGATCCGGCCGATCTCGTCCCGCTCGCCCCGCCCCAGCGCCCGGCTGACCAGGATCGAGGTGCCGTGCGAAAGGCCGATATTGGCCTGATAGACGATATAGGCGAGCTGGTTGACCACGTTGGACGCAGCCAGCGCGACGGGGCCGAACGTGCCCATGAAGAGCGAGGCGATCGAGGTGATGGCCGCTTCCGACCCGTAGGTCAGCGCGATCGGCGTGCCCATGCGTGCGATGCGCATCACCGTCTCCCGACGGGCGCGCCAGGCGTCGAGGGCGAGCAGGTCGCGCATCGCCGCGTCGCGCCGGACCATCCGCCAATAGACCGCGAGGGTCCAGAGCTGAACCAGCGTGGTGGAGAGGCCGATGCCGGCGAGCCCGAGCTTCGGAAACCCGAGCCAGCCATAGATGAAGACGGCGTTGAGAAGCGCGTTGACGCCGATCGAGACCAGCGTCACCGCGAGCAGCGAGCCGGGCCTGCGCATGCCCACGGCGAACTGGCGCAGGACGTTCATCCAGAGCATGGGCACCAGCCCCGGCGCGAGCGCCAGCATGATCGGCCGCGCCATCGCCGCCACGCCCGCGTCCTGCCCGAGAAGGGGCAGAGCATGGCCGAGCGCGACGAGAAGGACGCCCGCCGCGAGGCCCGTCGCGGTCGCGATCAGCAGCGACGCGCGGACGAGATCGCGAATCTCCTCGCGCCCCTGCGCGTCGATGGCGGCCGATCCGCCGCGCTTTTCGGCGCGGCCGACCGCGCCCGCGACGAGATTGCCGACCCCCGTCACCATGCCGACGCCCATCGTGCGCAGCTGGTTGTAGAGAAGGAGCCCGAGGCCGCCTGCGGCCACCGCGCCGAGGCCGAGAAGGCCCATCATCAGAAGATCGACCGTGGTCAGCGCGACCTGCGCGAACTGGATGCCGGCGATCGGCGCGGAGAGCCGGATGATCTCGCGGTAGCGGGAGGAGGTGGAGGACATCGGTGTCACGTTCCCGTCCGCGCGTGGTCGATCGCCGCGAGCCGCCGCGATTCCTCGAAGGCCGCCAGCAGGCGGTGGAGACGCTGATGGGCCGGCTCGTTCAGAAGGCCCCGCTCCCTCAGCCAGGCGTCGTCATACAGCGTGTCGAGATATTTCTCGCCGGCATCGCAGACCAGCACGACCATCGTGCTGCCCGGCTCCACCACGGCCAGCCGCTTCAAGGCGATGAAGATCGCGGCGCCCGCCGTTCCGCCGACGAGGAGACCCGTGCGCCGCGCCACGCCCCGCGCCGTGGTGAAAGCGTCCATGTCGCAGACGGTCACGCCCTCGTCGATCAGCGCGTGCACGACGTTCGGCCCGACCGTGAAGCCCGCGGGCGCGCCCGCACCCGTCTGCCAATACTTGCCGCCGGGGCCACCGAAGATGATCGAGCCTTTGGGCTCCACGCCGATGCTGGTGACGGCCGATCCCCGCTCGCGCAGGGCGCGGACGGTGCCGCACAGCGTGCCGCCCGTCCCGACCGCGCCGACGAGATAGTCGACGTCGCCCGCAAGATCCTCCAGCAGCTCGGCCGCGAGAGTGGCATAGCCGGCATTGTTGTTGGGGTTGTGATGCTGATCGGGCCAGAAGGCGCCCGTGTCGCGCGCGATCTCGCCGGCGACGCGGCGTCGCTCCACCGTGCTCGGCCCTTCGCCGTTGCCGCCCACCACGACGAGATGGGCGCCCATCGCCTGCATCGCGCGCAGCTTGTCCTTCGATGCGTGGTGATCGACCACGGCGATGAAGCGGTAGCCCCGTTCGATCGCGACGAGGGCAAGGCCCGTTCCCGTGTTGCCCGAGGTCGGCTCGACGATGGTTCCGCCGGGCTTCAGCGCGCCCGACCGTTCCGCCGCGAGGATCATCTCGCTCGCCATGCGGACCTTGGTCGATCCCGTCGGGTTGAACTGCTCGAGCTTCAGAAGCAGGCGGCTACCCGCTCCCGTGCGCGTCAGTTCCAGAAGCGGCGTTCGGCCGATCAGCTCCGCCGCGTTTGCGGCCACGCGCTCGCTCTTCATGGATGTCAGGCTCATCGCTCGTCCGTCCTCCAGAGAAAGCGCCCGTCCTGCTCCGTCAGGACGATCTTGGGCGGCAGGGGGAGTTGGTGGAATTCGCTCTCGTTCTTGTCCATCTGATAGCCGGCTGTGTTGGGATAGACGAGAAGGTCGCCATGGCGGGGCACGGCGGGAAAAAGGACTTTTCGCCAAGTCAGGACGTCGTATTCCATGCAGCTCGATCCGCCGACGGCCGCCTGGACCGGCGTCTGCTCCCGCGCCGGGCCGCGCTGCACGAGGATCGGCGTCGGTAGGTATTCGCTGCCCTTCCATTGCTCGGACAGGCTCATGCTGAGGCCGGCGACGGTGACGATTCCGTGCGCGTCGTTGCGCTTGAAGCCCTGCACGGGAAAGACGCTCATGCCGGCGCCGTCCAGAAGCGCCCGGCCGGGCTCGAGATAAAGGTCGATCCCCGCCGCCGAAAGCCGGGCCGCCAGGGACGCGGCCCCGGCCGGGCTTTGCAGGATCGCCTCCAGCATGGCCGCGCCGGTCGGCGCCTGAAAGTAAGGGTAGAAGCGATCGAAGCGCTTGCCGGCGTGAAACTGCGAGGGATCGAGCGACTCTTGGAACGAGCGCCAGTCGCCCTCTTCGAGATAGGCGCAGGCGAAGCCGCCCCCGATCGAGATCGCCGAGGCCGGAAAGCCGCGCTCGCGGGCGTCGAGGCACCGGTCCACCAGCGCGGCGGCGAGCTCTGCGCGGGGCGCGACCGCATAGCCGTCGAGATGGAAGGAGAAGCCGCGCATCTCGATCCTGTCCCGGCAGTCGGCACAGCGCGTCAGCGCCGCTTCAAGATCGCGTTCGCTAAGGCCGAACCGGCTGTCGGGATTGTTCGGTGGAAGCACGCGCAGCAGGATGCGCAGCGGCGGATCGCCTCCAGCGATGGCCGTGGCCCGATCGAGCTCGTCCAGCGCGTCGATGGCGAGGGTGCAGCCATGGCGCGCCGCGAGCCAGAGAAGATCGTCGCTCTTGGCCGCTCCGGTCACGCCGCTGTCCTCGCCCCGGATGCCGTTGGCGAGACAGTGGACGAGTTCCGGCACGCTCGCGACATCGACCGAACCACCAAGGCGCGCGACCTCGCGAAGCCAGGCGCCGGCCTTGTTGGCCTTCTTGCCGAAGTAAACGCTGCCCCGGACGCCATGGTCGCGCAGCACGCTTTGGAAGGCACCGAGATTTTCCGCGAACCGCTCGGGATAGATCAGATGGAACGGCCCGGCGACGGCGTGGGCGATGGCATCGAGCAGGGCTGTGTCCTGGCGCGCGGCTTTCGCCCAAGGAGCTTCGCGCGCCTGAAGAACGGGGGTCAGGTCCACAGTTCGATCCTCCGGCCGCGCCCCGCCGAAATGGCGCGGGTCGCCAGGGCGTGGGCGACGGGAATGTCGGTGATGATCATGCCGCTGGAAAAGGCGAAGACGCGATCTTCCGCCGACCGGCGACCCGGCTTGCGGCCTGCGACGATGTCGGGCAGCTCGGCGTCGATCCGGGCGATGCCGTCCGGGCCGGCGAGGCGCTTGCCCGTGACGCCCAACTGCCCTTCGCTGGTCGCGATCGCGTAGTCGGCCTCATGCAGCGCGCCGGCCTCCAGCCCCTTGCTTGCGACCGAGACGAGAAGCCCGCCGGGCGGGAGCCAGCTCGTTCTGACCTTGGGATGCGCCGCGCGGCCCGATGCGACCACCACGATGTCGGATCGCCCGACCGCATCGGGAACATCGTCCACCATCTCGATCCGCCGATCGGGAAAATAGCGCGCCAGGGTCTCGTGGCTGGCGGCGATCCCGTCGGGATGCGTTCCGAACAGCCGCAGCGTTTCGAGCTGGGGAAGCGCGGTGAGGAGATAGGGAAGCGTGTTCAACCCTTGCGCGCCGGTGCCGATCATCAGGGCCGAGCGGGCGCCTTCCCGCGCGCAATGTTTCGCGATGATGGCCGTCGTCGCGGGCGTGCGCGAGGCGCCGACACGGTGGCAATCCATGAAAACGGACGGCAGCCCGGTCGTGTCGTCGTAGAGGCTGATCGTCGTGTAGTATTTCTCGGCGCTTTCGCTTCCCTGCCGATAGGAGGTCTTGAACCCGACCTGCTCGATCGCACCGTCATAGCCGAGCATCGTGTAGGACACGGCGTCGCGCTCGGGCTCGGGCAGCGGCATCATAATCTTCGTCGGGCAGCGGGACGCGCCTTCGGCGAAGGATCGATAGGCGTCCTCGACAAGGGCGATGACCTCGGCCGGCGGAATATCGATGTCGGACAATTCGCTTCGCGCGATCACATGAACGGCGGGCGTGTGCAGGTAGGCGCTGGACATCGGGAAGAACCTCCTCGTCGAAATGGATGGGCCAAGCGACGCGCGATGAGGCGTTCGCCGCGAGGAACGCGGACGCTGGCAGAGCGGACATTGCCTTGGCTTTGGTGAGGGCCTGAAATCAGGCTCGGACGACGAGCGGTCGCGTGCCGCTCGTTTCGTGTCCGTTCCGGACCAAACGAAGGTCCGAAAGAGGAATGTCGCAGAGGGGAAGCGGGGGATCGAAGATGTGCCGTGTGGTCTTGGCGGGAAAACGCCTCCCGCTGCGGGCCATCGCGATGATATCGCTTGGCGTGATGATCTCGCCTTTCCGCCATGCCATGACGTCCACCTCACCATAATCGAGGAGAACGGCCGGGATGCGATCGAGACCTAGACGATGCGCCACCGTCAGCCGGTGATGGCCATCCATGACGAAGAAGTCACGCTTATGAACCGCGATCGGCTGCGTCCATCGTTGCTCGCGAACGATCTGGCGTTCGAGTTCGCTCGCGCGGTCAGGATCGATATCCTCGGTTGCAACAAGACAGAAAACATCCAAGAGACAGCAAGGCATCGGCAAATCCCTTCTCAGGCTGCGCGAAGTTCAAAAGGTGCTGGTTGATGGATTCAAAGTTCTGGACGAGAGCTAGATAAATTCTGCGTAATCGGCAGTCAATAGCTGTTGTTTTAATTCTCATACATGGAACTGTTATAGTTCTAATTCGAAACTCTTCTAAGTTTGCTTGAGAACTCACGGGAGCGGCGTGATACGTCCGAACCGCGCGGCGACCGGTAAAGGACGCGGAGCATGAGCGCAGCCGTCATAGGTCGGCACTTTGCGCCCGACGTGATCCCGATTTGCATGTGCTGGTGGTGCTGGTTCTCCCGAACTGGACCGCCGCGTTCGATGCTGTCGCAAACCGCTGGAGCGGCAGTCGGTAGGTCGATGAAGGTGCGTTGCGAATGGATGGTTCTCGACGGCGCGATCGGTGAGAGCGGCGAAACGCTGTACCCTCACCGCTTGCGAACGCGCACGACGAAGGCTGCCAAGCGTTTCCTGACCAAGGCGTTGAGCCGATCACCGCACGAAAGACCTTCGGTGATTTCGACGCACAACAACACACATCCCAATGAGGCCATCGCCTGCCTGCGAAGGAAAGGACAGCTCGCTCCCAACTGCCGACAGAGGCGGGTGACAGTCCTGAACAACCGGCTCGGGTCGGATCATGGCGAGCTGACGCAGCGAATCCGTGCTGTGCGTGGGTTTCAGTCGCAAAAGACCACGCATAACGCCACAAGCGGCTTCGAGACGATACGGATTGTCCTTAAAGCCAGTTTCGCTTGACGGCGAGCAGCTTGGCCGAAGGATCCGAAGCCCGATGCATCGGAAGGCTGTTCCAAGTCTTCATCGCCTGAAACTGGGACAGGACAGGATCATTGCGACCCGAGCGACTTTCCGTAACGGAGCCTTCTAAGGTCACCGCCCTCCCACACGCTGGTTAAGGGCCGCGATCTCGAGCGCGTTTCCAAAACGCGCCAGCGCATCACGGTTCTGTTCTCGCCTTGAGGGATGTTCTCGTGCTCCGTCAAAGCATGCGCGCGAGAACGTCGGTCTCACCGCCTTTGTCCTGGAGTCTGTGCAAGACGGCACCCGACACATGCAGCAGGACGCACGCGAGGAGGAGATAGGCGCTGTACATATGAAGCGCGGTGAATATCTCGAACAGCCGGTCGCTCTTCGGGATGATCTCGGGGATGTGCGAGACGAAGAAGAACGGAACCCCGTCGCTCTGTGAGAAGCTGCTCGACATTGCATAGCCGAAGAACGGCGTTGCTATCGTCAAGGCGATCATCAGGCGCTGCACGGTGGCGGACAGGAAGCGCTCCCATGGTTTCAGACCGTGGGGCTCCTGCGGCAAGGTCGAGCGCATGCGCCAACGAAGGGTCAGATGAACCAGCGCCAACAGCCAGACCAGGACCCCAAACTGCTTGTGGTTGGGATAAAGGAAAGCGGCGACGGCATCCCCCTCCTCCCGTCCCGTCATGAACCAGCCGCACGCTAGAAGCCCCAGGATCAAGACCGCACGCGTCCAGTGCAGGACCCGGATCGATGACGGGTATCGGATCGCGGTCGGCTCTCTATTGTGAAGCATCGGACTTCCCTACCGTTTGCTGCGCACGCGGCGCCGTCCCGTCGGCGAGCCATGGAACCATCGGCCCATTGCCCGACTGTGCAGGTTCGATGGAGGCTCGGTGGAGAGATCGATTTGCCCCGAGCCAGCGGATCGGACGGTCTGCGAGGAAGAGCGAAGAGCGCGGCAGGCCCATCGACCCTCTCGCCGAAAGCCCTGGCGTCAGACGCGGCAGAGCGATGGCGAGGATCGTGACGGTCCCCAAATCGCTCAAGGATCGGCGAGCGGGAACGAGATGCCGGGCCGCCGGGGCGGTCGAGGCGCGTTGCCCAACGGCAAGGCCATCTCGAACAAGGCCCCTCCCGCCGGCGATGGTCGATATCGCAAACGTCCGCCGTGCGCCTCGACGATGGCGCGCACGACCGACAGGCCCAGGCCGTTTCCCCCGAGCTCTCGGGAGCGGACCGGGTCGCCGCGCACGAAGGGTTCGAAGACACGCGTCGCCATTTCTGCCGGCAGCCCCGGACCTTCGTCGGCGACACCCAGGATGGCCTCGTCTTCCGATGCCCTCAGCGAGAGGGTGATCGCACCCCGCACGGCATGACGGCGTGCGTTGGTGACGAGGGCGAGGAGCGCTTGGCGGATGCGCGCTGCGTCGGCCTGAACGCAGATGTCGGTCAGCTCCAGCCGTAGCTCGAGGCCCTCGGCCTTGAGATCGGGCGCCAGGAGCTCGGCCATCTCCGCGACGCCGCCCGCCAGACGCACGGGCTCGATGCGCAGATCGAGATGGCCGCTGTCGGCCAGTGTCACCGTTCGAAGGTCCTCCACCAACCGCGCCAGATTATCGACCTGCAGGACGAGGCCACGCAGGGAGCGCTCGTCGGGCTCGAAGATGCCGTCGATGATGCCCTGGAGCCGACCTTTCAGGATGGTGAGCGGCGTGCGAAGCTCATGGGCGATCGTGGCATTCCACACCGCCATGTCGGCCGCCATGTCTTCCAGGCGCTGCGCCATGATGTTGAAGTCGTCGACGAGGCTGGCCGTCTCGCCCAGCGAGCGATCGCCCGCTTCGGCTCTCGCCGTCAGGTCGCCGCCGGCGATCCGGCGCGCGCCTTGGACGACCGTTTCGAGGGGCTGAAGGATACGACGCGCCAGCCGAAGGGCGATCACGGCCGCGATCGGCAGCGCAATGAGGATGGCGGCCGAAAGGATCGCGAGATCGGTGACCGTCAGCCACTCGTCGCCCGTGTCCAACCGGGGATAGAAAACCATGATCACGATGTAGGCGAGATAGGTGCCGAAGAAGACGACGAGGCTCGCCACCACGGTGATGGCGGACATGGCGAGGAGGATCTGGCGGCTCAATCCGGCGGGTAGCCTCATGACTTTAGTCCAGAAGCCGGTAGCCGACGCCGCGCACGCCCGGCAGGAAGCCGACCGCGCCGGCCTGCTCGAGCTTTCGGCGCAGCTTGGAGAGATGGCTGTCCACGGTGCGGTCGAGCGCGTCCGAGCCCGGCAGGCAGGCGTCCACCAGCTCGCCCCTCGTGAAGACCTTGGTGGGGCTGCGGGCCATGTGCGCGAGAATGCGAAACTCGGTCAGCGTCAACTGGATGGCCGCATCGTCGAGACTGGCGCGGTAGGCATCGAGGTCGATCGAAAGCTTGCCCACGCGCAGGACGCCGCCCGAACCGGCCAGCCCCGAGCGACGCAGCACGGCCTTGGCCCGCGCCACCACCTCGATCGGGTTGAAGGGCTTCACCACGTAATCGTCCGCGCCGATGCGCAGGCCCTGCAACCGATCGATGTCCTGGTCCAGCGCGGTGATCATGATCGCAGGCGTCGTGCCTCGTCGGCGCAGCTCGGCCAGAACCTCCCAGCCGTCGAGGCGCGGCATGGTGACGTCGAGCAGCAGAAGATCGGGCTTCAGAGAGAGATGAAGGTCGAGCGCGGTGCGTCCGTCGCGCGCCTTCACCGTGCGAAAACCCTCGCGCACGAGATAGGCGTCGAGGATCGCGGCGATCTCGTCGTCGTCTTCGGCGATCAGAACAAGGGCTGACATGCGGGGCGCTCTCCTTGCCCCTTGGATGCCATCCGCATCGCCGGGCGTCGAGCGCTTCCTGCCCTCCTCCACGAAACCGCAACACAAGCTCCACACCGCACCCACCCGGCGACACGATAAGGGCCGCGTCGCATCCGAGCGATGCTCTCCATGGATGTTCGCGATGACGCGCCCGCCCCGCTTCTCGACCTTGACCCTTCTTCTTGCGGCCGCAGCCGGCCTCGCGGCGTGCACCGAGGCGCGAACCGACCCGGTTCCGGGCGAGGTCTGGACGCAGCCGCCGCGCGTCGCGGTGGTGACGGTCCGGCCGCATCGGGTCGTGGTGGTGGACGAGTTGCCGGGGCGGGTCTCGGCCCTGCGCACCGCCGAAATCCGTCCGCAGGTCGGCGGGTTGATCCAGACGGTGCTTTTTGCGGAAGGGTCCGAGGTCGCGGCCGACCAGCCCTTGTTCCAGATCGACCCCGCCCCGCTCGCAGCCGACGTGGAGGCTGCTTCGGCCGTTCTGGCCCGGGCCGAGGCCGATCTTCTCAACGCCGGCCTCAAGTTCGACCGCATCCAGGCTTTGTCGGACGTTCGGACCGCCAGCGCCGCCGCGCTCGGCGATGCCACGGCCGCGCTCGCTCAGGCCAAGGCCAGCGTCGCGGAGGCGAAAGCCAATCTGACGCGTCGCAAGCTGGAACTCGCGCACGCCACCGTGCGCAGCCCTATCCCCGGACGCATCGGCCAGGCCTTCGTCACGGAGGGCGGCCTGGCCTCGGTCGGCGCGGCGTCGGCGCTCGCCGTCGTCCAGCAACTCGACCGCGTGTATCTCGACCTGCGCCAGTCCGCCACGCGCCGCGAGGCTATCGAGGATCTGATGGCGAGCGGCGGGAGCGAGGGGGCCGGAACGCTGCCGGTTGCCATCCTGACGATCGCGGGCCGACCCTACGAGTTCTTCGGCAAGGCGCTCTATTCCGAAAGCACAACCGATCCCGGCACGGGCAGCATCGCGCTGCGTGTCGAGGTGCCCAATCCGCACCGCCAGCTCCTGCCGGGCATGTATCTGCGTGCCCGCGTGCCGAGCGCGGTCTATCCCCAAGCCTTGAGCGTGCCGCAGCAGGCGGTCGGCCGCGACGGCGCGGGTCGCCCGCACCTCACCATCTTGAACGCGGACAAGACCGCCGCGCGTCGCGACGTCGAGTTGGGCCCTCTGGTCGAGCGCCAATACGTGATCCTGTCCGGCCTGTCCGCCGGCGAGACCGTCCTCGTGGAAGGGCAGGACCGCGCCGAGCCTGGGCGCAAGCTCGACGCCGTGCCCTACCGTCCCGCCGCAAGTCCCGCGAGCGAAAGCTGATCGGTCGATCCCATGCCCCAGTTCTTCATCGAGCGGCCCGTCTTCGCCTGGGTCATCGCGATCTTCATCACACTGGCGGGGCTGGCCGCGATCCCGCAGCTTCCGGTGTCGCGCTTTCCCTCGATCGCCCCGCCCAGCGTCAGCATCGGCGCGTCCTACACGGGGGCCAGTCCGCAGACCGTCAGCGACAGCGTGGTCGCGCCGATCGAGCGCGAACTGACGGCGGTAAAGGACCTTCTCTACTTCGAGTCGTCCGCCGACGCCTCGGGCAATGCCAGCGTCACGGTCACCTTCAAGAGCGGCACCGACCCGGAGCTTGCGCAGGTCGACGTCCAGAACCGGCTGAAAGCCGTCGAGCCACGGCTGCCGGAGGCCGTGCGCCGCGCCGGTCTCTCCGTCGAGTCCGCCTCGTCGGGCTTCCTGATGATCGTCTCGCTGCGCTCGCGTGACGGCAGCGTCGATCCCTTGACGCTCGACGACTATCTCGCCCGCACCCTGGCGCCGGAGCTCAAGCGCGTGGCCGGCGTCGGCCGCGTCCAGTCCTTCGGCTCGGAAGCGGCGATGCGGGTCTGGGTGGACCCCGGCCGCCTCCTGTCCTACTCGACATCGATCGCCGAGATCACGCAGGCCATCCAGACGCAGAACGTGCAGGTCGCGCCCGGTCGTCTCGGCGAGGCTCCGGCGGTGCCCGGCCAGGCGATCAGCGTTCCGCTGACGCTGAGCGGCCAGTTGGAGACGCCGGCGGAGTTCGCCGCCATCGTCCTGCGTTCCAATCCGGACGGCTCGAAGCTGACATTGGGCGACGTCGCGCGGATCGAAGTCGGCGCTCAGACGATGGGATTCTCGATCCGCGACGGCGGAAAGCCCGCAACGGCCGCAGCTATCCAGCTTGCGCCCGGCGCCAATGCCGTAGCGACATCCCAAAGCGTGCGCGCGCGCCTCGCCGAGCTTCAGCCCTCCATGCCCGAGGGTGTCGCCTATGCCGTCTCCTACGACACCGCGCCCTTCGTGAAGCTCTCGATCGTCCAGGTCGCCAAGACGCTCGCCGAGGCCATGGTGCTGGTGTTCCTGATCATGTTCCTGTTCCTGCAGAACGTCCGCTACACGCTGATCCCGACGATCGTCGCGCCGATCGCGCTTCTCGGCACGTTCGCGGCGATGTGGGCGATCGGCTACTCCGTCAACGTCCTGACGATGTTCGGCATGGTGCTCGCCATCGGCATCATCGTGGACGACGCGATCGTCGTGGTGGAGAGCGTCGAGCGTCTGATGGCGAGCGAAGGGCTGTCGCCGCGCGAGGCGACGCGCCGCGCCATGCGCGAGATCACGGGAGCGGTGGTCGGCATCACTCTGGTGCTGGTGGCCGTGTTCCTGCCGATGGGCCTTGCCACCGGCGCGGTCGGGGCGATTTATCGCCAATTCACGGTCTCGCTCGCGGTCTCCATCCTCTTCTCGGCCTTTCTGGCCCTCACGTTGACGCCCGCCTTGTGCGCCACCATCCTGAAGCCGGTCGCGCCCCATCACGAGCGCCGAGGCGTCTTCGCCTGGTTCAACGGCGGCTTCGACCGCCTGACCGGCCGCACCAGCCGCTGGGTCGGCTGGCTCGTCAAGCGCGGCGGGCGCGTCATGCTGGTCTACGGCGCGATCGTCGGGATGCTGGTGTTCGGATACGGCGCACTGCCGACCGCCTTCGTACCGGACGAGGACCAGGGCACGTTCATGACTTCCTTCACTCTCCCGGCGGACGCGACGGCCGAACGCACGCAAAAGCTGGTGAAGCAGTTCGACGCCCATGCCGCCTCGCGCCCCGACATCGAGAACAACCTCTCGATCCTCGGCTTCGGTTTCACGGGCTCGGGACCCAATACGGCCATGGCCTTCACCACGCTTCGCGATTTCGACAAGCGCACCGGGAGCACCGACGGCGAAGTCGAGGCTGCAACGCAGGCGATGCGCGATGCGACGGAGGGCGAGGTCCTCGTCATGAAGCCGCCCGCCATCGAGGAACTCGGCACGACCTCGGGCTTCTCGCTGCGGCTCGTGGACCGGGCGGCCCGCGATGCGGCGGCGCTTCGCACGGCGGCCGACACGCTGATCGACCTTGCCGGGCGAAGCCGCGCCTTGCGCGACGTGCGCGTCGACGGCCTGCCCGGCGGCCCCACCGTGAAACTGCGTGTCGACCGCGACAAGGCCGGTGCTCTCGGGCTTTCCTTTTCCACCATCAGCGACGCGCTCGGCGCGGCCATGGGCTCGACCTACGTCAACGACTTCCCGCGCGCCGGACGGCTCCAGCAGGTCATCGTCCAGGCGCGGGCGGAAGACCGGATGCAGGTGGAGGATGTCCTGAAGCTCCACGTGCGCAACGACCGGGGCGGGATGGTCCCCCTCGCCGAGGTGGTGACACCGGAATGGTCGGTCGGGCCTCTTCAGCTCAATCGCACCAACGGCTACCCCTCGCTGAGCATTTCGGGCGATGCCGCCCCGGGCGTGTCGAGCGGCAGCGCCATGGACGAGATGGAGCGGCTCGCGGCAGAGCTTCCGTCCGGCTTCGCCGTGGAATGGATGGGCCAGTCCTTCCAGGAGCGCCAGTCCGCCTCGCAGGCGCCGATCCTCGTCGCGCTGTCGTTCGCCGTCGTTTTCCTGGTGCTGGCGGCGCTCTACGAGAGCTGGGCGATTCCGGTCTCGGTGATGCTGGTCGTGCCGCTCGGCATCCTGGGCGCCGTCGCGGCCGTGCATCTGCGCGGGCTGGAGAACGACGTGTTCTTCAAGGTCGGGCTCGTCACGCTGATCGGCCTGTCGGCCAAGAACGCGGTGCTCATCGTGGAGTTCGCACGCAAGCTGCACGCGGAGGGGCATAGTCTTGCCGAGGCGGCGCGGGAGGCGGCCCGCCTGCGCCTGCGGCCGATCGTGATGACCTCGCTCGCCTTCGCGCTCGGCATCGTGCCGCTGGTGATCGCCCACGGCCCGAGTTCGGAAACGCAGAACGCGCTCGGCACCGGCCTCCTCGGCGGCATGATCTCGGCCACCGTCCTTGCCGTTCTCTTCGTGCCGGTCTTTTTCGTGCTCGTCATGCGGCTCGCCCAGCGCAAGCGGGCGGCAACGCCCCTCGTTCCCGAGACTGGAAACCCGGCATGATCCCCGCACCCTCCCTCAGAGGCCGGAGCGGAGGAATGCGTCACGGGCACAATCTCGACCACATGCCAAACTCTGACCGTTCAAGCCGCTGGCGGTCCCCTGAGCTCGGGATGGAAGCTCGGTCGCTCGCCCAGCTTCGGCATTCCTGAGCTTCGGATACGCTCTCACCCAATCCTGAGACATAGCGGACGGTTTGAAACCCATTTGGCGGACGCCGGGCCTCGCTCGTCAGTTTCCGATCGCTCCGAACACCAGTCCGGCGTGCAGAGCGATGCCAGCTTCCGCTCCAGACGCGGCCGCGATCAGCGCATTGTTCGCACGAGCGATGTCGCCGGCGGCATAGGCGCCCGCAACGCTCGTCATCCGCGCGGCGTCGGTCGTGATGATGGGTCCGAAACGCCCCTGCTCGATGGTGCAGCCGAGTTGCTCTGCTATCCCGCTTCTCAGCGGTGATCGGGGAGCCACGTACAAGGCGTCGATCGGGAGTCTGCGCCCATCGGCAAGAAGGATCGAGGAGAGACTGGTGCCCTCGCCCTCCAACGCGCGGACCGGAGCGGGCTCGACGCGCACTCCGCGAGACGCGAGCCGCGCCATCATCTCGCCTTCCGGAGGGGCATGGCCATCCAAGAAAAAAGTCACCGGACCCCAGTCGGCGATGAGGTTCGCCTGCATCGCCGACATGGGATGCGACTGGAGGACGCCGAGCTGTCGGTCCGCGAACTCGTACCCATGACAATAGGGACAGGCCAACACCGTCTTCCCCCACCGCTCGGCCAGGCCCGGGAGGTCCGGCAGGACGTCGCTCACACCGAAGGCAAGAACGATCCGACGCGAGTTCAGGACGTCGCCGGAACGAAGGGTGACAGCGAAGTCGTCGATCCCGCCACTGACCCCGGTTGCCAGACCCTTGACGAACCGGGCCGTGGGATAGGCTCCAAGCTGCTCACGCGCTTGGGACAGCATGTCCAGGGGGTCGCTGCCGTCCCTGGTCAAGAAGCCGTGGGAGCGTGAAGCGAAGCGGTTTCGGGGAGTGCCATCGTCGATCACGCACACTCGCCGCCGCGCGCGAGCGATATAAAGGGCTGCCGCCAATCCCGCGAAGCTGCCGCCGATGATGATCGCGTCGTCCATACCTGCCACCCTAACTGCAACTCTGTGAGTAGCAATAAGGCTGGACAGAAAGAATTGCAACTTTCGAAGTTCCGGTTATGACGAATGCGGTAGCGAAGAGAAAGGAAGCCGCACCGTGGCCAAGGACGCTCGACTGACGCGGGTCACGCACGTTCTCGTCCATATGGCCGGGCACGGTGGTCTGGCAGCCTCCGATCGGATTGCCGAGATGCTCGGAACAAACCCGGTCGTCGTGCGACGGATGATGGGTCTGTTGCGAAACGCGGGCCTCGTCCGATCGACGGCGGGAGCGCGCGGCGGATGGCAGCTGACGCGCGAGCTTCGAGACATTACCCTTCTCGAAGTCCATCGAGCGCTACAGTCATCCGTCTTCTCCATCGATGCCGGCACCATGGCGGCGCCGTGCAAGGTCGAGCGCGCGGCCAACGAGGCGATCGCGGGCGCACTCGACACGGGCCGACAGGCGTTCGAAAACGCTCTGGCCAACATCACGCTGGATGATGTACGCGCCGCGACCAGCCTCTAACGGGCCCGATCGCGTAGCGGCAAGGTTGTAAAGGGGGGCGAAAGCTTGAAACTGCCTGATCGGTTCGTCTGGCGTCCCCGGGACCTCCTGCGCGAACTCGGCCAAGTGCTGAACCTCGTTCCCTATCTGGCGATCCTTGCCACGCCTTTCGGCTTCGCGGTGTGGGTGATGGGCTTGGGCGGCAACGCGACGATGGAGGAGATCGAAGCGTCCTGGTGGTTCAAGGGCTACCTCGCGATGATCCTCTTCATCCCCTCCATGGCCGTTTGCGCCCTTCTCGAATGGTGGTCCCGGCGGCGCGGCTGGATGAGGGTGCGAGCCGGCGTCCGCATCTTCCGATGGACGCACTTCCTGGCGGCGTTCGGACCGATCGTCGTCCTGATCCTCCTTCCGTGATCCCGCTACCCGTTCGTGTCTTGCGGAACGAATGGCGAGTGCTTCGCGGGCCAGACGCCGGGTCGACGCCGCTTTCGACCCCTGGCCGTCCCAAGCCGACCTCACTCGCAAACAGCGTCTTATCTGCGATCTGGCAGGGCCCCGCAGCCGCGATACATGCGCTGCCTGAAGGGATCACCAACGCTGGGGTTGCGGTCCTTTCGCCGAGAGACGTAGGGATGGCGTCCCGTCGCCATCGGTCAGGCAGAGGAGAGGGGTTGGACATGCGACATCGCGATCGCGCACAGATGTTGGGTTTTGCACTGCTGGCGGCCGCCTGCCTAGCCGGCTGCAACGGCGAGGGCAAAGACGGCGCGGCGAAGGGGACTGCGACGCAGAGTTTGTCGTCGGCCGAGCAGGCGGAGCTCGCCAAGTCCAATGCCTACATCACGGCCGCCAACGAGAGTTCGGGCGCGTTCGGCAACGCCCTGGCGACGTACCGGGACACGGTTTCTCCCAAGCTTTCCGGCAACCGCCCGCTGGAGACCTACGCCGTCGTTCCGGTTCAGCTCGTGACCAAGATCCGCACCCGTCTGGAGACTGCGGGCGCGATGCAGGGTTCGATCCCGGAGCTCGACCCGGCGGCCCGCGACTATGCCGCCGCCATCGCCGCCTTCGAGCCGGTCAACAACGGCCTGTCCAACTATGCCCAATCCAAGGGCTTCCTGACGGACGGCGGCGCCAAGGCGCGGGCGGAGGACCCCGCCTTCGTCGCATCCCTCGCCAAGGTCGCGGACGCGGAGACCGTCTTCTACGACAAGATCGAGGCGCGCGACGAGCGTCTGATGCGCGAGGCCTACGACAAGGCGCCGGAGGGTAGCGTGGAGCGCTACCGCGCGGGCATCGTCCTGCGCGGCAAGGCGGCCATGAAGGAGGCTCTGACCGTCTTCACCGACCCGGCCGACGTCGCCACACGGCAGGCGTTCGCGAAGAATCTCGACGAGATGGCGGGGATGGTCGAGAACTGGGACCGTGTCGTCAGGGCCGAGAAGCCGGAAGGATGCCCGGCGCTTCAGGGGAGCTTTAACTCTGTGATCGCGGACGGACGCAAGGCGGTCCAGAGTGCCGGCGAGGGCCGGTTCGATCCGAACTCCGGCACGCCGTCCTTCATCCTGCAGCAGGATTACAGCCGCCTCCAGCAGAACTTTTCCATGATGATCCTCCAGCTCAACCAACCCTTCTCCTGCTGAAGGGCGGGGCTTCGTCGGCCATGCGATACGGGGGGCGCCGGGAACCGCGCCTGCGAGCCACATCCGCGTTCGGCCCGTTCGGAAGGACGCGGGATGCAGGCCGGCGGAAAGAACGGTCTTGGCGGGATCGAACTGAAAACCCTGTTCGCAAACTCTGTGGGGTCGGTTCGACGGTTCTATTTCCGCCGTCACGCCAAGGCGAACCATCCGCATGGGCCGCTGCCCCTCCTCGCCGATGCGCCCTCGCCCCCTCGAGTTTAGCGCCTCACGACACCCGAAAATCCTTCGCCGGCCCTGCGCCGCCGAGTTTCCAAACAAGCCTCCAGGGATGTCATGCGCCGCCAGCTTTCTTTCCTCGGCCTCGTCTTGCTGCTTCTCGTGTCCGTCGTCCCGTCGAGCGCCTCCCAGTCGCAGTCGGGACGCTATGGCCCGCTCGCGCTGATCGTGCGCGACGACGGGATGATCCACGGCGTGTTTGCCGAGCAACGGGTCGGCAACGGCACGTTGGACGCGCCGCAGTTCGGCTGCCTGTTTCTTCTCGAGGGCCGTACGGAGGGTGAGCGGGCGCGCGTGGACACGTGGTTTCCGGGCGAGGTCGAGCATATTCGCGGAGAGCTTCGTCTGGGCGCGGCGCCCAGCCTTCGGCTCGAGGAAAACCACGGCGGCTGCCTGATGGCGAGCGGCGACATGAAGGATGCGCCCTACGAACTCCATCTGGACGAGCGGCGGGCGGACTGGATCGGAGCGGGGCTCGTCACCGCCGAGCGGGCGATCCTGCATCCCGAACCCATCGACGCGCCGGGACGCAAGCGTCCCTATCTCGTCCAGTTCGATCCCGTCGCGGTGCTGTCGCAACGTCCCGGCTGGGTCCGCGTCGAGTATCTCGCAGCCGCCGGAGGACCTGTGACGGGTTGGCTTCGCGACGCGGACGTTGCCTTCAGCGCGCCGACGCGTCCCTGACGCGCCGGGCCCGATGGATCCGGTGGCTCGGGTTAGACCGTGGTGGTCGGCTTGCCCGTGGCCGTGGCAAGCACAGCCTGCTGGTCCATGGAGCCCGGCGATCGTCGGTCGCCCCGTCTTTCCAGCCATGCCAGATCGCGGATCGGACGCGCCCGGGTGCATCGTCCCGCGAGACGATCATGGAGCCGTTGCCGGCGTGTCGGGTCTTCGCCCCGCACCAGCTTTACGGCAAGATGGGCGGGGAGATCGGATGGACCGCGAATGCGGTCTTGCGTTCCATGCGGTTCGATCGGCCGCCCGACCCGGCGCGGGGCGACGTTGACCGATGGTGCGACGAGCGCATTTGGCGGCGGGCGCCAAGAGCCTGTTTGGAAACTCGGTCGGGTCGGTCCAACGGTTTCTTTTTCGCCGTCACCCCAGGGCGAGACACGCCGCGCAAGCGCGTCAGTGCTGCGCAAGCGCATCAGATGTTTCGCCCGTCCGCATGGACCGTTGCCAATCCTCGCCGATGTGCCCGCGCATCACTCAAGTTTGGCGCCTCGCGACGCCCCAAAATTCCTTGCCGGCCCTCCGCCGCCGAGTTGCCAAACCGTCGCTAATGGCCTCACTTCAACCGACGAGGATATTCCATGCAGCTTGCCATCCCGCTTCTACCCATCATGGCGCTTCTGGCCGGTGCGTGCGTGGTGCCGGCAAATGCGCAAGGCCCGGAGACCGTCGAGGTCGGCGGTGATCCCGAGCTCGATGCCTGCGCCAGCCTCGGGCGGATCGCCCGACTCGACCCGAAGGGCGACAACTTCCTTTCGGTCCGCGAAGGTCCGAGTTCGAAGCACCGGGAACGCGATCGCCTCAGCGCCGGCGCACTTGTGGCGATCTGCGACGAACGCGGTCCCTGGCGCGGGATCGTCTACCCCGCTCCTGGGACGGAGGCTGATTGCGGCGTGTCCTCTCCGCAAGCAACGCGCTCGCCCTATCGCGGCCCTTGCCGCTCGGGCTGGGTGCATAGCCGCTTCGTGGACGTCGTCGCGGGATGAGGCGCCAGGGGTCGAGGACTCGGATCGTGCGGACAAGCCCAGCCTTCATGCCTCTGGCCGCTGTCGTCTGGCTGAATGCCAGGAGCCTGATCGATGCTTACGGTGCAGGGCCCCCTACTCCGCGCGCGCGACCAACATGGACAAGTGGACCGATCCCCTGCCATGGCTGCTGCCCCGCCCGGGGCGCCGTGACACGATCGCACCTGGCATCCCGATCAGGCTCCGCCGATCATGCCGATCGTCGCGCGAGCGAAAATTCCCGCCGATGCGCCGACCGACGCGATCACCCAGAGTTTGGCCACTCGAGTGCCAGCCGTGGTCAGGATGGCGATGCCGGGCAGGTCGAGCGGATGGACGAGCCAGCCCGCCGCACGGTTGGCGAACTGGGCGTCGATCTCGTCGGCGGCCTTCTGGTCGGCCATGGCGCCGAGGGCTGCAACGCCGCCGCCAAGATACTTGCTCAAGGTCGGGGTGATGAGGCGCTGATCGATCCCGAGCCAGTCGAGGGGTGTTGCGAGCAGCCAGTTCAGGCCGTCGAGGCCGCCGGCCGCCCGTACCGCGGCGATGATGCTGAGCGAGAGCGCCATGATGGGGATGGACCCCGTGGCGATCCGGAAGGCTTCGCCGCCGGCGCGGTTGATGATCGCGAGAATGCCACGCGCGTCCTCCACGATCGCATGATGCGCGACGGCGTCCTCGCCCGGTCCCTCGCTCGACAGATGGCGGCCGAAGACGTGGTAGGTCATCGTCGCCGCGATGAGGCCGCCCAGCAATGAGATCGCCAGAAACCGTCCGACGTCGAGCCCGAGCGCGGCCATGGGAAAGACGACGTTAGCCTGCCCCATCGCGAGGACCATGGCGAAGGTCGTGGCGAGATGCCGGTCCGAGACGCCTTGCCGATCCATGGTGGCAAGCGTGGCGACGGGCGCGGCGAAGCTGACGAAGCTGACCTGCAGGAGCGCGATGATGCTGAGCCCGGTGAGGCCGACGGGGCGCAGGATCGGTGCGAGGAGCCGCGTCAGCCCGTCGAGGAGGCCCGCCGCCTCCGCCAGCCGCATGATCGAGAGCATGACGACCATGACCGGGAGGAGCGTGAAGAGCGACAGCTCCACCGCCGAGCGCCCGGCCGCCATGATGGTGCCGATGATGTCCATGGCCGGGGACCCTGCCACCGCGCGCGGCTCAGGCGTCCCGATCGACGGCGAAGGGCGACCAGGCCTGGCGCTGGGACATGACCTCGAGCCGGTTGATGGCGATGTGCGCCGGCAGGGTGGCGACGTAGACGATCTGGTCCGCGATGTCTTCCGCCGTCAGCGGCGTGGTGTCGCGATAGACGGCGTCGGACGCTGCCTGATTGCCGCGCGTGCGCACCAGCGTGAACTCGGTCTCGGCCGCGCCCGGCGCGATGTCGGTCACACGCACGCCTGTCTTCAGGAGATCGCAGCGCAGGTTGAGGCTGAACTGCTTCACGAAGGCCTTGGTCGCCCCGTAGACGTGGCTGCCGGGATAGGGCCATTCGCCCGCCACCGATCCGATGTTGATGATGCTTGCGCCCTTGCCCGTTTGGATCAGCAGCGGCAGGACGGCATGGGTCGTGTTGACGAGGCCGGTCACGTTGGTGTCGATCATCGTATGCCAATCGGCCAGCGCGACCTGTGGCGCCAGTTCCGGCGCGAGGGCGAGGCCCGCATTGTTCACGAGCGCGGTGATGCCCCGGAAGTCCGCCGGCAGCGCATCCACCACGGCCTGGACGGCTGCGGCATCGCGCACGTCGAGAGCGGCGATGTGGACCGGCACCTGATCGTTCAATTCGGCCGCCAGTTCCTCCAGTCGCTCGACGCGGCGGCCGGTGAGGACGAGTGCCCAGCCCTCGCGGGCGAAGCGGCGGGCAGCGGCGCGGCCGAAGCCGGAGGTCGCGCCGGTGATGAAGGCGACGTTGGTCATGATGGGTCCTTAGTGTCGAATGGGCTCGGCTGCGCGGGAGCGCGCCGCAATGGCATGCGGGGAACGATCCGGCCAGGCGGTCGGCGGGCGTCAGTCCATCCGCTCGAGGAACTTGCGCACCCGCTCCGAATCCGGGTTGCCGAAGAACTTCTCCGGCGGCGCCTTCTCGATGATGAGGCCCTTGTCGAGAAACACGACCTGGTCGGATACGGCTCTGGCGAAGTCCATCTCGTGGGTGACGACGATCATCGTGTACCCTTCCGCCGAGAGGTCGCGCATCACCTGCAGCACCTCGCCCACGCGCTCCGGGTCGAGCGCCGAGGTCGGCTCGTCGAAGAGGATCACCTCCGGGCTCATGGCGAGCGCGCGGGCGATGGCGACACGTTGCTTCTGTCCGCCGGACAGGGTGAAGGGATAGACCTCCGCCTTCTCCAGAAGGCCGACCTTGTCCAGGAGGCCCATCGCCTCCTCGCGGGCCTGCGCCTTGGGCACGCCCTTCACCTGGACGGGCGAGATCATGACGTTCTCGACGACGTTGAGATGGGGCCAGAGGTTGAAGCTCTGGAAGACCATGCCGGCCCGGGCGCGGATGGCGGCCATCTCCCGGTTGGTCATCTTGCGTTTCCTGGCCTCGTTGAAGCCGATGCGCTCCCCCGCGATGCGGATCGCGCCGCTGTCGGGCTCTTCCAGCCAATTGATGCAGCGAAGCATGGTCGATTTGCCGGAGCCCGAGGAGCCGAGGACGCTGACGACCTCGCCCTTGGCGACGGTGAGGTCGATGTCGCGCAGGACCTCGATCCCTGAACGGCGTGTCTGTGCGGCTCGCTCCGTCGCGCAACGTCGATTAGGGCCTTTCAGCGGCGGCCTTCCGCCAACCTCACCCGCCCCCCCTATTCGTGGTCATAGCCCTCCCCGGCCCTACTTTCCTGGCCCAGTTCAGCATCCCTTCCCGGACCGCCACGCCAGGCGTCAACGCACATCGCGCGCACCAGACACTTGCGTTTCATTGGCATTGCAGTATTCTTTGCATCATAAAGCGCTTGGGGGATAGGATGTCTGAACTGAAGGACGCGCTGGCCGATATCGAGGCGATCCGCCGGCGGATGGCGGCCGGAACCGTGTTCAAGGGGTTCGGGCCGCTCGCGCTCGGGGCGACGGCGCTCGTCGCGCTCGCCACCGCGACGATCCAGAACGTGTTTCCGCCCGGCACGCCGCTGGCCTTCTTCGTGGCCTGGATCGTGGCTGCGGTCCTCTGCGCCGCCTTGATCGCGGCGGAGACGGTCGTGCGCACGGGCCGCACCCATGGCGGCCTCGCCGACGCGATGCTTCATCAGGCCATCCAGCATTTTCTTCCCGCCGGGGTCGCGGGCGGCGTGTTCGCCGCCGTGATCGGCCGCTTCTCCCCGGACAGCGCCTGGTTGATCCCCGGCCTTTGGCAGGTGCTGGTGGGGCTCGGCGTCTTCGCCGCCGCGCCCTCGCTTCCCAAAGGCGCCGTGCTTGGTGCCGCGTGGTACTTCGTCTGCGGTTTCGGCGTGATGATGATGATGGCGGCGCGGCCGGGAGAGCTGTCGCCCTGGGGCATGGCGCTTCCCTTCGCGATCGGCCAGACCATCCTCGCCCTGGTGGTTCGTCGCGCGGCGGAGAATGGCTATGACGAAATCTGAAGCGCCCGCCCCCTTCGCCTATGACGGGCTGGATCGCGTCATCCACGAAAAGGCCCGGCTCGGCGTGATGACCTCGCTCGCCGGCAAGCCCAAGGGGCTGGGCTTTGCCGATCTCAAGCGCCTCTGCGGGCTGACCGACGGCAATCTCAGCCGCCATCTCCAAGTCTTGGAGGAGGCCGGCTTCGTGCGCATCGACAAGAGCTTTGCGGGAAAGCGGCCGGTGACGACCTGTTTCCTGACCGACAAGGGGCGCGAGAGCTTTCTCGACTATCTCGCCATCCTCGAACAGGTCGTGCGCGATGCCGCCGCCGCGTCCAAGCGCAGCCTTTCCGACCTCTCAGTGAAACCCGCTTAGAGCCTTTCCCGGCGAAGCTGCCACGCTTTGCCGGGAAAGGCTCCGCCCATTCATTTATCCAAGGACTTTGCAATGCAAAGCACTCTCGACAGAAAATTCCATGCCGGCATCATCATGGACGGCAACGGGCGATGGGCGACCCGGCTCGACCTTTCGCGCAGCCAGGGCCACCGCGCCGGGGTGCGCGCCATCCGGCCGATCGTCGAGGCGGCGAAGGACATGGGCGTCGGCACGCTGACGCTCTACGCCTTTTCCGGCGACAACTGGAAGCGGCCGCCCGCCGAGGTCGCCGTGCTGATGACGCTGCTGAAATCCTATCTGGCCGAGGAGATCGAAACTCTCACAGCTATGGGCGTGCGCCTCAGCGTGATCGGTCGCCGCGATCGGATTTCGCCAGCGCTGGCGCGACGCATCGAGGAAGCGGAGGCGCGGTCCGCGAGCGCCGGGGCGCTGCATCTGCGCATCGCCTTCGACTATTCCTCCCGCGACGCCATCCTCGACGCCGCCCGCCGGTCCCGGTCGGACACGACGCGGGAGGAGTTCGCGCGCCTGCTCACCGGCGGCGCGCCCGAATTGGATCTCGTCATCAGAACCGGCGGGGAGCAGCGGCTCAGCGACTTCCTGCTTTACGAATGCGCCTATGCCGAACTCCTGTTCACGGCGCGTCTGTGGCCGGATTTCCAGCCCGAGCACCTGCGCGAAGCCCTGGCGGAGTTCCGCAGCCGCCAGCGCCGGTTCGGCGCCGCGCCGGCCGAGAGGGTCGCCGCGTGAGCCGCTTGGAGCGAAGCGGGCGCGCGCCTGCCCTCGATCTGCCGTGGCGATTCGGCCCACGCGGCCCGGTCTCGCGCCGCCGGGTCGGGCGCAGCTTGCTGATGGCGGGCCTCGTGCTGGCGGGCGCCAGCCTTCTCTGGGGCGTCTCCGCCTCTCCGGCTTGGCAGGCCTTCGCGCTGGGGCTCGCCTTTCCCGGCGGCGGGTTCGTGATCTGCGGCGCTTCCGCGCCGGCCATGGACATGACGGTCCTCTGGATCGGCGGCGCGTCGGCGGCGGCCTTCGGCCTCGCCTTATCTCTCTGGTTCGCGACCGGAAACGTGCTTGGGCCGCCTGCGGTCTGGCTCGGCGCCGCCGTCGCCGCGTCGCTCTATGCCCTCCACCACGGCTGCCTTGCGGCGGAGAGCGGCGGACTGTCGGTTCTTGGCCTCACGCTGGCGGCGGGTCTTGTCGGGTTGGGGCTTGCCTTCTTTCGCCCGGTCCCGGTTTCGACGCCAGGCCTGATGGAGCGTCCGGCCGCGCGACCCATCGTCCGGGCCACCGCCTCCCCGAGCGAACTCGGCGACGACGATCTCGCGCGCCTGCGCTTTCTGCTCGATCGCGCCTTGCAGCCGCTGGACCGGTTCGACGGGTTCGAAAGGCTAGATCCGTTTCAGTCCGCCGCCTTGCGCTACCAGTTGCAGTTCGCCGGCTTCGCCCTCGCCATGGTCCAGCGAAACCACCTGCCCGCCCTCCAGGCCTATCTCACGGACGCGCAGGCGAACCTGATCGATAAGGCGCGAGCGCACCGCGTCTGGCGCTATTGGGCCGCCGAAAGCCTCTGGGGGCGGGGCCGGATCGACCCCAACCCGTTCGCCGCCGACAACGTCATGTATACCGGCTTCTGCGCCACGCAGATCGCCCTGTTCCAGGCCGCCTCCGGCGACAGGCGCTTCAGCGTGCCGGGCGCCTTCTCGCTCACCCATCCCTCCGGCCGCCGGTTCGAGGCGGATTTTCCCTCGCTGGTCGGCAACATCGCGGAGCAGCACGCCCGGTCCGACTTCGGCCTGATCGCCTGCGAGCCGAACTGGCTCTTTCCCGTCTGCAACAGCATCGGCTATGCCGCCATCGCCGCGCATGATGCGCAGTTCGGCTCGGGGGTCTGGGCCGGCATGGCCGCCCGTCAGCAGGCCATGCTGCGAAGCGAGTTCACCGATGGTCGCGGGCGGTTCGTCACGTGCCGCTCCAGCCACACGGGGCTCGCCATGCCCGCGATCGGCGGCGTGCTCACACAATTGCTGCCGAGTTTCTTTCTGAACGCGACCCTGCCCGGTCTTGCCGCCGAGAACTGGCAGCGCCTGCGCGGCGAACTCATCGCGCAGACGGGTGCCAGCACCCGCCCGCGCCTCGGCCAATTCTGGCCGATCGATGTCGGCAATTATCGCTTTACCCGGATCGCAGGTCTTTGCGGGGCAGCTGCCACGGCGGTGGAGCTAGGGGACCGGGAGGTCGCGGAGGCGATGCTGGACGCGCTCGACGCCCGCTATCCCATGGCGACATCGCACCGGATCGGACACCGCCCCGATGCCTCGATCTGGTCGCACGCCTTCGAGATCATGGCGCGGTGCGGGCGCCAGGACGGGCTGCGCGATCTGGTCCAGAATCCCGTCGACCCCAGCCGGGCCGAGACATCGCCCCACATCTCCGCCTGCCCCTACCCGGCGGCGCTGGTCGCCAAAGCCGCCGCGTTGGACGGGCAACTCGACATCACTCTGGTTCCAGGCTCCGGCGCCGCGCGCGTTTCGCTGGAGTTGGCCGGCCTGCGGCGGTCGCGAGTCTATCGGCGCTCCGACGACGCCTCCGCCTTCACGAGCGGCCCGGACGGGCGGGCCTCGATCGACATCCACCTGACCGAACGGCGCCGCATCACGATCCGCGAGGCCGCGTGATGGCCTGCTGCATCCTGGCCGGCCTCGCCTTCGGCGCGGCCCTCAGCCTCGCGCGTGCGATCCGCCGCCTGTTCGGCACGCGGACAGACCCATTGAACTGGAGACCGGACCGGTGAACACGCCTGACCTTGGAAAGACCGCTTCGCCCGCCCCGGTGCTGACCGCCTTGCGAGCCATTTGGCGCAAGCGGATCAGGAGCTTCGGCCATGCCTTTTCCGGTATCGGCTACATGGTCGCCACCCAGCCGCACGCCCGGTTTCATCTCCTGGCCGTCGCCGTCGTCGCCCTTGTGGGCTGGTCGCTTTCCATCACCGTCACCGACTGGATGATCCTCGCCCTTGCCTGCGGCTTCGTTCTCGCCATGGAGGCGGTGAACACGGCGATGGAGCATCTCTGCGACGTCGTCTGCCCCGCCTGGAGCGAGAGCGTGCGCCGGACGAAGGATGTGGCCGCTGGCGCCGTTCTTCTCGCGGCCGTCACGGCGGCGATCGTCGGCCTTCTCGTCGTCGCCAGGAACCTGGCCTGACCGGCGTCCGCAAGCGACGCCGCTCAGGCCGCCAAGCGCCCGTCGAAGCGCCGACGCGCGCTCTCGACCTCATCCATGTTCTGCAGCGTCCAGGCATAGAGCGCCTTGAAGGGCGTCTGCAGCGAGCGCCCGAGCGGCGTGATCTCGTATTCCACGGCCACCGGCGAGACGGGGATCACCCGACGCGAAACCAGACCGTTTCGCTCCAGGCGTCGCAGGCACTGGGTCAGGGCCTTCTGCGTCACCCCTTCGAGCTGGCGCTTGATCGCGTTGAAGCGCCTCGGCCCGGCGTCCAGCACGGTCAGGACCATCATCGACCACTTGTCGGCGATCTGGTCGAAGAGCAGGCGGCTGGGGCAGTCCACCGCGAAATGCTGGCATTCGGGCATTCGGTTTCCTCCGGTATACCTGGGAGCCTGAAAGTGCGTAATTGACGCTAGGTCTACAAAGTATACCTAAGGCCCGTCACGATCAACGGAGCCTTGCGTATGTCCGCCTCCACCGAAACCCTGTTCCGCCCGATTCGGATCGGGTCGCTCGATCTGCCCAACCGCATCGTAATGGCGCCGATGACGCGCTCCTTCGCCCCCGGCGGCGTGCCCGGCCCCGCCAATGCCGAGTATTACCGGCGCAGAGCCGAAGGCGGCGTCGGCCTCATCCTGTCCGAGGGCACGGTGGTGAACCGCCCGGCCTCGCGCAACGATCCCGGCATTCCCTTCTTTCATGGCGAGGCGGCGCTGGCCGGCTGGAAGGGCGTCATCGACGGCGTTCACGCCGCCGGCGGCCGCATGGGGCCGCAGCTCTGGCACACGGGCGCGGTGAAAAGCTTCCTCACCGCCTGGGAGCCCGACGTGCCGGTCGAGAGCCCCTCGGGCCTCGACGCGCCGGGCGTGGCGCGCGGCGTCGCCATGAGCGAGGAGGCGATCGCCGATACGGTCGCGGCCTTCGCCAAGGCCGCCGCCGACGCCAAGCGTCTCGGCTTCGACACGATCGAACTCCACGGCGCCCACGGCTATCTGATCGACCAGTTCTTCTGGGCCGGCACCAACCTGCGGGACGACCGCTACGGCGGCGCCACGCTGCGCGAGCGCTCGCGCCTCGCGGCCGAGATCGTCTCGGCCGTGCGCGCAGCGGTGGGACCGGACTTCCCCATCATCCTGCGCGTCAGCCAGTGGAAGCAGCAGGACTACGCGGTGCGCCTCGCCGAAACGCCGGACCTCATGACAGACTGGCTCGCGCCGCTGGTCGAAGCCGGCGTCGACATTCTTCATTGCTCGCAGCGCCGGTTCTGGGAACCGGAGTTCCCCGAGATCGACGGCGAAACGGGCCTGAACTTCGCTGGCTGGGCCAAGAAGCTGACGGGCGCCAGGACGATCAGCGTCGGATCGGTCGGCCTGTCCGGCGATTTCATGGCCGCCTTCGGGGGCGAGAATTCCGTGAGCGTCGGGCTGGGCGGCCTGATCGAGCGCATGGAGCGGGACGAGTTCGACCTGATCGCGGTCGGCCGCGCGCTGATCACGGAGCCGCAATGGGTCGCGAAGGTGCGCGCGGGCGAAAGCGCCGGCCTGCGCGGCTTCGACGCCAAGGCTCTCGCCGAACTCGTTTGACCCCGGAGTCGTCGGAGCGAACCGGGCGGGGTCTCGAACGGTTTCCTAGAAACTCCGCTCGATCGCATACACGAGTAGCAGCATCACGGCCCAGGTGAAGGAACCGACGACGACGCGGATCAGGAGCCGATCGAAGCGTTTGGGAGTCATCGCCCCATGCGCTTCGTCAAGGTCTTGAGACGCGTCTCGATCTTCGGATGGTGGTCGCGAGGCCAGCATGAGAGACACTCGGAAGTTCGCTATCCGCCTATAGCAAGCCTCGAAGGTCATCCCAAGCGAAAGGTCGTGTGCTCATGGCACGCAGGCTGTTTGCAGTCGTGCGGCACCAGCCCCAACAGACAGAAAGAGGCGGCCTTCCGGCCGCCTCTATTCATGTCACTCACATCTGGAATGCTTGGTATCAGGCCGGGCGCTCTTCTCCCGCGTTCGGGCGCCAGGTGATGAGCTTGCGCTCCACGACGTCGAGCACGAGATCGATGATCAGGACGAAGACCGCCAGGATGACGATGCCGGCGAAGACGCCGACCGCGTCGAAATTGCCTTCCGACCGGGCGATGAGGTAGCCGAGGCCCGCCGAGGCGCCGAGATATTCGCCGATGATCGCGCCGACCACGGCGAAGCCGACCGAGGTGCGCAAGGACGAGAGAATCCAGCTCGCCGCCGCCGGGAAGTAGACGTGGCGCAGCAGGTCCTTACGCGTGGCGCCGAGGATCTTGGCGTTGGAAAGGACGACAGGGTTCACTTCCTTCACGCCTTGCATGGCGTTGAAGAAGGTGACGAAGAAGACGAGCGTCACCGCCAGGGCCACTTTCGACCAGAGGCCGAGGCCGAGCCAGAGCACGAAGATCGGTGCCAGCACGACGCGCGGAATGGCGTTGAAGCCCTTGATGAACGGATCGAGGACCCGCGCCGCGAAGGGGCTGAGGCCGAGCCAGACACCGGCGGCGACGCCGAGGGCCGTGCCGATGACATAGCCGAGCACCGTTTCGCTGAGCGTGATGCCGACATGCTGATAGAAGCCGGGGTCGCTGACCCAGGTCACGACCTGCCCGACGATGTCGAACGGCGCGGGAAAGAAGAAGCGGTCGATGATCCCGGCGCTGACGCCGAGCTGCCAGCCGCCCACGACGACGACCAAAAGGGCGAGTTGGATGAGGCGAACGTTAGTGCCGCGCATAGCTCTTCTCCACCTCGCCGCGAAGCGACGCCCAGATGTCGCGATAAAGGTCCATGAAACGGGGATCGAGCTTGATCTCCGCGACATTGCGCGGGCGCGCCAGATCCACCGGGAAGCTCTCGATGATGCGGCTCTTGGGGCCGGCGGCGAGAACCACGACCCGGTCTCCCAGTGCGATCGCCTCTTCCAGATCGTGCGTGATCATCACGACGGCGCAGCGATCCTCCTGCCACAGGCGCAGAAGCTCGTTCTGCATGAGGTGGCGGGTGTGGATGTCGAGCGCCGAGAAGGGCTCGTCCATCAGAATGACCTTGGGCTCGGTGATCAGCGCCTGCGCCATCTGCACACGCTTGCGCTGGCCGCCCGAGAGCTGGTGGGGGTAGCGGGCCTCGAAGCCCTTGAGCCCGACCTTCTCCATCCAGGCCAGCGCCTTCCCGCGCCGCTCATTCGCCGGGACCTGCCGGAACAGGAGGCCGAGCTCGACATTCTCGATCGCCGTCTTCCAGGGCAGGAGCGCGTCCTGCTGGAAGAGATATCCGATGTCGTTCTGAACGCCGGAGACCGGCTTTCCGTCGATGGCGACCTGCCCCGAAGCGGGCTTCAGGAGGCCGGCGATGGCGTTGAGGATGGTGGACTTGCCGCAGCCCGTCGGCCCGACGATGGCGAGGAACTCGCCGTCGCGAACCTCCAGATCGACATTCTCCACGGCGACGAAGGAGCCGAAGGCCATGGTCACCCGGTCGATCGTCACCATGGACGGAGGAGCGGGGCCGGTGTCGGCGTTCGGCACGGGTGCGAGCTTTCTGACGGTGGCGGACATGGCGGGGGCCCTCAGTTCGACGCCTGCACCAGGACCTTTTCCACGAAGGCGTTCGTGTAGGTCTTGGAGAGGTCGATGTCGGTTTTCGCGACGCTGGCGTTGAAGGTCTTCAGCACCGCGAGCGGGGTCTGCAGATCCTCAGTCTTGAAAGTGCCATCCAGCGAGAAGATCGCCTTGGCGTTCTCGACGGCCTTCACATAGGTCGCCTTGTCCCCGGTCACGAAGTCGGACGGGAGCTTGTCGACGATCTCCTCGGCGCTGTGGTCCTTCATCCAGTGAAGGGCCTTGACCGTGGCGTTGGTGACCTTCTGGATCACCTCGGGATTCTTGTCGATATAGCTCTGGCTGGCATAGAGAACCGAGGTCGGATAGATGCCGCCATAGACATCCACGGCGCCGGCGTCCGAGCGCGCGTCGATCAGGATCTTGCCGAGGCCCCGCTCGGCCACGATCGTCGCGGCGGGATCGTAGTTCACGAGAAGATCGACCTTGCCCTGCTGGAGCGAGGCGACCGCCGCCGAGCCCGAGCCGACGCCGATCATCGACACATCGTTTTCCGACAGGCCGTGGCGCTGGAGATAGTAGCGCACGAAGAAGTCCGAGGAGGAGCCCGGCGCGGTGATGCCGACCTTCTTGCCCTTGATCGTCTCGGGCTTGGCGGGGTCGAAATCGGTTTCGTTGGTGCCCGCCAGAACCAGGCCGGAATTGCGCGCCAGCTGGACGAAGCCGACGACGCTTTTGCCCTGCGCCTGCATCTGGATCGTGTGATCGTAGAAGCCGACCGCGATGTCGGTGGACCCCGCGACCAGCGCCTGAAGGACCTTCGAGCCGCCTTGCGCGAAATTCTCGGTGGTGACGTCCAGCCCCTCCGCCTCGTAGAAGCCGAGCGCGTCGGCGATCGGGAAGGGCAGATTGTTGAGATTGTAGGAGCCGACGCTGATGCGGACCGACTGCGCGTCGGCGGCGCCGACGAGTGCGAGCACGGCTGCGGCAGCCAAAAGCATGCGACGCATGAGATATCCTCCCGGAAAGATGAACCCGGCTCTCCCGGCCGGGCAGGTGATTGGATCAGGCCGCCCGTTCTATTCGGACGGCGGGCTTGGCGAAGACGAATCCTTCGAACAACCGACGCGCGGTTCTCACGATGCCAGCTACTATGGAACCCTGACGAAATTCGAGCTCGACATCGAGACGTCCGCCCGGATGTTCCAGACAAATTCGCGTGGGGACGGCGGCCCCGCCGACCGCCCGGAAGGCGATCGTGCCAGGCGTGACGCAGGCCGTCGCGATGCCCACGGCCCCGGTGGTGGCAAGAGCCGGGTGGCATTCGTGCGGCATGAAATAGCGCACGCCCAGCGTTCCGCCCTGCGCGGGGGGCGCGATCAAGACCGGCTTGGGGATCACCTTATCGGCGACGTCGCCCATGCCCATCCGCCGCCCCGCTTCCAGGCGGATGGCGGAAAGACGCGCGCCCAGCGCCGCGTCGGCGCTGAGATCGGCGGCGCTCTCGCGGCCGGTGACGCCGAGATCGGCGGCGCGCACGAGAACCATGGGAATGGCGCAGTCGATGCAGGTCGCCTCGACCCCATCGATGATCTCCGAAGCGAGGCCGGTCGGCAGGAGCTTGCCGGTCTTGCCCCCGGCGGCGTTGACGAAGGTCAGCGCGATCGGCGCCGCAAGCCCTGGCACGCCGTCGATCGAGGCGTCGCCGAGATAGGTGACGTGGCCGCCACTGGTCGGGACCTTGGCTTCGATCAGCTTGCCGGTGTTGACGTTGTGGATGCGCACATGGGTCTGCCGGTCGGCGGCCGGAACGAGCCCGGCCTCGATCGCGAAGGGCCCGACGGCGGCCAGCATGTTGCCGCAGTTCGGCGCGTAGTCGACGGTGCGCTGATCGTTGCGGACCTGCGCGAAGAGATAGTCCACGTCCGCGTCCGCCACGCTCGCCGGGCCGATGATGGCGACCTTCGAGGTCACCGGGTTGCCGCCGCCGATCCCGTCGATCTGCAGCGGGTGGCCCGAGCCCATAATCGACAGGAGCGCGGCGTCGCGCGCCGCCGGCTCGGCCGGCAGGTCGGAGCTCAGGAAAAACGGACCGCGAGAGGTGCCGCCGCGCATCAAGACGCAGGGGATCCGCATCAGGTCGTTCATCGCTAGCCCTCCCATTCTTGCGCTCACTGGATCAATCCGTGGTTCTGTTGCAATTTGGCAAAGGGCAGGCGAGATGTGAAATGCAAATATTGGGAGGAGTAATGCGTTTTGAACATCAATTGTGAGATCCTGGACCTACGCGCGTTCCAGCTCGTGGTGGAGTTCGAGAGCTTCCACCGCGCGGCAGAGGCGCTGCACATGTCGCAATCGGCGCTCAGTCGCCGCATCCAGAAGCTGGAGGCTTCGATCGGAGCGCCGCTTCTGGAGCGCACCACGCGCCACGTCGCCGCGACGGCCACGGGACAGGAGCTTCTGCCGCTGGTGCGGCGCATGCTGGAGGAGTTCGACGCCTCGCTCTTCTCGCTGAAGGACGCCAACAGCCAGCGGCGCGGGCTGATCACGATGGCCTGTCTGCCGACGGCGGCGTTCTACTTCCTTCCCAATGTCGTGCGCCGGTTCAACGAGGAGTTTCCCCATATCCGGTTTCGGATTCTTGACCTGACGGCCAATGACGGATTGCGGGCGGTGGCGCGCGGCGAGGTCGAGTTCGGCATCAATCTCATGGGCAATTCCGACCCAGACCTCTCGTTCGAAGCCCTGATCGACGACCCGTTCGTTCTGGCGATGCGCAAGAATCATCCTCTTGCGAAGAAAGACGTGATCCGCTGGCCGGAGCTCGAGGGTCACCGCTTGATCACGGTGGACCGATCAAGCGGCAACCGGGCGCTTCTCGACGCGACGCTCGCCCGCGCCAACCTGCGGCTGAACTGGTTCTATGAGGTGACGCATCTCAACACCTCGCTGGGGCTGGTGGAGGCGGGCCTCGGAATCTCGGTTCTGCCCAAGCTCGCGACCCCGCAGGGGGAGCACCCGTTTCTCGTCACGCGGCCGATCGTCGATCCCGTCGTCACCCGCACGATCGGCCTGGTGCAGCGACGGAGCGGCCGCCTTTCGCCTGCCTCCGAACGCTTTCTCGAGATGCTGATCAAGACTTGGAAGCAGTAAGCGAAGCTCTGGTCTTGTCACATCCGATCGGGACCCTGTCACCGCAAAGCCAGCCGTCGCAAGATCATCGGACGACCACAGACGCCCAGCCTTATCCAACCTCAGGTAATATCATCCGAGCTGGACGGGTGAAGCACCCCAACAACAATAACCGTCAGCTCCACGTACAATAGAAGCTCTTCCTCAGTCAAAACCTGACCAAAAGGGTGCACTAACTATTATCGCATTATCAACATTTTCGTGAAAAAATCTCGCAAAGGTCTGCTCTGGGAGTTGTGGAATTGCGCCTGTCCATCAAGCTGAAGCTCAGTGTAGCATTCGCCAGCGTCCTGGGGATGATGGGGGCGGCTGGATACTACGGTATTCTGAGCCTTCAGTCTTCCAACGAGAATATGCAGACGTTCATCGACCGTCCCTATGCACAGACCAAGCGCATAGAAGACGCCGCGAAGAATATGCACAGCCTGGGTCGAAATATGAATCGCTTTCTGGCGATCACAAACGATGCGGAGATCGCGGATCTTCGATCGAAGATCGACCAGGGCGTTGTCGAAGAAATCCAAGCTTTGGCCGACTACAAGTCCGGTTTGGGCGGTGAGACGCCCGCAGCGTTGGAAGTCGCCGATTCTGTCATCGCCAATCTCAAGACTTGGCAGGTCATGATCGACAAGATCATGGACATTGCACAGGTCAACTCCATGACGCGCGCCAACGAACTTTACGCTCGCGAGGCCGTGCCGTTAATCAACGAGATCACCGGCGATTTCACGGACACGATCGGCAAGATCGACGGCAACCCGAGTGTCTCGAGCGAATTGCGAAGCGCGCTGATCGCGGTCCGTTTCTCCCTTCCGCAGATGATGTACAACTTGATGGCGGCCTTGTCCGAGCAGGACGATGCACGCCTGCAGGTCGCAAAACAGTCGCTGGACACTCAGATCGACGCTTTCGACAAGGCGTTCGCGTCCTATGTGGAGAAGGCGAAAACCTCCCCCTTGTCGGCCGCGGCCATCGAGCAGAGTGGCAATTGGGAGCACCTGAAGCCTGTCATTCAGAAGATCGCCGCCTATGGGACCGCGAACGACGCCGAGCACGCCAACGCTCTGTTCATGGCGGAAGCGCGCCCGCTCATGTATGTCATATTCGGCCAGCTCGATAAGCTGATCGCGGAAGAAACGACCTTTGCCCAGACCCTGGCGAAGAACACCGAGACCGAGTTCACGGCAACCCGCGAGACGATGATCGTGCTGGTCGCGCTCGCCCTCCTGATGGGCATCGGCGCCGCCATCTGGCTGGCGCGGTCGATCTCGGGCGGCCTCAACCTCGCCAAGCATCACGCCCGCAAGATCGGCGACGGCGACATTTCCGAGAAGATCGAGGTCAAGCACGACGACGAGATCGGCGATCTCCTCACCACCATGTGCCAGATGCGCGGCAAGCTGAACGAGACCATCGTCGCGATCCGCGAATCCTCCGCCCAGGTCTCCTCCGGCTCGGCCCAGTCCGCCGCCACCGCCGAGCAGCTTTCCTCCGGCGCCACGCAGCAGGCCGCCGCCTCCGAGCAGGCCTCGGCCGCGATCGAGCAGATGTCGGCCAACGTGCGCCAGAACGCCGACAATGCCGGCACCACGGAGAAGATCGCAGCCCAGGCCTCGGTGAACGCCGAGAAGTCGGGCGCGGCCGTCGGCGCCTCGGTGGTCGCCATGCGCACCATCGCCGAGAAGATCACCGTGATCCAGGAGATCGCCCGCCAGACCGACCTTCTGGCGCTCAACGCCGCCATTGAGGCGGCCCGCGCCGGCAGCCATGGCAAGGGCTTCGCGGTGGTCGCCTCGGAGGTGCGCAAGCTCGCCGAGCGCTCCCAGATCGCCGCGCAGGAAATCGGGCAATTGTCGACGCAGACGCTTCTGACCTCGGAAGAGGCGGGGGAGATGCTGGACGCGCTGGTGCCCGACATCCGTCGCACGGCGGAACTGGTGACCGAGATTTCGGCGGCGTGCCGGGAGCAGTCGATCGGCATCGACCAGATCAACCAGGCGATCCAGCAGCTCGATCAGGTGACCCAGTCCAACGCCGGAGCGGCCAACGAGATGGCGGCGACGGCGAGCCAATTGTCCGCCGAGGCAGGGCGCCTGGAAGAAAGTGCGGGCCATTTCAAGCTGGAGGCGGCCGCCGCAGCGAAGGTGGCCAAGGCCGATCGGGCCGCCAACGTCGCCGAGCTGCGCGCCAAGGTGCAGGCCTTCGGCGCCACCTACGCCAAGCCGAAGACGGCGCCGGTCTCGCACGCGCCGACCGCATCAAACGCCCCTGCCGCTTCGTCCAATGGCTTCGACATGACGCTCGACGACACCAGCGACTTCGAGCGCCTGAGCGCCTGAGCCTCCCCAAGGCGTCTCGCGATCGATCTTCGATCAAGATCAAGAAGATGGGTGCGGGCGACCCGGAGGGTCGCCCGGCCGCACGGAGCGCTCAGCCCTTGGGCTCGGCGCTCCCCTTCTGCTCCATCAGGCGCCGGTGGCGCAGGATGTCGGCGACGAAGTTACGCGACAGGCTGTGGTAGAGCGGCGCGCCGGAGACGAGGCGCGCGGTGCCGAAGCCGAGAAGCGAGGCCAGCATCACCGGCACGACATTGCCGGCATTGCCGGTCATTTCCAGGATGATGACGAAGGCCGTCATCGGCGCCTGAACGACGCCCGCGAAATATCCGGCCATGCCGAGCGTCGCGGCGAGGCTGGACCCGAGGCCGAAGGCGAGGCCAATCGTCGAGCCGAGGCCCGCCCCCACCGCCAGCGAGGGCGCGAAGATGCCGCCGGGAATGCCCGACACCATCGAGGCGAGCCCCGCCACGAACTTGGCGAGGAAGAAGAAGGGCGACAGCGCCGTGCCCTCGATCGCCGAGCGGGCCTGCTCGTAGCCGGTGCCATAGGTCGTTCCGCCCGAGAGAAGTCCCGCGAGTGCCACGACGAGGCCGCACAGGGCAGCCACAGCGACGATCCGGGCGGGCGCGCCCTTGGTCCAGCGCCGGACCCGCCGCATGATCGCCAGCGCGCCGCCGCTGAACATGGCGCCGAACGCGCCGCCGAGAACGCCGCAGGCGACCACCAGGAACCAGCCGCTCGCCGTCACCACATCCGCGTCGGTGCGGCCGAAATAGGTGTAGTTGCCGGTCAGCGCCAGCGAGGCGAGGCCCGCCAGGACCACCGCCGAGAGCACGAGGCCGTTGGTGCGCGCCTCGTAGGCCCGACCCATCTCCTCGATGGCGAAGACGATGCCGGCGAGCGGCGTGTTGAAGGCCGCCGCGATGCCGGCGGCCGACCCGGCCAGGATGAGGCCGCGCGCGTGCGCCATGCCGCCCAGACGCCCCGTCGCCAGCATGATCGCCGCGCCGACCTGCACGGTCGGCCCCTCGCGCCCGATCGAGGCGCCGGACAGGAGGCCGAGCAGGGTGAGAAAGATCTTGCCGAGCGCCGTGCGCAGCGACAGGAGAAGCCCCCGGTCCGCGTCGCTTTCCAGATGCCGCGCGGCGATGGCCTGGGGAATGCCGCTGCCGCCCGAATTGGGAAAGAAGCGCAGGGCGAGATAGCTCGACAGCGCGAAGCCGGCGGGAGGCACGACCAGCAGGGCGGCCGGGCCGAGATGGCTGGCCATCGCCTCGAACATCCGCTGCGCCCAGTCCGCCATCTCCGCGAAGGCCACGCTGACCAGCCCCACCGCCAGCGCGCCCAGCCAGAACACGAGGCGCGGGCGCCAGACGCGCTTCGACATCCAGACCGCGCGGGATCGGCGGAGCATCGGCACGCGGCGGATTCTGGATCGGGTTCCGGCGAGGTTCGGCATGCGGCAAACTCACAAGCGATGATCGGTCCCCTCATGCGGGGATTGGCCGCCGATGTCGAGCGCGATCCGTGGTCGCCCGCGCTTCTGAATTTCCCGAACGGGCTGGTCGGCGGATCAGGGAGGCGAACCGCCGGAGGCCCATCGAAGCCGCGTCCAGACCGCGAGCGCGCAGACCGCAACGAGCGCCACCGCGACGCCGACGAGAAGGCGGTGATGCGTCTTCAGATGGCCGAAGATCGTCTCGATGCCGTGGCCGAACCAATAGCCGGCGGACACGAAGACCAGCGCCCAGACCGTGGCCGCCGCCGCGTTGATGGCGAGGAAGCGGAGCGCGGGAAGCCGCGTCGTTCCGATCGCGATCGGGCTGACGGTTCGAAACCCGTAGACGAAGCGAAAGCCGAAGGTGAAGAGCACGGGCCGCTTCTCGAACTCCGCCAGCGCCCGTGCGAAGAACGGCTTGGCGCTGACGCGCCGCACGAAGCGCGTTTCGCGAAAGAAGCGCCCGCAGGAGAAGAAGATCTGATCGGCCGCGAACGAGCCGAGACCCACCGCGAGCATGACCTGCCAGAGCTCGAGCGTCCCGGCATGGGCGATCACCCCGGCGAGGATGGCGACCGTCTCCCCCTCGAAGCCGGCGCCGAGAAAGATCGCGGGAAGCCCGAACTGCGCGACGAGGCTTTCGATCGTCATGGCGTCGACACCGGCAGGGCCTGACCGCGCACGACCTGGCGCGGTTGGAGCAGCAGGGCGACCAGAGCCGTCCAGCCGGTCTGATGCGAGGCGCCGAGGCCGAGGCCGGTATCGCCGTGGAAGAACTCGTTGAAGGTGACGCGGTCGGCATTATTCGGGTCGGGGTCGGGCCCTGCCATGCCGGGGCGCTGGCCAGTCGCGTCCTTCAGGAACAGCGCGCAAAGGCGGCGCGCGATCTCGTCGCTGATTTCCCGAAGCCCCATCAGGTGCCCGGACCCGGCCGGACATTCGACCTGAAAGGACTCGCCGTAGAAGCGCTCGAACTCCAGCAGCGCCTCGATCAGCATGAAGTTGAGCGGCATCCAGACCGGCCCGCGCCAGTTGGAATTGCCGCCGAAAATGGCAGCCGCCGACGTGCCCGGCTCGTAGCGGACCTCGTAGCGCGCGCCGTCCAGATCGAGCGCGAAAGGGTGCGCCGCGTGCGCCTTGGACAGCGAGCGCAGGCCGTGCGGCGAAAGGAACTCGTTCTCGTCCAGCATGCGGGCGAGCAGCGCCGTCATCCGCTGCCGGCGCAGGAGCGAAAGAAGCAGCCGCTCGTCCTTCCCGGGCTCGGCGAAGCGCGAGACCTCGCGCGTCAGGTCGGGTCGGTGCCGCAGCATCCAGCCGAGCCGCTCGGCAAAGTCGGGATGGCGACGGGCGATGTCGGCGTCCAGCACCTCCACCGCGCAGAGCGGGATGAGCCCGACCAGCGAGCGTACGCGAAGCGTCGTCTCGCGGCCGTCCGGCAGGACCAGCGCGTCGTAGAAGAAGCTGTCCTCCTCGTTCCAGAGGCCCTGCCCGCAGGCCCCCTTCTCCGCCTCGCTGCCGCCGACATGGGTCATGGCGGAGGCGATGGTGAGGAAATGCTCGAAGAACTTCGTCGCGACATCCTCATAGACGGGATTCTCGCGCGCCAGTTCCAGCGCCATGCGCATGAGGTTGAGCGCATACATGGCCATCCAGGCCGTGCCGTCGGACTGCTCGACGAAGCCGCCGCCGGGGATCGGCGCGGAGCGGTCAAAGACGCCGATATTGTCGAGCCCGAGAAACCCGCCCTGGAAAAGGCTGCGCCCCGCCTCGTCCTTGCGGTTCACCCACCAGGTGAAGTTGATCATCAGCTTGTGGAAGATACGCTCTAGGAAGGGCCGGTCGGCCACGCCCGTCAGCGCCTCGTCCATGCGGTAGACGCGAAGCGCGGCGAAGGCGTGGATCGGCGGGTTGGCATCCCCGAACGCCCATTCGTAGGCCGGCAGCTGGCCGCTCGGATGCATGTACCATTCGCGCGTCAGGAGCAGGAGCTGCGCCTTGGCGAGCGCGGGGTCGACCAGCGCGGCGGTAATAGTGTGAAAGGCGAGGTCCCACGAGGCGTACCAGGGATATTCCCACTTGTCGGGCATCAGGACGACGTCGGCATTGGCGAGATGCGTCCAGTCGGCATTGCGCCCGGACAGGCGGGAGGCCGGCGGCGTCGGCTCACCGGGATCGCCGTCCAGCCAGCGCTTCACGTCGTAATGGTAGACCTGCTTGGACCAGAGGAGACCGCTCAGCGCCTGACGCTGCACCAGCCGCGCGTCGGGGTCCGTGATGTCCTTCTGGAGCACGGCGTAGAACTCGTCGGCCTCCGCCAGACGAGCGGTGAAGAGCGCGTCGAAGCCGGCGACGCCCAGCGGCGGCGCACCCTCCGGGCACCAGTGATAGCGCAGCACGAGCTGCTCGCCGGGCTCAATCCTGTGCTCCGACAGAACCGCGCATTTGGTGCCGCTGTCCGGCAGCGCGGCCGCGCGGGCGCCAAGCACATGGTCGCCGATCGCGTCCTTGAAGGCGCCGTCCGGCCCCTCGCCGTAAAGCCTACGCCCGTTCGTCTCGTTCTCGCAGAACAGGAGGCGCGCCGGCTGCAGCGCAGAGAAGCGCCGGGGCGCGAAGCCGGGATGCGCGGCGGAGACGGAGCCGTCCGCCTCGCCCCGGAGCAGGGGCTTTTCGCCGGGATCGCCCCAGCTCCAGACATTGCGCGCCACAAGCTGCGGCAGAACGTGGAGCGGGGCCGCGTCCGGCCCGCGATTGAGCACGCTGACGCGCATCAGGATGTCGTCAGCCCCACGCTTGGCATAGCTGATCTCGACGTCGAAGTAGCGCCGCTCGGCGAAGATGCCGGTGTCGGATATCTCGTATTCCGGCGCGTCCGTTCCCTTGCGCCGCGCGTTCTCGGCCAGAAGATCGGCATAGGGGAAGGCGCCTTGCGGGTAGCGGTAGAGCATCCGCTGGTAGGAATGGGTCGGGGTGGCGTCGAGATACCACCAGACCTCCTTCACGTCCTCGCCGTGGTTGCCCTCCGCGTTGGTGAGGCCGAACAGGCGCTCCTTGAGGATGGGGTCGCGCCCGTTCCAGAGCGCGAGCGACAGGCACCAATGCTGGTGCGCGTCGCAGAAGCCGGCGATGCCGTCCTCGCCCCAGCGATAGGCGCGCGACCGGGCGTGGTCGTGCGGCAGATAGCTCCAGGCGTCGCCGTCGGCGCTGTAGTCCTCGCGCACGGTTCCCCATTGCCGCTCGGCGAGATAGGGGCCCCATTGGCGCCAGCCGGCGGCGTCCGCCTCGCGCAGGCGCCGACCCTCGATCGTGTCGAAGAGCGGCGATGGCGGGCTCAAGCGGCGGGCTCCGCCGCCGGGCCGTCGACGCGCGCGTCGGGATCGTCTCCGAGCTTGGTCCAGCGCCTGCCGTCGCGCGCAAGAAGCGCGTCCGCGCCCGCCGGCCCGTCCGAGCCGGCGGGATAGGGCTCCGGGCCGCCCTTGGCCCAGGCCTCGATCAGGGGCTCGACCACGGCCCAGGCGGACTCGATCGAATCCGCGCGCTGAAACAGCGTGGCGTCGCCGCTCATGCAGGCATGAAGAAGCATCTCGTAGCCGACATTGGGCGTGCGTTGGAAGAAGTCGTCGTGGCGATAGACTTCCGCCACCGGCGCCAGCGTCTGCCCGGGGCCAGGGCGCTTGGTCTGCAGTTCGGTGCACAGGCCCTTTTCGCCGTCGATCTGGATGACGAGGCGGTTGGGCGCGGGCGCGGCGCCGTCGGCCTCGGCAAACAGCGCATGCGAGGCGGGCTTGAAGGTGACGACGATCTCGGTGCGGTGCGCCGTCATGCGCTTGCCCGAGCGCAGGTAGAAGGGCACACCCTCCCAGCGCGGCGCGTCGATCGTCAGCTTCAGCGCGGCATAGGTCTCGGTCTCGCTGTTCGGGGCGACATCCGGCTCGGCGCGGTAGGCGGCGCGCGGCTCGCCGTTCAGGACGCCTGCGCCGTACTGGCCGCGCACGGCATCACCCGGCTGCACGGGCCGCACGGCGGCCAGAAGCTTCGCCTTGGCGTCGCGCACCGGCTTCTCGGCGAAACTCTCGGGCGGCTCCATGGCGAGCATCGAAAGAAGCTGGAAGAGATGGTTCGGCACCATGTCGCGGAGCGCGCCCGCCTGCTCGTAGAAATGCCCGCGCCCCTCGACGCCCAGCGTCTCCGCCGCGGTGATCTCGACATGGTCGATATGCTCGGCCGACCAGATGGGCTCGAAGATCCGGTTGGCGAAGCGCAGCGCCAGGATCGCCTGCACCGTTTCCTTGCCGAGGAAATGGTCGATCCGATAGATCTGGCTCTCCCCGGCCACCGACAGAAGCTCCGCGTCGAGGGCGCGGGCGGAGGCGAGATCGCTGCCGAAGGGCTTCTCCACCACGAGACGTCGGAACGCCCCCTCCCCCTCTTCGAGCAACCCTACACGACCGAGCCCTTCGGCGATGGGCGCGAAGAAGCGCGAGGAGACCGCGCAATAGAAGACGGCATTGCCCGAGACATGGGCGCGCAGCGCTTCGAACGTCGAGGCCTCAGTGATGTCGCCCTTGAGATAGGACAGGCGCGCGCGCAGCGGGTTCCAGACCTCGTCGCGGATCGTGCCGGCGTTGAATTCCGCGCCCGGATCGGCCGCGAGCTCGTGCAGCGACCGGGTGATGCCCTCGGCCCAGCTCGCGTCGGTGAGATCGGCCCGGTCGACGCCGAGGACGCGCATCGAGCCGTCCAAGAGCCCGGCGGCGGCGAGATCATAGAGCGAGGGCACGAGCAGGCGCTTGGTCAGATCGCCCGCCGCGCCGAAGATGACCAGCGTGCAGGGCGGCGCGGCCGCGCGGGCGGTGGGGGACGGCGTCATGACGAGACCTCAGGGGATGAAACGGCGGGAGCACGGGCGCCGAGGCGGGTGGCGACAGTGTCGGCGACGCGCAGCGCGTTGGCAATGATGGTGAGGGTCGGATTCACCGCGCCGATCGAGGGAAAGAAGCTGGCGTCGGTGACATAGAGATTGTCGATCCCATGGGCGCGGCAGTCGCGGTCGAGCACGGCCGTCGCCGGGTCCTCGCCGAAGCGCAGCGTGCCCGCCTGGTGCGCCGTGCCGCCGATCGGCGTGTCCTTGCCGAGATAGAGCGTGCGGTCCATCAGATGCGGATGGATATCGGCCTTATCGCAAATCCGGCGCAGCATCTCGCGAAGCTGGCGGTGGCCGTCCATGTTGCTTTCGGTGAGGTCGAGATGGACCTGCCCGTTGCGGTAATGGACGCGGTTCTCCAGGAGCGGCAGGTCTTCCGAAGTCAGCCAGAAATCGATGGAATGCCGGGCGATCCAGTCGAAAGGCTTTTCGGGCAGCCAATGGAGGAACGGCGGCAGCCCCTCCACCTCGACCTGCGTGCCGTCCGACTTGCCGACCATCTGGATATGGCCGAGCGGAAACTCGAACGGGTTGAGCGGCGACTTCGCATGGGCGTGGTAGAAGTCGTTGAGGCCCAAGGTCTTCTGGAACTCGGTCGGGTTGGGATCGCGCGATATGGCGAGAACCGTCGCGTTGTTGTGGCGCATGTAGTTGCGACCGACCAGCCCCGAGCGGTTGGCGAGCCCATCGGGATGCCGGTCGCTTGGCGAGCGCAGGAGCAGCAGCGCCGAGGATAACGCGCCGCAGGCCACCACCACGATGTCGCCCCGGATCGTGTGCCGGCGCCCCTCTACGATCGTCTCGACCCCGGTGATGGAGCCGCCCGAGGCGTCGGTCGTCAGACGCTCGACATAAGCGTTCTTCAGCAGCGTCAGGTTGGGATGCGCGGCAAGCGCGGGATCGACGCAGATGATCTGGGCATCCGACTTGCCGTTGGTCAGGCTGGGATAGCCGTCGAACGGGTCGCAGCGCAAGAGGGGCGAATGCGGCGTCGCGGCCCCCGTCTCGTCCTGGTCGAGAAGTGCGCCCATCGGCAGGTGAAACGGATGCAACCCCTCCCGCGCCCAGTCGTCGGAGAGTTTCTGAATGCGCGGCTCGTGACGGATCGCGGCGTGCTTGTAGGGTTTGGGGGCGGGCGGCTCGGTCGGGTCCTCGCCCCGCGCGCCGCGCACTTCGAACAGCTCCTCGGCCGCCTGATAATAGGGTTCGAACTCGTCGTATTTCACCGGCCATTCCGGCGCGACGCCGCCGGGATGGCGCACGGCACTGAAATCCTCGACCCGCAGCCGCAGAAGCACGGCGCCATAGACCTTGGAATTGCCGCCGACGAAGTAGTGAAGGCCCGGCTTGAACGTCGCCCCGTCCGACGAGGCCCAGGTCTCGTCCACCTGATAGCGGCCCTTGGCGAAGACCTCGTTCGTGTCCCAGTTCGCGCGCTCGCGCTTGAGATAGTCGCCGCGCTCCACGAGCAGGATGCGCTTGCCGGTCTGAGCCAGCTTCCAGGCCATCGTCCCGCCCCCAGGCCCGGAGCCGATGATGACGACGTCATAGCGATCTTCGATCATGAGGAGCCCGCGCTTGGTTCAGGTCGTCCCTAAAAGCCCCAGCCGGCAGGGCGTTCCCGGCCGCCGCATGACCATTTGTTCACGCGCCGCCGCGCCTCTTGGAGAAACGCGCGGCCCCCGGAATCGAACATGAAGCAAGGAAACGAGGCGGCGCCCGGACCGGGAGCGAGGCTAAGCGGCAACCCTTTCAAGTCTAAGTTCTAATTACGACTGTTGAGCGTCGATGGATTACCCTCCGATCCCTCATAAAAATTGCAAAAACCATCTTGCCGCATTGAAACACTGCGCTACTCCAGTCGCCCGATCGGCTTGATTCATTCGCCGGGGCACACTCATCCAAGCAAACCGAGTTTTTGACTGCGGCTTTACGCACAATAGTAAGATTTTTCGCCCTATTTTGGGCCTGACGATTGGGAACTTCCGTATGCTGACTCGCCGCCTCTTCGCGAAATCCCTGGCCAGTTTGGCGCTTGCGAGCGGCTCCGCTTGGACGCCCGCCTTCGCCAAGACCGCGATCCTCACGCTGAGCGGTCGTTCGAACGGCGCGAGTATCACGGTCCCTCTCGACTTGGCCGACATAGACGCCCTGCCGCAGACGAGCTTTCGAACCACGACGCCCTGGACCGAGGGCGTCGTAGAGTTCAGCGGCGTCTTGCTGCAAGACTGCCTCGCGGCCAGCGGCATCACCGGCGACAAACTCCATCTCGTGGCCCTCAACGACTACGAGGCCGAGGCGGACCGCACCGACATGGCGAATGCCGAGGCGCTTCTGGCCACGCGCCAGAACGGCCGGGTCATGACGATCGCGGACAAGGGACCGGTCTTCCTGATGTTCCCCTTCGATCGGCGCAGCGACCTGCAGCGCCGCAGCTACTATGCCCAGGCCGTCTGGCAGCTGGCGGAGGTCAACATCGAATGATCGCCGGTCGAATGTTCCGCAGGTCCGCGGCCCGGTGCCGCCGGCTCAAGCTCTGGCTCACCGTCATCACCGCCGTGCTGGCGCTCGCGGCCGTCGCGAGCTCCCTCCTCGCCTACACCTATCAGCGCCGGATCATGGAGGCCTCGCGCTACAACACGACCTTCGACTTCGGTCAGACGGCGGCGGAGCTGATGCGCCTGCAGCTGGCGCTGGAGGAAAGCCGGGGAGAGGGCTCGATCGAGGAGGTTCGGTTCCGCTACGCCATTCTGGTCAACCGGCTGAGCATCGTCACGATCAATCGCGTCGACCCCAAATCGGCGCAGGGCAAGGTCCTGGGGAATCTCCAGCGGGAGGTGCTGGCCCTGGCGCCCCTGATCGCGCAGCTGCCCGACCCGACGATGCTGACCCTCACCATCGACCAGCTCCGGCCCTTCGTCGGCCCGGTGCTTCGCCTCGCCGGCCAGGCGCACAGCCAGGCCAGCAACGAGATCCAGAGCAACCAGAACTGGCTGATCGTCATCTTCGCGGCGATCTGCTGCGTGACCCTGTCTCTCGTTCTGTTCGGCGCGGGGCTGATGGTGGTCGTCTTGCGGCAGAACGCGCATCTCGACAGGATCGTGCGCACCGACTGGCTGACCGGCATCGCCAACCGGTTCGCCTTCAGCCACGCCCTGCGCCAGGGCGAAGGCGAGGATCAGACGATGATCCTGCTCGACGTCGATCACTTCAAGACGCTGAACGACACGTTCGGCCACGCGGCGGGCGACAAGCTGCTGATCGAACTGTCCCAACGCCTGCGCTGGGCCTGTGGGGACGCGGCGATGATCGCGCGCATCGGAGGGGACGAGTTCGCGGTTCTCTATCGCGGATCGGACGCCGAGGCCCGGGGCATCGCCTGCTGCGAGCGCATCCTGGAGCAGGTCCGCAGCCCGTTCGACATCGAGGACCGGCAGGTTCGCTCGCATGTCACGCTCGGCCTCAGCTCCGGCGGGGCGGGGCTGCACCAAGGCACGTGCCTGTTCAAACATGCCGACATCGCGCTCTACGAGGCGAAGGCGGCGGGGCGCAACCGGTTCGTCGTCTTCCGCCCCGAGATGAACCAGCATCTGGGCCGGCGACAGGCGCTTCAGAACGGCATGCGGGAGGCGATCGCGCGCGGCGAGTTCTTCCTCCTGTTCCAGCCGATCGTCGATCTCTCGACCGGCCTCACCTGCGGCTTCGAGGCGTTGCTGCGCTGGCAGCACCATGAGCTCGGCCTGATCTCACCGGTCGAGTTCATTCCCGTGGCGGAGGAAAGCGGCCAGATCGCCATGGTCGGCCTTTGGGTGATCGAGGAGGCTTGCCGGCAGGCGGCGCGCTTCCCCACCGAGACCTTCGTCGCGGTCAACGTCTCGGCCGACCAGCTGGTGGATCCGCTCCTGGTGCAGCACACGACCGCCAGTCTTGCCCGGCATGGGCTGGAGCCCGAGCGCCTGGAAATCGAGATCACCGAAAGCACGCTGATCGAGAACGACGAGCGGGCGCTCGCCGTGCTTCACGCGCTGCGGGCCATGGGCTGCCGCATCTCGCTCGATGATTTCGGCACGGGCTATGCCTCGCTCAGCTATCTCCGGCGCTTTCCCTTCGACAAGATCAAGATCGACCAGTCCTTCCTGCGCAGCAGGTCGCATCGAGAGGAAGGCATCGCCATCATCGCGGGCACCTGCGATCTCGCGCGCCGGCTGAACCTCACCATCGTCGCCGAAGGCGTCGAGACGGAAGAGCATCGCCAGATCGTCGCCTCCGCCGGAAGCCACCAGGGCCAGGGCTATCTCTTCGACAGGCCACTCTCGCCCGAGGCCTCGCTGGCTCGGATCGAGGCCGAGGCGCGGCGGACGTCGGCGCGGCCCAAGCCGGAGCGCGAGCAGGGCCCGGCCGAGGCCCTGATGGCGATGATCTGAAACCCGCCGCGCGCCCCTCGCTTTCGCGCTCGCCCTAACCAGGCAGCCTGGGGCAACGCAGTTGCGAAAAAGTACAAGGCGAAAGTGCCCGATTTTTGCAGTTGCGTTTTCGCTCTCAGAAAAACTCTTAGGCCCCTTACCACCAGTTTGTCTTCGCAACCGCCCGAGATAGCACGAGCAAAGCCGCCTGCCGTATGGGATGCGGCCTCGCCTGCTCGAACGATGCGAAGCCCTCTTCCCGCTTTTTCGACCCCGATCGGCCAAAAAAGTATCGATGTCTTGATCGTCCCGATGTAGCGGCCCGGCAACAGCTGGCCCTATGGTCCCCTTGCCGATTGTTCGGACCCGCAGGTTGGGAGACCTCGCGGCTCGACAGGCCCGAAAGGGGCGACGCGGCTGGGGAGGAGCGCGGTCATGCAGCCTGATCTGGAACTCGTGCATATTCGCAAGGGCGAGTCCTTCGCGGCCTGGATGCATGGCTATCCGTTCCGCACCGTGCGCTGGCACTACCACCCCGAATACGAGATCCACCTCGTCGTCGCGACCTCCGGCCGCTACTATATCGGCGACTTCGCCGGCCGGTTCTCGCCCGGCCAGCTCATCATGACCGGCCCCAATCTGCCGCAGAACTGGATCAGCGACATCGCCGAGGGCGACAGCGTGCCGGTGCGCACCATCGTCGTGCAGTTTCCCGAGAGCTTCATCGAAGGGGCGAGCGGCGCCATCGCCGAGATGCAGGCGCTGCGCCCGCTTCTGGAGCGCTCGCGGCGCGGGCTCCTGTTCGATGACGCCACCAGCGCCGCCGTCACGCCGCTCATGCGCCGTCTGGTGGACGCGCAGGGCCTGAGGCGCATCGCCCTGTTCTGGGAAGTGCTCGACCATCTTCAGGCCGGCGAGCACGAGGTCCTGGCCAGCCTCAGCTTCGAGCCCAACCTGTCGCAGACCAAGGACAGCGGCATCAACCGGGCGCTGGCGCATCTGCGCGAACATCTCACGCAGAGCGTCGAGGAAGGCGATCTCGCCGAGATCGTCGGTCAGAGCCCCAGCGTCTTCTCGCGCGCCTTCAAGCGCCACACCGGCACGACCCTGGTGCGCTACCGCAACCAGCTTCGCATCGACCTCGCCTGCCAGATGCTCCTGACCGAGCCCAACGCCTCGATCGCCAGCATCTGCTTCGAGGTCGGCTTTTCCAACCTCTCCAATTTCAACCGTCATTTCCTGAAGCTGAAGGGCCTCTCGCCCTCGCAGTTTCGCGCCAATTTCGCGGCCAACGAGGCCTTCGCCACGGCCAGCTGACCGCCGGCCTCCAGCCACCGACCTTCACCCATCCGCAGCTTCACGCTGCCGGAAACGAGCGGACGCGTCCGCAAACCAAGCCCGGGAGGACTTAACATGCTTCGATCGACCCTTCTCGCCGTGTCCATGGCAGCCCTTGCCGCCTCCATGGTGCCCGCCAGCGCGCAGACCGCGCCCAAGCTCAAGATCGGAATGACGTTCCAGGAGCTGAACAATCCTTATTTCGTTTCCATGCAGGAGGCGTTGAAGGAGGCCGCCGCCAGCATCGGCGCCGATGTGGTCGTCACCGACGCCGGCCATGACGTCGCCAAGCAGATCTCCGACGTCGAGGACATGCTGCAGCAGAAGATCGACATTCTCCTGCTCAACCCGACCGACAGCGCCGGCATCGAGGCCGCCGTTCAGGCGGCGAAAGCGCAGAACGTCATCGTCGTGGCGGTGGACGCCAATGCCAACGGCCCGGTGGACACGTTCGTCGGCTCCAAGAACCGCGACGCCGGCTACATGTCCTGCAAGTATCTCGGCGAGTCGCTGAAGGGCCAGGGCGAGGTCGCCATTCTCGACGGCATTCCGGTGATCCCGATCCTGCAGCGCGTCGAGGGCTGCAAGGCCGCGCTCGGCGAGTTCTCCGGCATCAAGCTGGTGGACACGCAGAACGGCCGCCAGGACCGCTCGGTCGCGCTCGGCGTCGTCGAGAACATGATCCAATCGCACCCCAACCTCGCCGGCATCTTCTCGGTGAACGACGGCGGCGCCATGGGCGCGCTCGCCGCCATCCAAGGCTCGGGCCGCGACATCAAGCTGACCTCCGTGGACGGCGCGCCGGAAGCGGTGAAGGCGGTGGCCGACGGCACGCCCTTCATCGAGACCACCGCGCAGTTCCCGCGCGATCAGGTCCGCGTCGGCCTCGCGATGGCGCTGGCGCAGAAGTGGGGCGCGCGCGTGGTGCCCAAGGAAGTGCCGATCGACGTGCGCGTCGTGGACTCCAAGAACGCCGCCGACTTCAGCTGGTAAGCCGCCCCGCCTCCGCCGCTTACGGGCGGCGGGGGCTCCTCGGCACGATGGGAGCGAACATGCTGGAACTTCGGGGAATCAAGAAGAGCTTCGGCCGCATCGAGGTCCTGCATGGCATCGACCTGACGGTTCGCGCCGGCGAGGTCCATGCGCTGCTCGGCGAGAACGGCGCCGGCAAGTCGACCCTGATGAAGATCCTCTGCGGCATTCTGAAGCCCAACGAGGGCACGATCCGCATCGACGGCGAGCTGCGCCAGTTCGCCGACTACGATCAGGCGATCGAGGCCGGCATCGGCATCGTCTTCCAGGAATTCAGCCTGATCCCGCATATGAACGCGGTCGAGAACATGTTTCTGGCGCGGGAGATCCGTGGCCCTCTGCGGCTGCTCGACCGGCGCGCCATGCGAATGCGGGCGGGCGAGGTCATGGCCCGGCTCGGCGTCGAGGTGCCGCTGGGCGTGCCGGTGAACCGGCTCTCGGTCGCCCAGCAGCAATTCGTCGAGATCGCAAAGGCGCTTCTTCTCGACGCGCGTATCCTGGTGCTGGACGAGCCGACCGCGACGCTCACCCCGTCCGAGACCGAACATCTGTTCAAGGTCATGCGCGAGCTGCGCCGCCAGGGCGTCGCCGTGGTCTTCATCTCGCATCATCTGGAGGAAATCTTCGAGATCTGCGACCGGATCACCGTGTTGCGCGACGGGCAGTTCGTCGCCGAATGCGCCGTCAGCGAGATCGACAACGACCGGCTGGTGGAGATGATGGTCGGCCGCCGGCTGGAACAGAACTTTCCGCCAAAGCCCGCGCGAGACGCGGGCGCCCCGCTCATGCTGGCGGTGGAAGCGATTCAGCTGAAGAAGGGCGGCCCCGTCTCGCGCTTCCAGCTGCGGCGCGGCGAGATCCTGGGCTTTGCCGGCCTCGTCGGCTCGGGCCGCACCGAGACCGTGCTCGCCATGCTCGGCGCCCATTCGGCTGCGCGCTGCGAACTCGAGATCGACGGGCGAAAGGCGCGCCTGTCGGGGCCGGACGAGGCGCTGGCGCAGGGCATCGGCCTCCTGCCGGAAAGCCGGAAAGAACAGGGGCTCATCACCTCCTTCTCGATCCTGCAGAACATCTCGCTCAACAATTACGGCAAGTACCGCCGGAACCACTGGTTCATCGACCGCAAGCGCGAGGTGGCCGCGACCGAGGCCGCCATGGGTCAGGTGCGCGTCAAGGCGCAGGGGCCGCATGCGCGCGTCGACACGCTGTCGGGCGGCAACCAGCAGAAGGTGGTCATCGCCCGCTGGCTCAACCATCAGATGAAGGTTCTCATCTTCGACGAGCCGACGCGCGGCATCGATGTCGGCGCCAAGGCCGAGATCTACACGCTGATGCGCGCGTTTGCGGCGGAGGGGCATGGGATCATCATGATCTCCTCCGAACTGCCGGAGGTCATAGGGATGAGCGACCGCGTCTGCGTCTTCCGCTCCGGCGCCATCGTCGCCACCGTCGAGGGCGAAGCGATCAATGCCGAACAGATCATGACCTTTGCTACGACCGGGAGGGTCGAACATGTCGATTGAAGCACAGGCGACCAGCCGCGACTGGCGCGCCAATTTCGGGTCCTTTCTCCATTCGCCGCTCGTCCTGCCGCTGGCGGGCCTCGTGGTCGTCTCCTGCCTGATGGGGCTGGCGAGCGACAATTTCTTTAGTGTCAGCAATCTCTTCAACGTGCTGCGGCAGGTCTCGATCGTGGCGGTTCTCGCCGTCGGCATGACCTTCGTGATCCTGACCGGGGGCATCGACCTTTCGGTCGGCGCGGTGATGGCGCTGGTCGGCACGGTGTCGGCGGGACTCATCGTCAATTCGGGCCTGCCCGCCGCAGCCGCGCTGCCGCTCGGCCTCGCGCTGGGTCTCGGCATCGGCCTTGCCAACGGCTTCCTCGTCGCCTGGGGCCGCATGCCGGCGATCATCGTGACGCTGGCGACCATGGGCATGGCGCGCGGCCTCGCGCTCATCTACTCCGGCGGCTATCCCGTTTCGGGCATTCCAAGCTGGATTTCCTGGTTCGGCATCGGCCGGGTCGGCATCGTGCCGGTGCCCGTCATCATCATGGTGGTGATCTATGCGATCGCCTTCGTTCTCCTGCAGCGCACCGGTTTCGGGCGGCATGTCTATGCGCTGGGCGGCAACGAGCTGGCGGCGCAGCTTTCGGGCGTCAAGACGCGGCGGGTGAAGCTCACGGTCTATGCCATATCCGGCCTCACCTCCTCGCTCGCGGCGGTGATCCTGACCGGGCGCCTGATGAGCGGCCAGCCCAATGCCGGCATCGGCTTCGAGCTCGACGCCATCGCCGCCGTGGTGCTGGGCGGCACGGCGATCTCGGGCGGGCGCGGCCTGATCCTCGGCACGCTGATCGGCGCGGTGCTGCTCGGCATCCTCAACAACGGCCTGAACCTCATGGGCATCAACCCGTATCTGCAGGACGTCATCAAGGGCGGCATCATCCTCTTGGCCATCTATATCGGTCGCGAATGGCGCTGACCGGCCCTCCCGAACCCCCAACACGCATCAGCAGGAGAGAAAGAATGTCGGAACAGCTTAGCGGCAAAGTCGCCGTCATCACCGGGGCCGCCTCGGGGATCGGCCTCGCCACCACCAGGGCGCTACTTGGCGAGGGCGCGACGGTCGTGATGGTGGACTGGAACGAGACGGCGCTGAACGATCTGGTGGCCGAACTCGGCGAGCGGGCCGTCGCGCAGGTCACCAACCTTCTCGACGCGGAAAGCTGCACCGCCATGGTGCCGGAGATCCTCCAGAAGGTCGATCACATCGACATTCTCTACTGCAATGCCGGCACCTATATCGGCGGCGACCTGACGGAGACGACGCCCGAGGCCATCGACAAGATGCTGAACCTCAACGTCAACGCCGTGATCAAGAACGTCCACGCCGTCGTGCCGCATATGACGGAGCGCAAGACCGGCGACATCATCGTCACCTGCTCCATCGCCGGCCATTATCCCACCTATTGGGAGCCGGTCTACGCCTCGTCGAAATGGGCCGTCACCTGCTTCGTGCAGACCATGCGCCGGCAGATGATCCCGCACGGCGTGCGCGTCGGCCAGGTCTCGCCCGGCCCCGTCGTCTCGGCCCTCCTCGCCGACTGGCCGGAGGAGAACCTGCGCAAGGCCAAGGAGTCGGGCAGCCTGATCGACCCGAGCGAAGTGGCGGACGCCATCGTCTATATGCTGACGCGCAAGCGCACCGTGACGATCCGCGACATGATCGTCTTGCCGACCAATTTCGACCGCGTCTAAGACAAGGCGAGAATGTCGCGGGGAGCGAGGGCCGGCATGACGAGATATTGGATGGGCGTGGATGTCGGCACCGGCTCGGCGCGGGCGGGCGTGTTCGGGGCCGAGGGGCAGCTTCTGTCGCTCGCCCGGGCGCCGCTCGACATGCACCGCGAAGGCGGCACAATCGCCGAACAGTCGAGCGCGCAGGTCTGGCGCGCCGTCTGCGAGGCGGCGCGCGAGGCCGTTCGGCAGGCGGGCGTGGACCCCGTCGAGATCGCCGGGCTCGGCTTCGACGCGACCTGCTCGCTCGTCGTGCTGGGGCCGGACGGCGAGGGCCTGCCGGTCGGCGACCCCTCCCATCCCGAGCGCGACATCGTGGTCTGGATGGACCACCGCGCGACGGAGCAGGCCGAGCGGATCAACGCGGCGGGCCATCCGGTCCTGCGCTATGTCGGCGGCCGCATCTCGCCCGAGATGCAGACGCCCAAGCTCCTTTGGCTGAGCGAGAACCGGCCGGAGGTCTATAAGCAAGCCGCCGACTTCTTCGACCTCACCGACTTTCTCACCTTCAAGGCCACCGGCGCGCGGGATCGCTCGGCCTGCACCGTCACCTGCAAATGGACCTATCTCGCCCGCGAGGGCGGCTGGGACGAGAGCTATTTCCGCCAGATCGGGCTTGGCGATCTCGCCGACCAGGGCTTCCAGCGCATCGGCCGCCGTGTGGTAGAGCCCGGCACGGCGCTGGGCGAGGGGCTGACGGAGGAGGCCGCGCGCGATCTCGGCCTTTCGCCCGGCACGCCGGTCGCCGCCGGGCTGATCGACGCCCATGCCGGGGGTCTCGGCACGGTCGGGGCCAGCGGCGGCACGGGCGATCCGACGACGTGTCTGGGCTATGTCTTCGGCACCTCTTCCTGCACCATGACGACGACGCGCGAGCCCCGCTTCGTGCCAGGCGTCTGGGGGCCCTACTTTTCCGCCATGGTGCCGGGCTTCTGGCTGAACGAGGGCGGCCAGTCCGCCGCCGGCGCGGCGATCGACCAGCTGCTCCTGCTCCACCCCGCGCATGGCGAGCTCGAAGCGCGCGCCGGCAGTGCCGGCAAGGCGCTGCCGCAATGGCTGGCGGAACAGGCGCTGGCGCGCTCCGGTTCGGCCAGCGAGGCCGTGCATCTGGCGGCGGGGCTGCATGTCGTGCCGGAGTTCCTGGGCAATCGCGCGCCCTTCGCCGATCCGCACGCGCGCGCCGTGGTGGCAGGTCTCGGCATGGACAATGGCGAGGCTTCGCTGGTTCAGCTCTACGTCGCCGGCCTCTGCTCGCTCGGCTACGGCTTGCGCCAGATCATCGAGACGCAGGCCGCGCACGGCGCCTCGGTCGAGACGATCAGCGTCAGCGGCGGCGCGGGCGTCCACCCCCTCACCCGCCAGCTTCTGGCCGACGCCACGGGCCGCGTGGTGGAGGTGACGGAATGCCCCGAGCCGGTGCTGCTGGGCGCGGCCATGCTGGGCGCAGTGGCGGCAGGCGAGCATCCCGACCTCGCGAGCGCTATGCCCGCCCTGTCGCGCGTCGCCACGCGCTGCGAGCCGAACCCGGCGACGCACGCGCTGCACGAGCGTCGCCACGCCGCCTTCCTGGCGCTCCAGCGCACCGCCCGCGAGATCCGCGCGGCGGAGGATGCCGCCTCGGTGCACTGAGGCGCCCGCCCCCTTTCCTCCCCGGCGCCCGCCTCGGCGGCGCGCCGGCCCCTCCCCTTTCGAAAGGTCCACCATGCAGTTTTCCGGCAAGAGCGTCATCATCACGGGAGCGGGCAAGGGGATCGGCCGCGCCTGCGCGCAGCTCATGGCCGCGCGGGGGGCGGAGGTCGTAGCGCTCAGCCGCACGCAGGCCGATCTCGACAGCCTGAGGGCGGAGACCGGGGCACGCACGATCCAGGTGGATCTCGCCGACCCCGCCGCCACCCGGGCCGCGATGCGCGAGGCGGGAACCGCCGACCATCTCATCAACAGCGCCGGCATCAACGTTCTGGAAAGCGTCCTCGACATGAGCGATGCCGGGTTCGACGCCGTGATCGGCATCAACCTTCGCGCCGCGCTCATCGCCTGCCAGGAGTTCGCCCGGGCGCGCATCGCGGCGGGCGGCGGCGGCGCCATCGTCAACATCACCTCGATCGCCGGCCATCGCGGCTTTCAGGACCATCTCGCCTATGCCGCCTCCAAGGCGGGGCTGGAGGGCGCGACGCGCGTCCTCGCCAAGGAGCTCGGCCCCCACCGCATCCGCGTCAACGCCGTGGCGCCGACGATCACGCTGACCGAACTGGCGGTCGCCGCCTGGAGCGACCCGGTCAAGAGCGCGCCCATGATGGTGCGCCATCCCATGAACCGCTTCGCCGAGGCCGAGGAGGTGGCGAGCGCCATCGCCATGCTCCTATCGGACGACGGTCTCATGGTGTCGGGCGCGGTTCTACCGGTGGACGGCGGCTTCCTCGCCGTCTGACGCGTTCGCGAGCGGCGAAGCCGGTTCACATTTGCGGCACCTTCCTCTTATACTTTCGGAGGAAAGGATGGGCTCATGCGCAGAATCGGATCGCTGTCTTGCGCCTTGGTCTGGCTTGCGCTGGCGAGCTCCGCCCATGCGGCGGAGGGCGCGGGCGAGGCGGCCAACGCGCCGGGCTGGATCGCGACGCTCGGCTTCAGCGCGGAGGTCGCGACCGGCGGCGACAATTCGATCCTGCCGTCCACGATCGAGCTGCGCCGGGCCGACGAGCCCGAAGGGTTCGGCGCGCCGGACGACGCTTTCGGTTGGGCGCTTCTGGACTGGAACGGCCTCTCGCTCGGCCCGGCGGGGGACGTGCGCCGCGTGTCGAACCGGCTGGCGGCCGATGCCGGCGCCTTTGCGGAATATTGGCCGGTCGAGGGTCGCGTGCGGCTGCGCGCCGAGGCGCTGGACAATGTGGGCTCCGGCCAGGGCGCGCATCTCACGCTCGGCAGCGACCTCGTCCTGCCGGCCTTTTCCGGCTCGACCTTCTCGGTCGGCCCGCGCCTGACGCTCGGCACGGAAGACTTCTTCAAGACCGGCGTCGACGCGCGCGACGCCGTGCCCGCCTCGCGCCGCTTCTATGCCGGCGCCACGACGGCGCTGAAGGTGCCGCTCACGCCCGGCGTTTCCACCACCATCTACGACGAGATCCAGACCCCGCTCGCCGGCAACGGCAGGCGCGACGGCCACGCCGAGAACACGCTCGGCGCCGAGGTGGACTTCTCGTTCAAGGTTCCTTGACCCGAAGCCTCGACTGGATCGAGCCGGCGGAGCATTGCGGGCCTTAGGCCAGCACGGCCTTCGTCACCGTGATCCCCTGCTTCTTGATGCGGTGCCAGAGGCTGCGTTCGCTGATGCCGAGAAGGCGCGCCGCTTCCACCTGCACGCCGTTGGTCTCCTTGAGCGCGGCGAGGATGCGCGCGCGCTCGAACCCGTCCAGCGCCGCGTCGAGATCCATGGGAAAGCTGTCGAAGCCTTCGCGCGCGGCGGCCGGGCGCTGCTCGACATAGGGCGGCAGGTCGCCCGCCCCGATCGTGGAGCCACGCGAGGAAAGGAGCGAGCGCTCCACGCAGTTCTGCAATTCGCGAATGTTGCCCGGCCAGTCGTAGCGCATGAGCAGTGCCTCCGCCTCCGGGCTGAAGCTCACCGCGCGCCGGCCGACCTGCGGCCCGATCTCCTCGGCGAAGCGGCGCAGCAGCAGCGGAATGTCCTCCCGGCGCTCGCGCAGCGGCGGCAGTGCGATCGGGAAGACAGCGAGGCGATAGAACAGGTCTTCGCGGAACGTGCCCTCGGCAACCATGGCGCCGAGGTTCCGGTTGGTGGCGGCCACGATGCGCACGTCGACATGGCGCGTGTGCGAACTGCCGACCGGCTCGAACTGGCGCTCCTGCAAGACGCGAAGGATTTTGGCCTGAAGCGCCAGCGGCATGTCGCCGATCTCGTCCAGAAACAGCGTGCCGCCGTCGGCCTGCGCGAAGCGGCCGACCCGGTTGGCGCTGGCGCCCGTGAAGGCGCCCTTCACATGGCCGAAGAACTCGCTTTCCAGAAGCTGCTCGGGGATGGCGGCGGCGTTGACGGCGACGAAGGGCTTGCCCCGGCGCGGGCCGTTGAAGTGGATGGCGCGCGCCACGACCTCCTTGCCCGTGCCGCTTTCGCCCGTGACGAGAACCGTGGTGCGCGAAGGCGCGACCTCGGCGATGGCCTTGGTCACGTCCTGCATGGCGGGCGAGATGCCGACGAGGCCCTCGACGCGGTAGCGCCCTTCCAGCTCGCGGCGCAGCCGGTCGTTGTCGCGCAGCGCGTCGTGCAGGCGCAGCGCGTTGGCCACCGTCGCCTCCAGCTCCTCCACTTCGATCGGCTTGCCGATATAGTCGAAGGCGCCGTCCTTGATCATCTGCACGGCGTCGCGAACCGTGGTGAAGGCGGTCATCACCACGACGGGCAGGATGGGGTGCGTGCGGCGGATTTCGACCAGAAGATCGTGCCCGCTCATGCCGGGCATGCGCAGGTCGGTCAGCACGAGATCGACGGGCTGGGCGCCGAGCTGCGCGAGGGCGGCGGGCGCGCCCACGGCCTGGAGAACCTCGTAGCCAAGATTTTCCAGCATGCCGCCCAGGACGTCCAGCAGTCTTTCCTCGTCGTCGACGATCAGGATCGTGTGCGTCATCGGTCCAGTTCTTGCGCTGCGGGGGCGGCCATTGCGGGGGCGGCGACGGGAAGCGTCAGCTCGAAGACCGCGCCTCCCTGCGGAGCGTTCCGGGCCTCGATCCACCCGCCATGACCTTCCACGATCGCAAAGACAGTCGCAAGGCCGAGGCCCGTGCCCTGGGCCTTGGTGGTGACGAAGGGATCGAAGACGCGCTCCAGAAGCTCGGGCGGAATGCCCGGCCCGGTATCAGTGAGGCGGATCGGCAGGTTGGCGCCCGCCACGGGGCCGATCTCGATGCGAAGGCGTTTGGGCTTGGCGGAGGTGCCGTCGGCAGCTTCGGACCCCTCCTCCATCGCCGCCAGCGCGTTGAGCACGAGGTTCAGGAAGGCCTGCGCCATCTGGTCGAGATCCACCGTCACCAGCGCGCCGCGCGAGCGGTCTTGAATGTCGAGCGCGACGCCGCGCCGCTCGATCTCCTCGCGGCAGAAGCCGAGCGCGCGCTCCACCAGCTCGCTCGCGGTCAGCGTGCTGGTGCGCTGGGCGGGGCGGGCGAAGACGAGGAAATCGCGGATCAGCTGGTCGATGCGGCGCACCTCTTCCGCGACATAGCCGAGGCGCCGCCGGTCGGCTTCGGCGAGTTCCGTGCGCCGCTGCACGAGCTCGGCCGTGGTCTTGATGATGCCGAGCGGGTTGCGCACCTCGTGCGCGAAGCCGGCCGCAACTTCGCCCAAGGTCGCGAAGCGCTCCTTGCGGCGCAGGCGCGCCTGAAGCTGGCGATAGTCCTGGAGTTGCAGAGACATGGCGTTGAACGATGCGACGAGCCGGTCCAGCTCGTCGTTTCCCTGAACCGGGATCTGCTGCGAGAAGTCGCCCGCCGCCACGGCCCCGACGCCCTCCGCCAGCCGGGCGACGCGCTGCGTGACGAAGCCGGACAGCGCGATGCCGACCACGACGGCCAAGCCCATGCCGGTGGCGAAGATGACCCAGAGCAGCGCATTGGTGCCGGCGATCGGCACGCCGCCGAGATCGACCTCCAGCGAGCAGGCGACGACGCCCACCAGCCGGTCACCGTCCCGCACCGGGATCAGGATGCCGATCGAGGAGCCTTCAGTGCTGCCCGTGCGGTCGATATAGCTGCCGCGCGGCAGGCCGACCAGCGCCGCCAGCGTGTCGGCGTCCGGCGCCGGCACGACATTGGACGAAGAGGAATAGACCGGCCGGAACTTGCCGTCGATCGGGTAGTAGAGGGTGAGGTCGAGCGAGCCGATCGTGCCGATGTCCTTGATGAAGGAATCATCGAGAAAGGCGCCGGCGAAGACCTCCACCGGCCCGGTCGGCGTTTCCACCTGGCGCTCGTGCCCGGTCATGATCACCGTGCGCCCGCCGCCGCGAAAGAGATAGACGTCGTTCCCGCCCTCGAAGGGCAGGCGCTTCAGCTGCTCGAAGGGCAGGTTGGAGTAAAGCAGCCGGCCGTTCGTCTCGCGCAGGGTCAGGAGGTCGAAGCCGAGCGCGTTGAGAAAGGGCTGCTCGTTGCCGACCGAGTTGCCGGCCCGCGTCTTGGCCGCCATCTTCTCAATGCGATGGCGCGTTTCGGGCGTGTTGAGCGCCGGCGCGATGTCCTCGCCGCCGCGCTTCACGCTGGCGAGGAAGAAGCGGCCGATCTGGAACAGCCAGGTCTCGACATTCTCCGTGTAGGTCGCCGACACGACGGAGGCGGCGATCTGCGAGGTGATGAGCATAGGCAGGACGCTGACGGCCACCAGCGCCGCCACCAGCTTCCACCGGATCGAGTCGCGCCAGAGCCGCCGGACCTTGTCTGCCCTCACGCCTCCTCGTTCCCCATCAGGGCGAGGCCAGAGAGGATTAGGGCGATGCCGGCGAGGCGCCAGCCGTCCAGCGTCTCGCCGAACACGAGAACCGAAGCGGCGATGATGGCGACCGTCACCAGCGAGCTCATGGGAAAGCCGCGCGACAGCGGCATCCGGTCGAGGATGGTCATCCAGGCGAGGAACGCGCCGATATAGCCGCAGGCCGCCGCCAGCACCCAGGGCTCATGCAGCGCCGCCGCCAGCCAGGGGCGACCGAAGGCGACGCCCGACAGGCCCTCGCCCGCTTCCTTCAGCGCCACCTGCGCCAGGGTCTCGAACAGGATCAGCGCGCCCCAGGCCAAAAACTGACGCAGGAGCCGGGACGGCCGCGCCTCGCTAGCCGCATGGGGCGTCGCGCTCACGCGCCCTTCCCCGCGAACGTCGCCCCGCGATGATGGGCTTCCTGATGATCGGCCTCCTCGCGGTCGGCCTCCACCAGATCGGCGATCGCAGGGTCGAACCGGTCGAGCCGCACGACGCGCGCCACCTGGAGCAGGATCGCGTTCACCAGCTTGTTGCGATGGCGGAAATACTGGCCGTTGGGCGACAGGCGGCATCCCAGCCGAAGCTTCGGCCCGTAGAAGGCCTGTCCGCTCTGGTAGACCGGCACGCCGTTCTCGATGCACCAAGCGACGTTCACCATCCAGCTGTTGAAGTAGAAATTCAGGGTCCGCGCCACGGCGTAGTCCATGCCGATATACTTGTCGATCAGGCGCTCGGGGGTTTCGATCACGAAATTGAAGCCGAACAGCCGCTCCTCGTGGAAATAGAGCACCATCGCGGCCTGCGGCGCCAGATGGCGGAGCATGGCGGGAAAATAGTCGCGCGGCAGATGCTCGAACTGAAGCTCGCTGTTGTCCACGGTCTGGCAGTAGAGCGCGTAGACCTCGTCGGCGAAATCGTCGATGTTGCGGCGGCGCTCGACGCGCACCCCGGCAAAGGCCTTGCGCTTGCGCCGAAGGTCGCGGCGCATGTTGCGCCCGAGCGTTGCGAGATAATCGTCCACCGAGCGGAAGGGCAGATCGAGGCTGGCGGTCGGCAGGCCCGGCAGAAGCGCGAAGCCCGAGCGCGCGGCGATCGGCGCCCATAAGGCCTCGTCGCGCTCCGCCGCGTCCTTCACCGCGAAGAGACCATAGCCGCGCCGGGCGGCCTCGCCCCGCGCCGCATCCACCAGCTGGCCGAGCAGGGCCTCGCGCCCGCCGACCGGCACACGCTGCGAAAAGCCGACATGACAGACTTCCGCGACCGGCGAGCCGAGCGCGAAGAGGTTCAGCTCCATCAGAAAGGGCACCAGCCGGTGCAGCCGGTCCGTGAAGCGGCGCAGGCCCCCCTGCAGGGTCGTGTCCACGCGGTAGCGCGTGCCGAAGCCCGGCACGATGGCGAGCACGCCGGCAGCGTCGCGCAGCACGGCGTAGAACCAGGTGAAGCCCGGCGGCCCCGCCGCCTCGCAGGCGCGATAGAAATCGAAATTCTCGGGCTCGCGTCCGAAGCAGCCCTCCCACGCCTCCCGGCCGATCTCCTCGACGCTGGCGTGCAGCGTGAAGCTCGCGCTCACAGGAACACCCCGGCTTCGGCCTGCGGCAGGGCGGTCGGCGCGCCCAGGCGGCGCATGAAGTTCACCGAAACGTCGGCGACCGTGTCGCGCTCCTGGTCCACGGTGATCATGTGATAGCTGTCGTAGAGAAGCTGCAGCTCCACCGGGCCGCCGAGATGGCGGGCGATATAGCCGGCGTTGCGCGGGCTGCTGACATCGTCCTCGCTCGCCTGCACCACGAGTGCGGGCGTCTTGATGCCCGGCAGGCGCTTCTTCACCACGCGGATCAGCTTCATGATCTCGTGGATGCTGCGCCCGGGCGTGTCGAGAAGGCCGGCTTCGGCGCTGTTCCCCTTGCGCATGGCCGCGACGATCTTGGCGCGCAGCCGCTCGTCCTTCAGCCCATAAGGGTAGCTCTCGCGAAAGCGCGCGAACCGGCCAAGACCGAGCGCCATGACGGAGGGCAGGAGAACGCGCGTGCGCGGAATGCTCCAGCCGTCGTAGAAGAGCGTCGGCGAGTAAAGCAGCGTGCCGGAGATGCGCTCGCCGAGCTCCGACGCCACCATGAGCGAGAGCAGCGCGCCCATGGACAGGCCGCCGACGAAGACCCGCTCGTAGCGCTGGCTGAGGCGCTCCGCCGCCTCCACCGCCGCGCGCAGCCAGTCCGTCCAGCGCGTGGCGACGAGATCGGCCTCCGTGCCGCAATGGCCGGGCAGGCGCAGCCCGTGAACGGCGAAGCCTGCCTGCGAAATGCGCCGGCCGACCAGCTTCATCTCGGCGGGCGTGCCGCCGAGGCCGTGGATCAGCAGCACCGCCGCGTCGCCGCCGGGAAAAGCGAAGCCCTCGTCGGGAGACAGGCCGTTGTGAAAGGAAGCGTTCATGCGCTGACTCCGACAAGCGCCGCGCCGGCGGCGATGAGTAGGGTGGACATCCAGCGGCGCGGCGGCACCGCCTCGCCCAGGAAGAGCCGGCTCGCCAGGACGACGCCGACATAGGAAAGGGTGGCGATCGGGAAGGCGACCGAGAGATCCATGTGCGACAGGACGAAGAGCCAGGCGACGAACTCGACGGCATAGAGGCCGACGCCGGCCGCGATCTGCGGCGAGCCGAGAACGCGGCGCACGAGGCCAACCTTTTCGTGCTGCGCCGTGTCGGTCTCGTCCGATCCGTCGAGCCCGGTCTTGAAGAGAATCTGGCCGCCGACATCGAGGATCACGGTCAACCCCAGCACCAGGGGCGCGGCGAGTCCGCTCATGCGAAAGCCTCCAACGCTTCCACGAGACGTCGGTTGGCCTCGCCGTTGCAGGCCAGCGCGACGTCCGGCCCACCGGGCGGCCCGCCGCGCGGCTGGTCCATCCACGCCTCGGTGAGCTTCATGGGATGGCGATGGCGGGCGGGGGCATGGTCGCCGCAGATGTCGGCGCCGACGATTTCGCGCGCCTGCCCGATCATACCGATCGCCTCGATCACGCGCGCCAGCGGCATCTGGCCCTGGTCCCAATTGGTGACGGCCTCGCTCGGGGCCAGAACGTCCTTGTCCACGGTGATCCAGACCCGGCCGGGCGGCAGCGAGGCGATCAGCTCGTCCATGAAGCAGGTGAAATTCTCGGCCTCGACATTGCGCCAGTGGATCTCGCCGGACCGGACGCGATGGCCCGGCCCGTCGGACACGCTCTTGCGCGTCGGCGTCGGCGCGCGGCGCCAGGCGAAGACCTGATGCCGGCCGTCCGACAGCGCCTCGAGATTGGCGCCCTTGCGGTCGGGCCGGTGGAGATCGTCGGCGCAGGGGCCGATGGTCACGACGCGCTGCACATGATCCTGCGCCAAGGCCATGTTCACCCAGCCGCCGCAATGGCGGGCGGGAAAGCAGCGGCACCAGTCGGGGTGATTGTCGAAATGCACGACGCTGAGCGGACCCGGCGCGCGGGCGATCAGTGCCGCCGAGACATGGTGATAGTCGCCCGAGCCGAACAGCGTGAGAAAGGGCGCGGGGCCGCCGCGTTCGCTTGTCGCCAGCGCCGCTTCCAGCCGCCGCCAGTCGCGGCCCGAGGACCAGAGCCGGAGCGGGTTGCCCAAGGCCTTGAGATCGATCCGCTCGGCCCGCCCGTCGCGCAGGCGCTCGGCCAGCGGCGCCTGATCCGGCAGGCTGCCGTCGAGATCGAGAAGGCGCATGGGCGCGCGGCGCATCACGCGGCCTCCGTCGCCCGCCTTTCCAGCGGCGGCAGGAGATCGACAATCTGGGCAAGCTGCGCCGTCAGCTCGTCGAAGCTGGTGAAGGCGACATGCCGGCGGCCGAGATCCTCGCAATGGGAGGCGAGCGCGCCCTTGGCGAGCACCAGCTCGACCGCGCCGCTGCCGCAGAAATCCGAGCGCCCGTCGCCGATCAGGATGCGCCGGCTGGTCGCCTGATGGCCAGCGACGGCGCATTTGCAGGTGCCGGCGCCGCTGGCGCAGCCCGCTTCCGCGTGGGGATGCTCCAGACGATAGGAGCGCTCGCCGGTCGCCACGAGGCGGTTGGCCAGAACCGGCAGGCCGCGCACGCCATGGCGGGCGAGGACGCGGCGGATGGCGTAGTCGATCCCGTCGCTGACGACGCTGACCCGCGCGCCGAGCTTGAGCGCGGCGCCGAGAAAGGCGGGGAAACCGGGATCGATCTCGACTTCTTCCAGAACCGCGTCGAGTTCTTCGGCCGAGGCGTCGATCAGCGCCACCTGGCGCGCCATGCACTCGCGCGAGCCGATCTCGCCGCGCTCCCACGACGCTTCCACCGCTTCCCAGCCGGGGACGGCCAGCCGTTCGAGAAGAAGATCGGTCACGTCGGAGCGCGAGATCGTGCCGTCGAAGTCGCACAAGATGTCGAAACCCATGAATGTCGTCCTTGCCACGGGCCGGAGGCGCCGCCTTTCACCCTTCCTTGGCAAAGCCCGTGCCAAGTGAGGGAAAGGCCGGGCGCGAAGGGCGCGCGCGGCGGACGGCCGAAATCGGCCCGCGAGCCGCCCTCCAAATTTTGGAGGAGAGCGGGCACCCTGCCGGCGACACCCCGGCAGGCGGAGGATCAACCTATTGGTAAGGTTGATCTTTTTCGATTCCCTCCATTTTTTGGAGCCGCCCCCGCGTTGCGTGGTCGCCTATACCGAGATGTCAGGCCTACCGCTTAGCGCAATCCCTTGGGGCCCAGAGCCATGCCGGACTTGGCACGGCAAATGCAGAGGGTGGATCAGACCCGCCCGGCCGCCGACGATCCGGCGGCGGCAGGACGAACGGGCAAAGCCGCCCGGCCCCCTACGGAGAACAGCCTTGAACATCGCCCTCAAGCTCCAGCGCCGCACCGACACCAGCGCCAGCCTCTTCGCCAGCGCGCAGGAGGTCATTCCCGGCGGCGTCAACTCGACCGCCCGCGCCACCTGGTCGGGCTGGGAGCCCTATCCGCTCTTCGTCACCAGCGGCAGCGGCTCGCATGTGATCGACGCCGACGGCAACGACTATGTCGACTATCTCCTGGGGCTTGGGCCGATGATCCTCGGCCACCGTCCGCCGCGCGTCACGCGCGCCGTGGTGGAGCAGATCGAGAATGTGGGCACCGTCTTCGCGCTGCCGGCGGCGGCCGAGGCCGATCTCGCCCGCAAGATCATCGCCGCCGTGCCGAGCGTGGAGAGCGTGCGCCTGTCCAATACCGGCACGGAGGGCGTTCTCTACGCCACGCGCCTCGCCCGCGCCTATACCGGACGGCGCAAGATCGTGCGCTTCGAGGGCATGTATCACGGCTTCTCCGACGGCGTTTACTGGAGCAAGCATCCCAAGATCGAGACGGCGGGGCCGGACGCGCGCCCCGTTCCCGTGCCGCAGGGTCCGGGCCTACCCAAGGGCGTGGAAGAGAACCTCATCATCCTGCCCTGGAACGACGCGGAGGCGCTGCGCAGCGTCATCGCCGAGCAGGGCCACGAGATCGCCGCCGTGCTCACCGAGCCGATGATGTGCAACACCGGCTGCATCCTGCCCCTGCCCGGCTATCTCGAGGCGATGCGCGAGATGACGGCCGAGGCCGGGATCGTCCTGATCTTCGACGAGGTCATCACCGGCTTCCGCCTCGGCCTTGCAGGCGCGCAGGGCGTCTTCGGCATCACGCCCGACCTCTCCGTCTTCGCCAAGGGCCTGGGCGGTGGCTTCCCCGTCGCGGCGGTGGGCGGTCGGCGCGAGATCATGGATCTCGTGTCGGACGGCACGGTCTCGCTCGCCGGCACCTACACCGCCAACGGCATCGCGGTGGCCGCAGCCAACGCCACGCTGGACGAGCTGAACGAGCCCGGCGCCTACGAGCGCCTCTACGCCGTGTCGGACCGGCTGCGCCATGGGCTGGAGGAGATCTTCAAGGCGAGCGGCCTGCCGGCGCATGTGGTCGGCCTCGGCCCCGTGCTTCAGGTCTGGTTCTCCGACGCCCCGATCCACAACTACCGCGACGCCGAGCGCCATGCCGACCAGGACATGTTCCGCCGCTGGTGGCTTGGCATGATCGAGCGCGGCATCCTGTTCCACCCCGGCGCCTACGAGAACCTGTTCGTCTCCTTCGCGCATTCCGATCTCGACGTGGACACGACGCTCGCCGCCGCCCGCGAAGTCGTCGCAACGCTTAGCTGAAAAGCCGCCCGGCCCCGGACAGCGCGTCCGGGGCCGGGCACTCCCGACGAAATGCCGATACCGGTCCTCGCCCGCCGGCCCCTGCGCCCGCCCGCCCGAGACCCAAAACCGAAGCCCGCTTCCGCCGCGCGCCGGCCCGCCGCTGAGTGCGCCGCGTCGACATCGCCGCCCCGGAACCGCGCAGCACCGCTGAATTGCCGCCTATGAGACGAGAGCGAGCCGTTCGCGACCGGTGGCGTCCACGGCAATGAGGGGCTGGCGCCAGCCTGTATTGCCAAGTGGTAAGTTATCAAATTACAACTTGAAGATTACAATGAGTCGAACATAAGGTCGGCCTGCGACAATATGGCTGGATCGCTTAGTAAAATCTTTCGCGCGATGAGGTTTTTCTCGCACCTTATTATAACTCCAGGGTAAAATTGCCTGGTTTATCGAGATATTGGTCATGATGCATTCGCTTTCCAGCCAATCACCGGAAATACTTCTCTGGTTCCTCCTGATTGAGACCGCCCTGGCTCTTCGCCAAGTGACCGAGCGGCATCTCAAGGGAGGCAGCGTAAGCTTGACGCCGGGTGAGATCAGGACCCTGGATTATGTCATGCGGCATCAAAGCACCCGGCAGGTCGTCCTGGCCGAGCGCATGGGAATCGAGCCCATGACGCTGTCGGTCTATCTCGATCGGTTGGAATCCTTCGGGCTCATCGAGCGCAAGAAGGACCCGGGCGACCGACGTCTCAAGCTCGTCGAGCCGACAGACAACGCGGCCAAGGTGGTGGCCGATCTCGAACCGACCCTGACCGAAATCTACCAGGCCATGGCCAAGGGGATCGATCGCGAAGACCTCGTTCGCATCACCGCCGGCTTGACCATGATCCGCGCCAATTTGGCGAAGTGCCCTGACGTGACCCCGACCGCTGCGCCCATCGTGGCCAAAGTATCCGCCAAGCGCGACTGAGGTCGCGCCCCGGCGCGAACCCGAGCCTACCTGTCTGAGAGCGCGGCGCCCGGTTTCGCGACCGGTCTGATGGGCTTGAAGAGTGGCATCGCTGGTGGACCCGTCGCGTTCTTGCGAGCGGTCAATGGGTTGGCGGCGAAATGCCGCATCCGATCGCACGCGATTGTTGAGGGGCCACACGTTCACCTTAGCTCAAAGGCAACCGACCCATATCATCATCCCGTGATAGCTTTCTCTATCGCGGACGACGCCCATGCGCCTCACCATCAAGCTCAAGCTTGCCACCGCGTTCGCCGGCGTTCTCGCCTTGATGGGAGGCACGGGCTATTACGGGCTGCACGGGCTGCAGCTCTCCAACGAGAACATGCAGACCTTCGTCTCGCGCCCCTATGCCCAGACCAAGCGGGTCGAGGACGCGGCGCGCGGGATGCAGAACATCGGCCGCAGCGTCAACCGGATGCTGGCCTCCAAGGACGATTCCGAAATGGCGGAGGTCCGCGCCTCGATCGAGAAGGGCTTGGCCGACGAGCTCTCGATCATGAAGGGCTATCGCGACGCCCTGACGCCGGACGCGGTCGGCACTCCCGCGACGGCCGATGCCGTTCTGGCGGCGATCCAGACCTGGCAGGGCATGGTGAACAAAACCATGGACCTGATCCAAGAGAACACCACGACGCGCGCCAACGAGCTGTTCGCGCAGAAGGCCGTTCCGCTGGTAGACGAGCTGACCGAGGATTTCCGCCTGGCGCGCGAGCGCATCAGGACGGAGGGCTCTAACGACCGGCTGCGCGACGCCGCCTCCGCGGCCCGGCTCGGTCTGCCTCAGATGATGTACCGGCTGAAGGTCGCGACGGGGGAACCGGACAAGGCGCGCGGGGCCGCGGCGTTCGATGTCTTCCAGACCAGCTTCAAGGCGTTCGACGAAGGCATGAACGCCTATCTCGCCGCCGCCGAGGACACGCCCTTGGCGGCCGACGCAAAGGAGCAGATGGGCAACTGGGCGGACCTGAAGCCCTTGGTCGAGAAGATCGGCGCGCTGGGCATGACCAAGTCCGTGGAAAGCGCCAACACGCTTTATTCCGGCGAGGGACGGCCCTTTCTCCTCGCGACGATCAAGCAGATGGACGAGCTGATCGCCGCCGAGACCAAGGTCGCCGAGGGGCTGGCGAGCGACACGCAGGACCAGTACGGCACGACCCGCCTGACGATGCTGGTGCTGATCGGCCTCGGCTTGCTGCTCGGCACCGGCGCCGCGCTCTGGCTGGCCCTGTCGATCTCGCGCGGTCTGAATCTGGCCATGCACCACGCGCGCAAGATCGGCGGCGGTGACATTTCCGAGCGTATTCGGGTGAGGCAGAACGACGAGATCGGCGATCTTCTCACGACGATCTGCCAGATGCGGGTGAAGCTGAACGAGACGGTCATCTCGATCCGCGAGTCCGCCCATCAGGTGGCGTCCGGCTCCTCGCAGTCGGCCGCGACCGCCGAGCAGCTCTCCGCCGGCTCCAGCCAGCAGGCCGCCGCCTCCGAGGAGGCCTCTGCCGCCGTCGAAGAGATGACCGCCAATGTGCGCCAGAACGCCGACAATGCCGGCACCACCGAGAAGATCGCCCGTCAGGCCTCCGAGAGCGCCGAGAAGACCGGTGTAGCGGTCGGCGCTTCGGTGGAAGCGATGCGCATCATCGCCGAGAAGATTTCGGTGGTGCAGGAGATCGCGCGCCAGACCGACCTTCTGGCGCTGAACGCCGCCATCGAGGCTGCGCGCGCCGGCCAGCACGGCAAGGGCTTCGCCGTCGTCGCGTCGGAAGTTCGCAAGCTCGCCGAGCGCTCGCAATCGGCGGCGCAGGAGATCGGGCAATTGTCGGCGCAGACGCTGGTCACCTCCGAGGAGGCCGGCCGGATGCTCGACGCGCTGGTGCCCGACATCCAGAAGACCGCCGAGCTGGTGTCCGAAATCTCGGCGGCCTGCCGCGAGCAGTCGGTCGGCATCGAGCAGATCAACCAGGCGATCCAGCAGCTCGACCAGGTGACGCAGAGCAACGCCGGGGCGGCCAACGAGATGGCCGCGACCGCCGGCCAGCTGTCGAGCGAAGTGCAGCGCCTGGAAGCCACCACGAGCTTCTTCAAGCTGGAGAATGGGATTGGCTCCAAGCCCGCCGCGGTGGCGCGCCAGGCCAAGGTCGAGGCGCTTCGCGCCAATGTCCAGGCCTTCGGCGCCGCCCATGGCAAGCGCGCGCCGGTGGCCGCCAAGCAGGCGCCCGCCCCCGCGCCGCGATCCGACGGCGGCTTCGACATGGATCTCGACAGCGACAAGGGCTTCGAGCGCCTGAGCGCCTGACGCGCTCGCGTTTCAGGCGGACCGGATCGATCGAAAGATCGGAGAGGCTTTTCGACAAGCGCGGCGGCGGAGAGCCGCCGAGGAATGTTTCGACGGCCGCGAAGCGGCGAACTTGCGGGATGCGAGGGCGCAGCGGCGAGGATGGGCAACGCTCCGCGCGCCCCATGCCCCGCCATCGGGTGACGTGACAAGCGCGGCGGAGCGGCCGGATCGGAAGACAATCTCTGGAAAAACCGCGAATAGCCAAAGGCGCGCCCTCTCCCTCGACCGAGCGCAAGCGGCGTCGAGCGTCGGACCGCGCCGCCGCGCCATCGACTGCCGGAGCCTTCGCGACTCCGCGCCGTTGAGGGGGAATGAGCCTTCCTTTCAGCTGGTCGCCCGATCCCTACATTCTCGTCCTCACCGGGGCCGGCGTCCTGATCGCGCTCGTGGCGTGGCTGCCGCTGGCGCTGCGGCGCCTGCCGCTCTCTCTGCCGATCGTCTGCATCGGGCTCGGGGCGCTGATCTTCTCCCTGCCGCAGGTGACGCTGCGCCCGCTGCCGCTCCACCACCCCGAGCTGGTGGAGCGCTTCTCGGAATTCGTCGTCATCATCGCCCTGATGGGCGCGGGCCTGAAGATCGATCGCGTCTTCGGCTTTCGGCGCTGGTCGGTCGCCTGGCGGCTGATCGGCATCACCATGCCGCTTGGCATCGCCGCGATCACGATGCTCGCCGGCTGGTGGATCGGCCTCTCCTGGACCCTGGCGCTCCTTCTGGGCGCCGCGCTCGCGCCGACCGACCCGGTTCTGGCCGCCGACGTGCAGGTCGGCCCGCCCAAATCCGGCGAGGAGGACGAGGTCCGCTTCGGCCTCACCTCGGAAGCCGGCCTGAACGACGGTTTCGCCTTTCCCTTCGTGCATCTTGCCATCGCGCTGGCGGCGGCGAGCACGACGGGCGAGCCCTGGTTCGCGCATTGGCTGAGTTTGAACGTCGTCTGGGAAATCGGGGCGGGCGTCGCCGGCGGCTACGCGATCGGGAAGCTCTTCGGCTGGCTCACCTTCCACGTTCCCGCCAAGACCAAGCTCGCCAAGACCGGCGACGGGCTGATTGCCCTGTCGGCGACCTTCGTTTCCTATGGCGTCACCGAACTGATCCATTGCTACGGCTTTCTCGCCGTGTTCGTCACCGCCCTCACCTTCCGCCACGCCCATCGCGACCACGACTTCCAGCGGGACATGCACGCGCTGACCGAGCAGATCGAGCGCATCGCCATGATGGTCCTGCTCATCCTGTTCGGCGGCGCGCTGGTCAGCGGCCTTCTGGCGCCGCTGCGCTGGGTCGATGTCGCGGCGGTTCTCGCCATCCTCCTCGTGATCCGTCCGCTCACCGGCCTCCTCGGCCTTCTCGGCCACCCCGCCGACGGGCGCGAGCGGCTGACGCTCGCTTTTTTCGGCATTCGCGGCGTCGGCTCGATCTACTATCTCGCCTATGGGCTCAACCATATCGAGGGGGTGCAGGACGGCGAACGGCTTTGGGCCATCGTCGGTCTGGTGATCCTCGTCTCGATCCTCATGCACGGGCTGACGGTCACGCCCATCATGCGCCGGCTCGACCGCACGCACGGCCGGGACCCCGACACCGGCCAAGCCACCCCGCCGCCCGGGCTGCAGGGGCCGGCGACGGAGCGCTAGCGGCACGGCACGGCCCCCAACGGCACTCCACACCACGGCGAACGGGACTCGCTCAAATCATTGGCTTGCGAAAGCCTTGCGCGCTATGCAGATCGGGAGCACGTTCGCAAGGGCATGGCGCGAAGCGCCCGCCCCGGTCTCCCGAGCGGCGCGACAGGGCTCCAACTCGTCAGGTATCGGCCGATGACCAAGACTGCCGATGCCACGTTGGACGCCGCGCCCGCCATCGAAGCCGTGCGGTACGGCATGATGCCGATGATCGGCGGCGGCGAGATGGGCCGGCGGGTTCGCGAGACCGACTGGTCCGCCAGCGCGCTCGGCGCCTACGAGAGCTGGCCGCAGTCGCTGCGCTCCTCGCTTTCGCTGGTCCTGAACGCCAAGGGCATCGCCGCGCTCTACTGGGGGCCGGAGCAGTGGCTCCTCTACAACGACGCCTATGGCGCGGCGCTCGGCGACCGGCATCCGCTGGCCTTCGGCCGCCCCATGCCGGAGGTGCTGACCGACATCGCGCCGGTTCTGGGGCCGCAGGTCGCCGAGGTGCTGCGCACCGGCGCGGGCTTCGCCATCGAGAACCTCGCCATGACGATGCGTCGCCACGATCGCGACGAGCTGACCGCCTGGACCTACAGTTTCTCGCCCGTGCAGGGGGAGGATGGCGGTTTTGCCGGCGTGCTCCTGCTCGCCACCGAAGTCACCGACCAGGCGCGGATCGGCATCCGGCGCGACGCGCTGATCGCGCTCGGCAACGTGTTTCGCGATGTCGAGAACGCGGACGAGCTGGCCGCCGGGGCCAATGCGATCCTCGGCCGCGCGCTCGGCGTCAGCCGGGTCGGCTACGACACGATCGATCCCGAAAGCGAGGTCCTGCGCGTGCGGCGGGAATGGAACGCGCCGGGCATCGAGGGGCTGGCGCCCGACATCCACCTGCGCAGCTACGGCAGCTATGTGGAGGACCTGAAGCGCGGCGAGACCAACGTCATTCCCGACGCGCGCCTCGATCCGCGCACCGCCGATGCGGCGGACCAGCTGAAGGCGCTGAGCGTGCAGGCCTTCGTGAACGTGCCGCTGGTCGAGCAGGGGCGGCTGGTCGCCCTTCTCTATGTCAACGACGTCCACGCTCGGGCTTGGCCGGAGGAGGATCTCGACCTCATCCGCGAGTTCGCCATGCGCCTTCGCATCGCCGTGGAGCGCGCGAGCGCCGCGCAGGCGCTACGTGATAGCGAGGCGCTGTCGCGCGAGAACGTGCAGCGCGTGCAACTGGCGCTGTCGGCGGGCGCCATCATCGGCACTTGGCTCTGGGACCTGCCGAGCGACCGCTTCACTGTGGACGAAGCCTTCGCCAAAGCCTTCGGCCTCGACCCCGCGCTCGGCCGGGAAGGCTTGAGCCTCGCGCAGGTCGTGAGCACCGTCCACCCCGACGATCAGGAAGCGCTTGCCGCCGCGATCGGTGAGGCCGTGGCGCGCGGCGGCGCCTATGCGCACCAGTACCGAACGCGCCGCGCCGACGGGAACTACTACTGGCTGGAGGCGAACGGCCGGGTCGAGCATGGGCCGGACGGCACGCCGCTGAACTTTCCCGGCGTCCTGATCGACATCGAGGAGCGCCGCGCCATCGAGGCCGAGCGCGAGCGCGTCACCGAAATGCTCCGCAATCTCACCGAAACGCTGGAGCAGCGCGTCGCCGACAAGACCGCCGAGCTCATGCTCTCCGAGGAGGCACTGCGCCAGAGCCAGAAGATGGAAGCCGTGGGGCAGCTCACCGGCGGCTTGGCCCACGATTTCAACAATCTGCTCGCCGGCATTTGCGGCTCGCTCGACATGATGCAGACGCGCATCGCACAGGGGCGGTTCGGCGAGATCGACCGCTACATGACCGCCGCGCAAGGGGCGGCCAAGCGCGCGGCGGCGCTGACCCATCGCCTGCTCGCCTTCTCGCGGCGCCAGACGCTGGAGCCCAAGCCCTCGGATGTCGACCGCATCGTCGCCGGCATGGAGGAGATGGTGCGCCGGACGGTCGGCCCCGCCATCGCGGTGGAGGTGCATGGTACGGCGGGGCTCTGGCCGGTTCTGGTGGACCCGAACCAGTTGGAGAACGCGCTTCTCAACCTCTGCATCAACGCGCGGGACGCCATGCCCCATGGCGGACGCCTCGTGCTGGAGACCGCCAACCGCACGATTGCCGAGCGCGCGGCCTTGGTGCGCGACATGCCGCCGGGCGACTACGCCTCGCTCACCGTGTCGGACAACGGCGTCGGCATGGCGCCCGAGATCATGGAGCGCGTCTTCGAGCCCTTCTTCACCACCAAGCCGATAGGCCTTGGCACGGGGCTCGGCCTGTCCATGATCTACGGCTTCGCCAAGCAGTCGGGCGGCGAGGTGCGCCTTCATTCGCAGGTCGGCGAAGGCACGTCGGTGACGATCTTCCTGCCCCGCCACGCCGTGGCCGAGGCGGATGCGCGGGTGCCCGAACCGGAACCGGCGAGCCCGCGAACGGGCGCGGGTGAAACCGTGCTGGTGATCGACGACGAGCCGCTGGTGCGCATGCTCGTGGTGGATGTGCTGGAAGACCTCGGCTACAGCGCGATCGAGGCCGCCGACGGGCCGGAAGGGCTGGAGATCCTGCGCTCGGGTATCGGCGTCGATCTTCTCGTCACCGATGTCGGCCTGCCCAAGGGCATGAACGGGCGGCAGGTGGCGGACGCCGCGCGCGCCCTGCGCCCGGGGCTGAAGGTCCTGTTCGTGACGGGCTATGCCGAGACCGCCGTTCTCAGCCACGGCCATCTCGAAAGCGGCATGCAGGTCGTGACCAAGCCTTTCGATCTCACCGTTCTCGCCCGGCGGATCAAGGATCTCATCAACAGCTGACGGCGGCGAGGCCGACAGGCCCGCGCGCAGCGGACGGGCCGTTCCCAAACGAAAAACGCCCTTGCCGGGGGAGGACCGGCAAGGGCGTCAAGGGTGAGCCGGCGGTGGGAGGAACCGGTCGGCTCGAACGCCGCGACCGGGGGAGGACCGGTCGGAGCGAAAGGGAAAAACTGTTAGCGCGCCGTGCGGCGGGCGGTCGGCATGTCGAAGCGGGACATCCCGATGTCGGACAGCTCACGGGCCGTCATGCGGTTCAGCTCGCGCGCATTGGGGCGAAACTGGGTCTTGTCTTCGAAGAGGCGAGCGAGGGTCATGGTCTCTGATCTTTCCGGTCCGGCCTCTCATCGGTGGTGGCCGGCGGGGTCCTGCGTGTTCGATGTCCCGTATGTACCGGCTTCCCCTTCCGTTGTGCAGCGCAAAAGCGGCAAGGGAGACATGCAGTCAGCGAATGGCTCTATTGGATAAACTCTTTGTTAACCCACTTCCGCGCATGGCTCAGGTGATAAGGGACCGTTTTTCTACCGTTTAAGCCGTCCGTTCAGCAGCTTGGCGCTTCACCCGCCTTGTGGCGGGCCGAACATTGGCGAGTCTGTGGTCGGCCTTTCTGGCCTGCCGGTCAGCGGACGCATTTCCCCGCGTTCCTCGTCCCGCCGCCCCTGGCGAGGCACCCTCCCTGAGAGATGAACGGCGGGAGCATTTCCAAAACAAGCGAATACGCTACGCCGTCGAACGGAGCCGCCAAAGCAAAACAGCCCGTTTCCGAGGACAGTTTAAGAAACCGAAAAGCGGGACGCGGCGTCATGCAATCGTCACGGATCGCGTCCTATCACGCGCGCAGGCCTGCCCCTTGCCGCTTTCGGAGGTTTCCCATGCGCATTCGCCGTCTCACCGCGCTGTTCCTCGCCGCCGCCGCCTTTGCCGGTGCGGCGCGGGCCGAGCCGGTCGCCTATCCCAAGGCTTCCGTGTCGGAGGCGCCGGGCGAGGAAACGGCCGTGCTGAACGGCGAAACCTTCGTCAATCACGGGCTCGTCGCGGCGGCGCGCGTGCCCGCCGCCAATCTCGACTTCCTCGGCGACACGCTCGGCTCCTTCTCGGCCATGCTGATCGAGCCGGGCAGCTGGCAGAAGACGGCGGAGGGCTACACCGCGCGCCTGCGCACCCTGCCCGATCGCGGCTACAACGAGCCGGACAAGGGCTTCTTCTCCGACTACCAGGGCCGGCTGGTGGATTTCGACCTGTCGCTGAAGCTCGACGGCAAGGCCGGCACGCTGAGCGTGACGCCCACGGGCACCGGCACGCCGCTCACCGGCTTCGACGGCAAGCCGACCACGGGCGCGGACCCCGCCAGCCACACGATGACCGAGAACGGCCATGTCCTGCCCTCGCCGGCCGAGGGAGCGCTCGGCGCCGGCCGCCTGTCGCTCGACGCCGAAGGCGTGGCGCGCCGGGCCGACGGGCGCATCTATGTCAGCGACGAATATGCCGCCGACATCTATCTCTTCGCCGCCGACGGCCGCCTGGAAGGCATCATCGACCCCAGCCCCGCCATCGTGCCGATGACCGACGGACGGATCGACGACAATTCTCTGAAGGCCCCGGACACGGGCCGTCGCAACAACCAGGGGCTGGAAGCCCTGTCGATCTCGCCGGACGGCAAGACGCTGTTCGCCGTGCTGCAGAGTGGCGCGGTGCAGGATTCCTCGGCCTCCAAGAACCAGGCCAACCGCGCCACGACCCGCGTCTATGTCTACGACATCTCGGCCGACGCGCTGCCCAAGGCGCCCAAGGCCGTCTACGCCCTGGAGTTGCCGGTCTATTCCAAGAAGGGCAATGGCGAGATCGACGCGACCGCCGCGCTGAGCGAGATGGCCGCGCTCAGCGACCACCAGTTCCTGCTTCTGACGCGCGACGGCAACGGCTGGGGCTGCGGCTGCAAGAACCCCGAAATGGTCAAGCAGATCCTGGTGGTGGACACCGCCGGCGCCACCAATCTGGCGGGCACCGACTTTGAGACGACCACCAAACCGATCGCCCCCAAGGTTGGCGAGCGCAACGTGCTCGACCCCGCCATCACGCCGGTGAAATCCGCCGTTCTCGTCAACATGCTGAACCCCGTGCAGCTGGCACGCGTCGGGCTCAACATCGACAACGAAAAGGCCGACGCCAAGACCCTGTCGGAAAAGTGGGAGGCGCTGGCCCTGGCCCCGGCGCGCGACCCGAACGCCCCCAACGACGTCTTCCTCTTCGTCGGCAACGACAACGACTTCCTCACCACCAAGGGCGTGATGCAGGGCAAGAGCTACGATGCCGGACTCGACAATGACAGCATGGTCCTGGCCTACCGCCTGACCCTGCCCGAGACCGTGAAGCTCGGCTGGTAAGGCGGGCGCCCCGCTTCGAGCGGGCGAAGACGGGCGAACCTTAAGACCTCGCCTTTCCCCTTGCGCCGAAGCCGTTGGCGTCGGCGTGGCAACAAAAAACCCCGCCTTGCGGCACGCGGCCGTAAGGCGGGGTTTCGTGTCTTAGGCCGGGTCTTCCCTCGGCGTTACGAGCTCATCTTCTCGAAGGCCGTCTCGCCTTCCTCCGGTCCGAGGTCGAGGGCGATGCCGCCCCGGGCGATGCGCTTGGCGGGGAGCGCGCGGGGCGCTGGGGCGGCCGACGCGGCGGCCGCCGGCTTGGCGACGGGCAACTTCACGGCCAGGGGCTTGGCGGCGAGCGGCTTCACGACGGGCGGGCGGCTCGTGGCGAAGCGATCCACCTCCGCCTGAAGCGCGCGCACGTCGGAGCGCGCGGGCGCTGCCGGCCGGTGCGTCGCTTCGGTTTCCGCGCCGAGACGGAAGAAGGCGACGCGATCGGTCAGGCGCGAGGCCTCGGCCGAGAGCTGCTCGGCGGTCGCGGACATCTCGTTGGAGGCCGAGGCGTTCTGCTGGGTGATCTGGTCGAGCTGGTGAACGGCGGCGGCGTTCTGCTGGGCGATCTCGTCGAGCTGCTGCACGGCCTTGGCGTTCTGCTGCGCCACCTCGTCCAGTTGCTGCACGGCCTCGCTGGTCTGCTGCGTCACCTTGTCGAGCTGCTGGATCGCCTGGTTGATCTGCTCGGCGCCGGTGTTCTGCTCGCGGCAGGCCGCCGAAATCTCGCCCACCAGTTCCGAGGTGCGCTGGATGTCGGGCACGAGCTGCTCGAGCATCCGCCCCGCTTCCTCGGAGATCGAGAGCGTCGAGGTCGACAGGTCGCTGATCTCGGCCGCCGCCTGCTGCGAGCGCTCGGCGAGCTTGCGCACTTCCGAGGCCACCACCGCGAAACCCTTGCCGTGCTGGCCGGCGCGGGCGGCCTCGATGGCTGCGTTGAGGGCCAGAAGATCGGTCTGGCGGGCGATTTCCTGGACGATGCGGATCTTGCCGGCGATGGTGCGCATCGCCTCCACGGAATTGGCGACCGCCTTGCCGCTCTTCTCGGCGTTCACCGAGGCCTGCGCGGCGATCTTTTCCGTGGTCGTGGCGTTCTCGGCGGTCTGGCGAATGTTGGCCGACATTTCCTCCATCGCGGCCGAGGCCTGCTCGGTGGCGGCGGCCTGTTCCGTGGCGCCCTGGCTGAGCCGCTCGGTGGAGGCGGCCTGTTCGGAAATGCCGCGGCTCAGAAGCTGGGCCGAGGCGGCCTGCTCGACCGTTCCCTGCCCCAGCTGCTCGGTGGAGGCGGCCTGCTCGCTGGCGCCCTGGCTCAGCTGCTCGGCCGTGCTCGCCGACTGGTGCGAACCGGCGGCGACCTGCTGGGCCGAGCCGATGACGTCGGAGATGATCTCGCGAAGCTTCCCGCTCATCGCGTTCATGGCGCGCTGAAGGTCGGCGATCTCGTCGCGCCCCCTGATCTCGACGGACTGCGTGAGATCGCCCGCGCTGATGGCCTGCGCCAGACCGACGGCGCGCTGCAAGGGCGCGGAAGTGGCGCGCACCAGCATGATGCCGGAGATCACGAGCATCGCGATCATGCCGAAGAGGCCACCGCCGATCGCCCATTCGATCATCCGCTCGGCCGAAGCGGCGTCCTTCTGACGGATTTCCAAGAGTCCCTTCTCAGTGGAGATGATCTCGCCCGTCACCGCGCGCAGCTCGTCCATCGTCTTCTTGCCGGCATTGGTGATCTCGAAGTTCCAGGCGCGCTCGCGCGTCGCGGGATCGGCCATCAGCGCGATCGCCGGCTCGGCCACCTCGCTCGTCCATTGATCGGCGAGCTCGCCGACCCGCGCCAGGCGGGTCTGCTGCGCCGGGTTGTCGGCCGTCATCTCGCGCGCTTCGCGCAGAGCGTCGGCGAACCGGGCCGAGCCCGCGCGGTAGGGATCCAGATTGGCGGGCGCGCCGGTGATGAGGAAGCCGCGCATGCCGGTTTCCCGGTCGACCATCGCAGCCGTCAGCTGGTCCACGTCGGCCATCACATCATGCGTGTGGTCGTTCCATCGCATCGTGTTGGACAAGGTGGTCTTGCCGCTGAAGATCACGGCGACCGCCGCGATCATCGTGGCGGCTATGATCGTGAACAGAAGGACGATCTTGGCCTTCATTCGAAGATTCGACATGCTGAGCATCAAGGCACCTTCCGTTCCAAGGGAAACGAGGGAGGACAAGGGGGTTCGGGTCTGCGGCAGAGGGGACTGGGGACCGGACAGGGCGCGCGAGCCGAGCGGCCGCGCGGCGTGCGGGGGCGCACGCCCGCCACGCCCCGCTGCTGCGGGGGCGAAGGCGATCGACCGATCCGTATGCGTGGAATGGCTGCGCCCGCCCGGACGCGGGGGGTTCCGCCACGCTTCGAATCGCGCCGAACCTCGAGCACCGAACCTGACCAAGCCGTCGTCCGAGCCGATGGCCGCGAACGCGGCTCTCGATCTCCGACCCTTGCTTGTCCGACAAAGCAGCAGCTGCGACGCTTTGTCGTCCTTATCGTAGAAGATGCGACAGACTCGCGAAAATTGACTTAACGGCAGAGTCGATTCGTGACCGGGCACCTGAACGGATTCCCGGTCGGATGGCTGCTCGTCTATGCGCGACTTGCGTCCTACTCTCGAGATCCAAGAATCGGGACTGCCTCTCGTCGAAGTAACTTGAGGTTATGACAAGGTTCCTCGGCTCGACATCCCGGTCACGCAAAAAGGGGCGCCGCAGCGCCCCCTCCTCTTCGTCTGACAGAGCGCGTCAAAGACGCGGCAGCGCGCGCGGCCGGTAGCGCCCGTCGCCCTTCCGGCCTTCCAGCGCACCGTCGCGGATCATGACCTTGCCACCAAGGATCACATCCGTCGGCCAACCCTGGATCGGCACGCCCTCATAAGGGCTGTAGTCCGCCCCGTCGTGCAGGTCCGCATGGCGGATCGTGCGGCGGGCGGCCGGGTCCCAGATCGCGATGTCGGCATCCATGCCGACCGCGATGCGGCCCTTGCGCTCCAGGCCATAGACCTTGGCATGGTTGGTGCTCGTCAGCGCGACGAAGCGGGGAAGATCGATCCGCCCCTTCATCACCCCTTCCGAGAAGAGGATGGGCAGCCGTGTCTCGACACCGGGAATTCCGTTCGGGATATGGCGGAAGCTCGTCCTGCCCTTGGGGTTCAGCTTGCCGGCGGAGTCGTCGTAGCGAAAGGGGCAATGGTCGGAGGAGAAGAGGTCGAACGTGCCGCTTTCCAGCCCGGTCCAGCAGGCGTCCTGCGAAGCCTTGTCGCGCGGCGGCGGCGAGCAAACGAACTTGGCGCCCTCCCAGTCCATGCCCTCCAGATCGTCGGCGGTGAGCATGAGATATTGCGGGCAGGTCTCGCCGATGACCTTGCGGCCCCGCGCCCGCGCGCGGGCGATCTCCTCGATCGCCGGCCCGTTGGACACGTGGACGATGACCACCGGCACGTCCACCACTTCGGCCAGCGACAGGGCGCGGTGCGTCGCCTCGCGCTCCACCGCGACGGGGCGCGTCGTGGCATGGGCGCGAGGTGCCACATCCCCCTCCGCCTCGTGCCGGCCGATGAGATAGCGGATCGCGTCCTCGTTCTCGCAATGAACCATGACCAGCGCGCCGGTGCGCCGGGCGACGTCCATCGTCTCCAAGATCTCCCGGTCGTTCAGCCGCAGACCCTCATAGGTCATGAAGACTTTGAACGAGGTGTAACCGTCCGCCACCAGGGCGGGCAGTTCCTGGCCGAGCACGGCGGCCGTGGGGTCGGAAACGATCATATGGAAGGAATGGTCGGTGTAGCACTGGCCCTCGGCCAGCGCGTGGTAGCACTTCAGCGCCTCGCGGATCGACTGGCCTTTCTCCTGCAGGCAGAAGGGCAGGATGGTCGTGTTGCCGCCGAACAGTGCGGAGCGCGTGCCGCTTTCGAAATCGTCGGCCATGGTGATGCCCTCCCCCGACGGCTGGGACAGGTGGACATGGCTGTCGATGCCGCCGGGCAGGACGAAGCGGCCGGTGGCGTCGATCGTCTCCGCCCCCTCGCCCAGCGCCTCGCCGATCTGCACGATGCGCCCGTCGCGCACCCCGATATCGGCGGCGAAGACGTCCGACGCGGTGGCGACCGTGCCGCCCCGGATGACGAGGTCGAACGGCGCCGTCACAGCGCGGGCTCCAGCGCGGCGATCAGCCGGTTCAGCTCGGCGGCCGTGTTGTAATGAACCATGGACACGCGCACCACGCCGTCGGTGCGCGTGAGCCCATGCTCCTCCACGATGCGCTTGGCGTAGAAGTCGCCGTAGCGGATGCCGACCTGCGCCTTGTCCACGGCCTCCACGATCCGCTTCGAGCTTTCCTCGCCCACGGTGAAGGAGACGGTGGAGACGCGGTCCGCGATCGCGCTGGAGGTGCGCCCGATGACGCGCACCGAATTGCGACTGGCGAGAAAGTCCATGAGCTGCGCGGTCAGCGCCCGTTCCTGCTCGGCGATCGCGGCAAAGCCCGCCTCGACGCTCGCGCGGCCGGGCGCGGCTCCGTCGCGGGCACCGAGTTCCTCGACATAGTCCACCGCGCCGATCGAGCCGAAGGCGCATTCGTAGTTGATGTTGCCGGGCTCCAGCTTGTGCGGCACGCGGCCCTTGTCGAAGAAATAGTGGTAGATATTGTCGAGTTCGAGCAGCTTCTCCCGCTTGCCGAACATCACGGCATGATGCGGCCCGAACACCTTATAGACGCTGAAGATGTAATAGTCGGCGTCCAGCGCCTTCACGTCGATCGCCCGGTGCGGGGCGTAGGCGACGGCGTCGACGCAAAGCTCGGCGCCGCCCCCGTGAACGATGTCGGCGATCTGGCGGATCGGGTTGATCGTGCCCAGAATGTTGGAGGCGTGTGTGACGCAGACGAGCTTGGTGCGCTCGGTCATCAGGCCTTTCAGGTCTTCAAGGTTGAGCTCGAACGTCTCGGGGTCGCAGCGCCACCAGCGGATCACCACGCCGCGCGCCTCGTGCTTCAGCCAGGGGCCGATATTGGCCTCGTGGTCGGTGTTGGTGAGGATGATCTCGTCGCCCGGCTGCAACCGGCCCACCATGGATTCGGAGAGATAGCGGATCAGGGCCGTGGTCGAGGCGCCCATGACGATTTCGCCGGGATCGCAGTTCATGAACCGCGCGAAGGCGGTGCGCGACTGGGACACGCGCTCGGTCGAGACGCGGCTCGGCTCGTAGCTCGCGCCGGTCTGGACATTGGTGGTCAGGAGATAGTCGAAGACGCGGTCGGCGACGCGGCGCAGAACCTGGCTGCCGCCGGCATTGTCCATATAGGCCCATTCGCCCTGGAGGGCGGGAAACTGGGCGCGGACGAAGTCGAGATCGAGGGTCATGAAATCTTGCCTTGTCGGGCGCGTCCATCCCGCGCCGCCGGGTCGGCTTTCGCCGGGTGGTTCAGGTCTGGAACGTCAGTGGCTTGGAACGTCAGTGGTTTCGAACGTCAGTGGTTGAGAACGGCGTCGAGAAAGGCCCGCGCCCGCTCGTTGCGGGTCGAGGTGAAGAACACGTCGGGCGTCGAGACCTCCCGGATCTCGCCCTCCTCCATGAAGACGATGCGGTCGGCCACCTGCCGGGCGAAGCCCATCTCGTGGGTCACGAGAACCAGCGTCACGCCGGAATGGGCCAGACCCTTGATGACGTCGAGCACCTCGCCCACCATTTCGGGGTCGAGCGCCGAGGTCGGCTCGTCGAACAGGAGAATGCGCGGCTCCATGGCGAGCGCGCGGGCGATGCCGACGCGCTGCTGCTGGCCGCCCGAAAGCTGCGTCGGAAACTTCTCCGCCTGCGCTGCGATGCCGACCCGGTCGAGCAGCGTGCGCGCCTTGGCGCGGCTGGCTTCCCAGGAAAGCTTCTTCACCCGGACCGGCCCGAGCGCGACATTGTCGAGCACGGAGAGATTGGGAAACAGGTTGAAGGCCTGGAACACCATGCCGGTCTGCTGGCGAACCTTCAGGAGGTTGCGCCCGCGCTCCACCCGGACGCCGCCGACGAAGACGTCGCCCGCGTCGTATTCCTCCAGATGGTTGATGCAGCGGATGAGCGTGGACTTGCCCGAGCCGGACGGCCCGAGCAGCACCACGACCTCGCCGGCCGCCACTTCCAGATCGACGCCCTTCAGCGCCTGGAACGTGCCGTAGCGCTTGGCGACGCCGCGCATGCGGATGATCGGCTCGTTGGCTGTAACGGCCATATCAGCGGGCCTCCCGCGCCGAATAGCGCTTCTCGAACCGGGCGACGAGGCGCACCAGCGGCAGAAGCAGGATGAGATAGAGCATGGCCGCGCCGATCAGCGGCGTCGGATTGGCGGCGAGCGCCTGCGCCTGCGTCGCCTGTTTCAGAAGGTCCGGCAGGGCGACGACGGAGGCGAGCGCGGTGTCTTTCATGACGTTGATCGAGTTGTTGGTCAGCGGCGGAATGACGATGCGCACGGCCTGCGGCAGCACGACGTCGCGCATCACGTCCACGGCGTTGAGCCCGATCGACTGCGCGGCCTCGAACTGGCCGCGCGGAATGGCCTCGATGCCGGCGCGGTAGATCTCGGCGGTGTAGGCGGAGGACACTGTGGTCAGCGCCAGACAGGCCGAGGCGAAGGGCGAGAGCCGAATGCCGATGAAGGGAAAGGCGTAATAGACGATGACCAGCCAGACGAGGACGGGCAGCGCGCGGAACACGTCGATATAACAGATGCTCAGCCAGCGCAGCGGGCGCGGCGCGTAGAGCCGCATCAGGGCCAGGCCCAGCCCGCCGAGAAGCCCGAGCACGATGGACAGGCCGCCGAGAAGGATCGTGCGCCAGAGCCCCTGCAGGAGCTGCGGCATGGAGCGCCATAGCACGTCCATGTTGAAGAAGGTGGTGACGATGTCCATGCCGGGCCTTGGGCGAGGAGACAAAGGGCTGGCGGCGAAGGGTCAGCTTCGCCGCCTCGAAGGCAGGAGGCGGTCGCTAGAGCGCCGCCGTCCAGTCTTCAGAGCTTGGGCGTCTCGGCGACCTTGACCGTCGAGGTCGCGGCGTCCGGCTTGGTGCCGAACCACTTCTCGTGCAGCCCGGACAGGAACCCGTCCGTCTTCATCGCGGTGATCGCCTTTGTGGCCTCGGCGACGAGGGGCGAATCCTTGGCGAACATGACCGAATATTGCTCGCCCGTCGGGATGCGCTCCACCACGGCATATTGCGGCTTGTCCTTGATGTAGTAGGCGACGGCCGGAATGTCGGAAATGTAGCCGTCGATGCGACCGGCGGCGAGATCCAGCATGGCGGGCGACAGGCCCTCGAAGCGGCGGATCTCGGAGAGGCCGAGTTCCTTCTCGTGAGCGGTGGCGTAGATGTCGCCGGTCGAGCCGGTGTCGACGCCGACGACCTTGCCGTTTAGCCCCTTCAGGCCTTCGATGCCGGAGGATTTGAGAACCGAGAGCGACTGGTCGCTGTCGTAATAGGGCTGGGCGAAGGAGACCGATTCCAGCCGCTTCTTGGTGATGGTGATGGACGAGATCGCGGCGTCGATGCGGCCGGACTGGACGGCCGAGAACAGGCCGTTGAAGGGAATGTTCTCGAAGCTCGTCTCGTCATAACCCATGCGCTTGGCCATTTCCTTGACCAGCTCGACCTCGAAACCCACGGTTTCCGATTTTTCGTCCTGAAACTCCCAAGGCACGTTGCCGATATTGGCGCCGACCGTCAGCGACTTGGCCGCGGCGGGGCTGGCGATCGTCAGGAGGGCGGCGGCCAGCGCGGCCAGTTTGATGCGGGTCATGTCGGCTCCAGAAAACGAGAGGGACGAAGCGGCGAACCAGCGGGCCTGTTGGCGGCGCGACGGGTTCGATCGGCACGTGAACAAAAATTGGTCAGGCTTGTGCAATGCACTCCACCGGTCAATGGTATGGAGTGTACGGAGCTTTGTGAAGAGGAAAAAACAGGATGGCTGATAAATTGCATACAGAACGAAACGAAGCGGATGTCGCGATCGTCCGCGCCTATCTCGAAGCCTCCATGGTGCCCGACCCCGACAGGGCCGCCGGCTTCATGGCGCCGGGCTGCACCATCACCTTCACCGGCGGCCGCGCGTTCAGCCATCCCAGCGGCCCGACCTCGGTCAATGCGGCGCGCTACAAATGGGTGAAGAAGCGCATGGAGCGCTTCGACGTGGCGCCGGGCGACGGCGTCACCACGGTCTATTCCTGCGGCTATCTCTATGGCGAATGGCCGGACGGCACGCCCTTCGACAACAATCGCTATGTCGATCGCTTCGAGGTCGTGAACGGACGCATCACCAAGATGGATGTCTGGAACGACTCGGCGGAATGGATTCTGGACCCGGCTCTGCGGCGCTGACGGACGACGCGGCGTCCAAGGGACAGGGCGCTCGAAGGGTGGGGATCGCCGTCAGAGGGGACGGCGTTCGGGCGTCGGCTTAAGCGCGGGAACGGAGGTCGTCTTGCTGGAAGGCGGCCGCCGCCGATCCCCTCCCCCTGCCACGGCCGGTGGCAGTGCGGGGTCTGCGTGTCGGGAGGAACGATGCGACGCCCGCACGTCAGCGGGCGCGGAAACGGGGTCCCGCCTTCAAACTGGTTGGCAACTCGGCGGAGGAGGGTCGCCGTGGGATTTTGCGACGTTCGCGAGGTGCCAGACTCGAGTGATGCAAGGACGCATCGGCGAGGATGCGGCAACGAAGCGAGGGCGCAAAAGCGCCGACGGACTGACCCGACCGGGTTGTCAAACAGTCTCTCAGCCCTCGGCCGCCTGCTTGCGGCGGCGGCGCGGGGCGGGCACATCGGTTTCGGCATAGGGGGCCAGGATCTCCATCAGATCGCCCCGCGCCTCCGGCGCCTTCAACAGGGCGCGCTGCGCGACCTGGTCGAGATGATGGGCCATGAGTTCGGCGGCGCTGGTCTCGTCGCCCGCTTCCAGCGCCGTCAGCACCTCGCGATGCTCCGAGATCGCGCATTCCGAGGAATGCGGGCGGCCGAAGGTCGCGAGCGACAGGCAGGAGCGATAGGCGGTCTCGCGGACATAGCGCGACAGGGTCGGGCGCCCCGTCATCTCGGCCAGCCGCACGTGGAACTCGGTGGCAAGGCGGAGCGAGGTGGTTTCCGGCCCGCCGCGCGCCGCCTCCTCCGCCGCCACATGCTCGGCCAGCTCGGCCAGCTGGCGCGGCGACAGGTGGCCGGCGAGGCGCCGCACCACGAGGCGCTCCAGCTCGATGCGGATGTCGAACTCGTCGCGCGCCTCCTCGAATGAGGGCGTCGCCACCACGGCGATCCGGTTGCGCCTGAGCTCCACCAGCCCTTCCGAGGCGAGCTGGCCGAGCGCGTGGCGCGCCAGCGTCCGGCTGACGCCGAAGCGCTCGCCCAACTGGTCCTCCGGCAGCTTGTCGCCCGGCGCCAGCGCCCGCTCCAGAATGGCCCGCCGGATGGCGCGGCAGATCACCGACGCGCGGTCCGTCGCATCCGCCTGACCGTCGGGTGTCGAGTCCTTCGTCACGCCCTGCCGTCCTTCCACGCCCGTTTCGCTGGGGGTAGCACGTCTTATGCGGGCAAAGAAGGCAGAAGACACGCTCTCCGATCCACGAAACCCAACCCATATTGTATGCACTTTCCTGTCGCAATGCATTCGTGACGAGCGGTTTGGCAGGCCCGAGAGACGCCGCGCCGCCGCGTTTCAGGCTGGGTCGTTAGGCTGCGACACTTTCGGTCTCTGTCGGGCGACCCCTTTGCGCCCTACCCTTCCCCCTATCACGCGCGGATCACGCGCCCGCCATCGAGGATTGAGTCCAGCATGAGGATCGATGCGGTTGCGGGGGCCAACGGGCGCTCGATCGTGGTGATCGGCGACTTGGTCGAGGGCTGGCCGCCCCATGATCTCGGCGCACAGGAACTGGACCGCCTGGCCCTCGACGGGCTCGAACCGCCCCAGCCCGCGCCGGAAACCGAGACTCCGCCGCCCGTGATCGGCGGTTATCTCGAACGCCTGCCGCTCTCCTGCGTCGCCGCCGGCCTCGCCGCCCAGGTCGAGATCTGGCATTTCGCGCGCTCGCAAGATCTGCCGCCGACGCGCCACGAAAGCCCCTGGCTGACCCGCCGCGTCTTTCGGCTCGACCGGGAAGGGGCGCCCTTTTCCTCGACGCATATGCTGCGTCATATCGAGCGCTTCGGCGCACCGGCGATCCTGGTCGTGCTGGGCCTCGGCGTCGACGAGCGGGTGCTGGACGCCTGCGAGACGAGCTTCAAGGTCTACAATTCCATCGACGCGCCGTCGCTTCGCGTGCCGCCGGATGTCAGCCGGCATTTCGATCTGGTTCTGACGGGCGCCGAGTGGCAGTCCGCCGAGGTCGAGGCGCGCCATCCCGGCATGGCGACGGCCGTGATGCCCATCGGCCCGGAATTCGCCGATCCCGAGACCTTCCGCCCGCTCGGCACGGACAAGCCCTACGACGTCGTCTATGTCGCGGCGGCGCAAGGCTACAAGCGGCACGACATCCTGTTCGACGCGCTCGCCTCGGCCCCGCGCCCGCTCCGCGCGCTCTGCGTTTTCGGCTATGGCGAGATGGGCGAGGCGCTGCGGCGCGAGGCGCACGAGCGCGGCCTTCAGGTCGATTTCGTCGGGCCGCCCGGCGTGCCCTTTGCCGAGGTCAACGCCTTGATGAACCAGGCACGGATCGGCGTCGTCTGCGGCGTGGACGACGGCGCGCCGGCGATCCTCACCGAATACATGCTCGCTGGCCTGCCGGTTCTCGCCAACGAGAAGCTCGCCTGCGGCCTGCACTTCATCCGTCCCGAAACGGGGCGCGCGGCGCCGGCCGAGCGTTTCGGCGAGGCCCTCGTCGCCATGCTGGACGATCTCGGCCGCTTTCGGCCGCGCGAGGCGGTTCTCGAAAACTGGATCTGGCCGCGAACCGTGGAGCGCTTCGGCGCGTTGGTGCAGCGCAAAGCGTCCGGCGCCTGCCGGATGGCGGCGTCCGACGTCCCGTTGTCCCGGTTCGCACCGGCCCCGGATTGAACTCGAGTGGACGAGGATCTCGACTTGCCGCGACTGATACAGGACGCCTCCGCGCCGACCCACCACCGATCCGGCGAAGGCGTTCGGCCGAGCGGCCCGACGATTATCTGCTTCTCGCATCTGCGCTGGGATTTCGTGACCCAGCGCCCGCAGCATCTGATGCGGCGCTTCGCCAGGGATCACCGCGTGTTCTTCTTCGAGGAACCGATCGGCTGCGACCACCCCCTGCCCTATCTCGAATACCATCCCTTCCCCGCCGACGGCATCGTCGCGCTGCGCCCGCGCCTGCCGCACTGGTGGAACGAGGCCGAGCGCGAGGCGGGTCTGCGCGGTCTCCTCGCCATGCTGGTGGAGATTTCCTGCGCCGGCGAGCCGGTTCTCTGGTTCTACACGCCGATGATGTTCGCCTTCGCGGGCGAGGTCGAGGCGGCGGCCGTGGTCTACGACTGCATGGACGAACTCAGCGGCTTCCGCTTCGCCGACCCGCGCTTGACTGAGATGGAAGCGGCCTTGATGCGCCGCGCCGATCTCGTCTTCACCGGCGGCTGGAGCCTGTTCGACGCCAAGCGCACGCTGCACGACAACATCCACCCCTTCCCCTCCGCCGTCGATGCCAAGCATTTCGGGCGCGCGCGCCGCGCCAATGGGGCCGCCCCGGGGGATCAGGCGGGCTTGAGCGGACCGATCTTCGGCTTCTACGGCGTGATCGACGAGCGCCTCGACCTCGACCTGCTGCGCGAGTTGGCAAGCCTGCGGCCGGACTGGAGCTTCGTCATGCTCGGCCCGATCGCCAAGATCGACCCGGCCGAGTTGCCGCGCGGGCCCAATCTCCATTGGCTCGGCCCCAAATCCTACGGCGAGCTGCCGCATTATCTCGCGGGCTGGGACGTGGCGCTCATGCCCTTCGCCATCAACGAGGCGACGCGCTTCATCAGCCCGACCAAGACGCCGGAATATCTCGCCGGCGGGCGGCCCGTCGTCTCGACGGCGATCAACGACGTGATCCGCCATTACGGCGCGCTGGAGGGCGTCGCCATCGCGGGCGACCCGCCGGCTTTCGCCGCCGCCTGCGAGCGGGCGCTCTCGCTCGGGCGGGCCGGGCCTTGGCTCGGGCAGGCCGACGCGCTGCTCGCCGCCATCAGCTGGGACCGGACGCAGGCCGACATGGCGCGGCTTCTGACTGAGGCCGTGCTCGCCGCGCGCCTCGCCTCCACAAGGGCGGCTAATGACGAGGCCGACGGCGCGAGCGCTGCGCTCGCCCCCTATCTCGCCCGCGTGGCGCAGAGCGCCGAGGCCGAGGATGAAGTCGGGCCGGGCCGCTGCCCCGGCGCCGTGGCCGCCGCCGCCATGCTGACCGCCGGGTCCTCGACTTGAGCCCCAGCCGACCGTTGCTGCGCGTCTGCCTTGCCACCGACAGCCTGATCCCGTCGGGCGTCGGCGAGCATATGCTGGCCCTGGCGCGGGAACTCGCGGGCGAGGCGGAGGTGATCATCGCCGCCGATCCGAGAAGCGGCCTTCTGGAGCGCGCGCTGCGGGCGGGCCTTGCCGCGATCGGCTTCGACGCGGGCGAGCCCGAAACTCTGACGACCGCCCTCTCGCCTTGGCGGCCTGATATTCTGCATATCCAGGCCGGGATCGGCTGGGAGGGCCATGGGTTGGCGGCTGCCGGCCGGGCCAGCGGCGCGCGCGCGGTGCTGCGCACTGAGCACCTGCCTTTCGTGCTGACCGACCCCGAGCAGATCCGCGACTATCTGCGTAGCGTCGGGGAGGTCGACGCCGTGCTCTGCGTCTCTGACGCCGCCGCGCGGACCTACGTTCAGGCGGGCGTCGATCCCGCCAGCGTGGAGGTGGTGCGCAACGGCATTCCCGAGCCCGCCCCGTCGCGCAGCCGCGAGGAGGCGCGCGAAGCGCTCGGCCTTTCGCCCGAGGCACCGGTGCTGCTCGTGCCCGCCCGGCTGACCGAGCAGAAGGGCCACCGCGTTCTTCTGGAGGCGCTGCCGGCGCTTCGGGCGGCGGTGCCGGGCCTCGTCTGCCTCCTGGCGGGCGACGGCCCGCTGCGCGCGGCGCTGGAGGCGCAGGCGGAAGCGGCGGGGCTGCTCAGCCATCCCGAGCCCGCCCCGGAAGCGCGCCGCCTTGTCGCGGTGGGCGCCTGGGACGACGCGCCGGAGGCGGGCGACGATCTCGATCTGGCCGTCCGACCGAGGGACGCCCTCGTCTCCTCGTCCGGTTGCGTGCGCTTTCTCGGCCATCGCGAGGATGTCGCCGACCTTCTGGCCGCCGCCGATCTCCTGGTTCTTCCCTCGCGCTTCGAGGGCCTGCCGCTCGCCGTGCTGGAGGCCATGGCCGCCGGGCGGCCCGTGGTCGCGACCCGCATCGGCGGCACGGACGAGGCCGTGGCGGAGGGCGAGACGGGCTGGCTGGCCGAGCCCGGCGACGCCTCGGCGCTGAGCGAGGCCATCGGCGCGGCCCTTTGCGACCCGGCGGCGCTGCGCCGGGCGGGCGCGGCCGGGCGCGTCAGATTCGAAGCCGCGTTTCGCGCCAGCCGCATGGCGCGCGAGACCGGCGCACTTTATCGGCGGCGCCTCGCCGCCTCCCCTTTCCCCATGCAGGATGTGCAGATGACGCGAACTCGGATCGGTTTTGTGGGCGCGGGCGGCATCGCCCACCGCCATCTCGGCATTCTGGACGGGTTCGACGATGTCGAGATCGTGGGCTTTGCCGACACCGACCGCGCCAAAGCCGAGGAGGCCGCGCTCGCGCGGGGCGCGCGCGCCTTCGCGGACGCCGCCGAGATGATGGACGCCTGCCGCCCGGACGCGGTCTATATCTGCATCCCGCCCTTCGCTCACGGCGCGCCCGAGCGCGCGGCGATCGAGCGCGGCATTCCCTTCTTCGTGGAAAAGCCGGTGGCGCTCGATCTTGGCACGGCGGAGGCGATCGCCGCCGAAGTGGAGGCCAAGGGGCTCGTCACCGCCGTCGGCTATCACTGGCGCTATCTCGACACGGTGGAGGAGGCGCGCGGCCTCCTGGCGGACAACCCGGCCCAGCTCCTGTCGGGCTATTGGCTGGACTCCACCCCGCCGCCACAATGGTGGTGGCGCGAGGACCGTTCGGGCGGTCAGGTCGTGGAACAGGCGACCCATCTTCTCGACCTCGCCCGCTTCCTCTTCGGCGAAGTGAAGGAGGTTTATGGCCGCGCCGGGCATATGGACCGCGAGGCGTTTCCCGGCCTCGACGTCGCGACCGTTTCCACCGCCAGCCTCACCTTCGAAAGCGGGCTGGTCGCCAATCTCGCCTCGACCTGCCTTCTCGGCTGGAACCACCGCGTCGGCCTCCACATCTTCGCCGACCGGCTGGCGATCGAGCTGACCGACCATGACATCATGGTCGATGTCGGCCGGGGCCGCCCGGTGCGCGGCGCCGATGGCGACCCGGTCTGGCGCGAGGATCGCGACTTCGTGGATGCCGTGGCCGGCCGCGAGAACCGCATTCGCTGCCCCTATGGCGACGCGGTCATCACGCATCGCCTGGCGCTCGCCGTGGTGGAATCCGGGCGCAGCGGCGAGGTGATCGAGCTGCCCCTCGACGCCCCGCCGCGCGCGCCGCTGGCCCCGCTTCAGTTCCAGCCGCGCCCCGAGCACCATGGCGAACCGCACGCCCTGCCGCCCGGCCACCGGCATATCCGCTCGCTCGGCGTCGAGCGCCCGGGCGAGCCCTATCATTTTCAGTACGAGGAAGGCCCTCCGGGCGAGGGCCAGGTGCGGCTCGACACGCTCTACACCGGCTTCTCGGCGGGCACGGAGCTGACCTTCCTCAAGAACACGAACCCTTACCTCCATTCGCGCTGGGATGGCGGGCGCGGCGTCTTCGTGCCGGGCGAGGCGGGCCAGCATTTCCCCCTGCCCTTCCTCGGCTACATGGAAGTCGCGCGCGTTTGCGAATCCCGCGCCGGGGGCTTTGCGCCGGGTGAAGTGGTCGCCTCGACCTATGCCCACAAGTCCGGCCACACGGCCGATCCGTTCCACGATCTCCTGGTGAAGATGCCGGCTTCGGTCGATCCGATGCTCGGCATCTATGTCGCGCAGATGGGGCCGATCGCGGCCAACGGGTTGCTTCATGCCGATGCCGAGCTCGGCGGCGCCGATGTCACGCGGCTCGGCCAGGGCGTCGCCGGTCGGCCCGTTCTGGTGATCGGGGGCGGCGTGGTCGGCCTGCTTGTCGCGCTCTTCGCGCGGCGCGCCGGCGCGGCCGAGATCGTGGTCGCCGACCCCTCGCCCTTCCGGCGCGAGCGGATCGAGGCGCTGGGCTTCACCGCCATGGACGAGGACGGCGCCTGGAACCACGCGAAAGCGCGCTGGCACCATGGAGGCGGGGATCGCGGCGCCGACTTCGTGTTCCAGACGAGAGCCGACGCGCGATCGCTGCACGCCGCGCTTCGCGCGCTGCGCCCGCAGGGCACGGTGATCGACCTCGCCTTCTACCAGGGCGGCGCGGAAGCCGTGCGGCTCGGCGAGGAGTTCCACCACAATGGGCTGAACATCCGCTGCGCGCAGATCAACCGCGTGCCGCGCGGCCTGGGCTTTAGCTGGAACAAGCGCCGCCTTGCCGAGGAGACGATCGGGCTTCTGACCGAGCGCGGCGCCGACATCGCCCGGCACATGATCACCCATGTCGTGCCCTTCGAGGAGGCGCCGGCGTTCCTGCGCGATCTCGTCGCCAACCGGCCCGACTTCCTGCAAATCGTCTTCAAGGTGGCCGACTGATGGACGGCTGGGATCGCGAGAGCGGGGATCGCTCGGAACGGGGGGATGCGCAAACCGAGCCGATGCGCATTCTCTTCGTCTTCGCCTGGCTGGTGGTGGGCGGCGAGGAGACGGAGGTGCGGCTTCTCGCGCGCCATCTCGACCCCGCGCGATACCGGATCGACGTGGTCGCCTGCTTCCGCAAGGAGGGCATGCCGGAGCAGACGCATCGGCAGCTGGAAGAGCTCGGCGTGTCCGTCGATCGCACGCCCTATGCCCTCTCGTTCGAGGACACGATCGCGTATCTGAGGGGCAAGATCGCCGGCTACGATCTCGTCGTCTCCTGCCAGAACGTCGCCGACATCTATCCCGCCCTCGAAGGGATGCACGCCCATCCGCCCCTGATCGAGCACGGCGGGCTGGTGTCGGAAGCGCTGGCCGGGCCGAAGCACAAGACCAGCCGTTATGTCGGCGTCTGCCAGACGATCCGCGACGCCGCCGCCTCGCGCATGCCGGGCCGCGAAAGGGACGCGATCGAGATTCCCTCGATGGTGGACCTTTCCGCCTTTCGGCCGGGCGGGCGCGAGGCGATGCGCCGTGCGCTCGGCATCCCGGAAGGCACGCCGCTCGTCGGCTGGGTCGGGCGGCTCGACCCGAAGAAGCGCGTGGAGGATTTCCTCGACGCGGCGGCGCTGGTGCTCGAAACCCGGCCCGACGCGCGCTTTCTCGTCATCGGCGGCCCCGACGCCTTCCTGCCGCATTATGCCGTGGAGCTGCACGAGCGCGCCAGGGCGCTGGGCCTCGACGGCAAGCTGCGTTTTCTGGGCGACCGCGCCGATATTCCCGAGCTTCTGGCCGCGCTCGACCTTTTCGTCTGGCTGTCGCGCGGCGAGGGCATGCCGCATGTCGTAGCGGAGGCCGGGGCGGCCAGCCTTCCCGTCGTCGCCACCGCCGACAACGGCACGCTGGAGCAGATCGAGGACGGGGTGAACGGGCTCTTCGTTCCGCACGAGAGCCCGGCCGAGGTCGCCAAGGCCCTGACCAGCCTGATGGCGGACCCGGCGCGGGCTCGGCGATTGGGTGCGGCGCTGCGCGCCAAGGTCGAGCGCGACTATTCCGCAGAGGCGCTGGCGCCGCGCTGGGAACAGCTTTTCGAGGAGGTGCATCGCGAGGCCAGCGCGCCGGCGCATCGCCCGAGCCTCTTCCGCTCCTTCTTCCATGGCGGGTTCGAATCCTCCAGCCATCGCCGGGCACATGACCGGCGCCGGCTCGACATGATCGCGGCGAGCTATCACGACCGGTTCGCGGTCGAGGACTACGCCGCGCTCGGCCTTCACGGCATCCGCACCGTGCGCGACGGGCTGCGCTGGCACCTGATCGAGCCCGAGCCCGGGCGCTTCGACTGGCGGAGCCTGGAAGCCCAGCTTTCCGCCGCCGAGCGGACGGGCACCCAGGTCGTCTGGGACATTCTCCATTACGGCTGGCCGGACGATCTCGACATCTGGCGCCCCGAATTCGTCGATCGCTTCGCCCGCTTCGCCGCAGAAGCCGCGCGGGTGATCGGCGCGCGGACACGCGGCGCACCCTTCTACGCCCCAGTCAACGAGATCTCGTTCTTCGCCTGGGGCGGCGGGGACGCGGGCTATCTCAACCCCTTCGCGCGCGGCCGGGCGCACGAGTTGAAGGTGCAGCTCTCCCGCGCCTCGATCGCGGCCATGGAGGCGATCTGGCGGGTCGACCCCAGCGTCCGCTTCGTCCATGCCGATCCCGTCATCAATGTCGTGACCGACCCGCACCGCCCGCACGAGGCCCCCCATGCGGAAGGGCACCGGCAGGCGCAGTTCCAGGCCTGGGACATGCTGGCGGGCCGCGCCTGGCCGCAGATCGGCGGGCGCGAGGCGCTGCTCGACATCGTCGGGGTCAACTACTACTTCAACAACCAGTGGATCCACGGCGGCCCGCCGATCGACCACGGCCACCCCCTCTACAAGCCCTTCCGCGCCATGCTGGCCGAGACCCATGCCCGCTACGGCCGCCCGATCTTCGTGGCCGAGACCGGCATCGAGGGCGAGCGGCGCGCGAGCTGGCTCGCTTATGTCGGGCAGGAAGTGCGCGCGGCGCTGCGCGCCGGTGTACCGGTCGAGGGCATCTGCCTTTATCCCGTGCTCGACCATCCCGGCTGGGACGACGAGCGCTATTGCCCGAACGGCCTCCTGCGCTTTTCCGAAAGCCTGGCAGACCGCACCGCCGATCCGGCGCTGGCGGCGGAATTGGCACGGCAAAGGGCACTGTTCGGGGAAAAGGTCGGGGCGCCGCTTTCGGCCTGAAGACCTGTTCGACACCTCGGCGGCGGTGGGCCGCCGAGGTGTCGAACCGGCGTTTACGATCGGCTCGAATAGCTCACACGCCGCCGCTCACTCGCCCCGCCCGAGCCAACTCGCCGCCTCCCGCACCCTCCGCTTGTCCACGTCCAGCGTCAGCCCCGCCTCGAAGCGCTGGAGGGCCTCTGCCGCGTGCCGCCGCGCTTCCTCGGCGAAGCCCGGCGCGTCGAGGCGCGAGAGTGTGAGCAGCGCCTTTTGCAGCCGCACGCCGATTTCCATCAGCGTCGCCCCGTCGCGGGCGATGGGGATGAAGAGATCGTCGAACACGTCGGCAAGGTCGAGCGGTGGCACGAGGATGTTCGGATGCTCGATCTCGCGCTCCCCCTCGCGCGGCTCGGCAAGCGCCGCAAGGACCCGCACCGTGCGCCCTACGATGTCGATCGCCGTGCCAAGATCGTTGGTGGCGGGCGACAGGGCGCGGCTGGCGATCTCGGCCAGAACCGAGATGCCGAAGCGCGGGTCCTGATCGAAGGCGCGCACATCCCCGATCGTGAAGCAGGCGCGGATCCCGGCCTCCACATCCTCGCCCTCGATCCCCGCGAAACAGGCGATCGGCCGGGTCGGGTCGAGGAAATCGCCCGGCACCGCCCGCACGAAGATACGCCCCGCCGATCCCTCTGCGCCCCGCCCCCCGGCGACCTTCGCGACATCCGCGAGGCCGGCGACGTCGACATGCTGGACATAGCCGATCTCGGTGGCGTAGACGGCGCGCGCCTCCTTTGGGATGTCGCGATCGGGATCGCGCAGCGGCGCTCCGCCCATCGCGGGCTCGCGATGGCGCTCGCGCAGCGCCGTCAGCGCCGCCGCCTCGACGCGGCGCGTGGTTTCGGTGACGCGGCCGAGCCGCGAAAGATGGTCGATCCAACGAAGCAGCGTCACCACCACGCCGAGGATCACCGCCAGCGTGACGCCGAACAGCACCACCCGCCCGCTCTCGCCGTAGATGCCCGCCGACAGGGCGATGATGCCGACGAGGCTGAACAGGAACGAGCCGATGAAGGTCGCCAGCATGTTCTGCGTGGTCGCGTCTTCCATCATCAGCGTCGTCGCGCGCGGGGTGACGTTGCTGGTCGCGGCGGAATAGGCGCCGACCATGGTGGTGAGCGAGAAGGTCGTGACCGTCAGCATCGAGGCGGCGATGATGCCAAGAATATTGTCCACCGCATCCGCGCCGATCTGCGCCGGAAGGTCGCTTGGAATATAGGGGCTGAGGAGCGCCGCCACGAGCGCGGTCGCCACCGCCGCGAGCGAGAACAGCGTCGCCCGCACCCAGATGCGCCGCGACAGCTGCCGCAGCCGCCAGAGCCAGCGCGCGGTCATGCCCGGCGCCCGAGTTGGGCGGGTTTCAGGGGGCATGGCTGGCGAAGGCGGATCATCGGTCGATACCTCGGGGAGGGAATGGGTCGGGCTCCGCCCCTCACATGGAACGAGGACGCGAACTGGCGATCCCGATGGCGCAGGATGACGAGGAGAAATCGCCTTGCCGGTGCCGGCGGGTCGGCAGGGCGTTTCAGCAGGCCCCCTTGTGGAACAGAATGCGAGCCTCCATCTACCATCCACTTGGATGGTTTTTGGATGGATGAGCGATGCCGAAGAAGGTGGATGGACCGGGGCGGGGCCTGGAAAGCGAAAAGCTGACGCTCAATCTCGGCTTCGTTGATCTCGGCCGCATCGACCTTCTCGTGCGCGACGGGTTCTATTCCAACCGGAGCGACTTCATCCGCACCGCCATCCGCAAGCATCTGGAGGCGCACGAGGCGCCGATCCGGCAATCCTCCGAGCGGTTGACGCTAGAGCTCGGCCTGCGCCGCTTCACCCGCGCCGATCTCGAACAGGCCCACGCCGAGGGTCAGGTCCTGCATGTCAGGGTTCTCGGCCTCGCGCAGTTCGACGCCGACATATCGCCCGATCTCGCCCGCGCCACGATCGGCTCTCTCACCGTTCTCGGTGCCTTCCAGGCCAGTCCCGCCGTCAAGGCGGCGCTGGCCGACCGGCTGCATTAGAATGACGGGGCGTACGGGGATCGTCGCCTTTTCGGTCATTCCACGGGGAGCCGTGAGCCAGTCAATCGGCTCGGCTTCGACTTCCAACGCGCATCAAGAATGGGGCCTCGCCTCGTCATCGAGACGACGAGTGCCATCAGCGACCCAGCACCTCACGCTCACGCCCAAGCGGACCGACGCTCTCGCCGACATCGTGCAAATGCCCCTCGCCTTTCTCGCCCAACGGCCGTGCGACCGCCTCGCGCAAGTCCCTTCGTCACGGCCAGGAGCCTTCTCATGACCCGATCCTTTCTCGCCTCCATGGAGGCCGCGCGCCGTCTTGTCCTGCAGAACGATTTGACGCAGGCCACCGCGCTGATCCAGGCGCAGTTGAGCGGCGCCGCTCCCTCCTTCGACACGCCGCCGAACCCCGCGCCGGCCTTCGCCGGGCCGACGCTCGAGCTGCACGCCGAGCCAGCCGGCTCAGGATCGCAAAAGCCGTCCTCGGCCGCTCCGTCCGGCTGGCACGCGGCGCCGAAACAGGCCGCGCCGCGCACGCGGCCGCGCTTTCCCCTGCCCGGCATGAAGGCGCATGGCAACGCGAAGGCGCCGACGCTGCCACCCGGCGCGCGCTTCGAGGCCTTGCGCCATGAGGGGCGACAGGGGGCCCGGGCCTATCGGCTCTACACGCCCTCGCGCCCGAGCGAGGGGCCGCGCCCGCTCGTCCTCATGCTGCATGGCTGCACGCAGAACCCGGAGGACTTCGCCATCGGCACGCGGATGAACGCGTTGGCGGAGGAGATGAATGTCCTCGTCGCCTATCCCGAACAGCCGCGCGCGGCCAACAGTTCGCTCTGCTGGAACTGGTTCGAGCCCGCGCATCAGCGGCGCGGCGCGGGCGAGCCGGCGATCTTGGCGGGGATCGTGGAGGACATCGCCCGAGCGAACCCGGTCGATCGCACGCGCATCTTCGCGGGCGGACTTTCTGCCGGCGGCGCCATGGCGGCCGTGCTGGGCGCGGCCTATCCCGATCTTTTCGCCGCCGTCGGCGTCCATTCCGGCCTGCCGCAGGGCTCGGCCGACACGGTCGCCTCCGCCCTCGCGGTGATGCGCGGAGGCAAGGCGCCGGGGCGCGGCACGGCGCGCGGCGCGCGCACCATCGTCTTTCACGGCACGGCGGACCGGACGGTGAACCCGATCAATGGCGAGCGGCTGGCAGGGCTGGCGGACGGCAGCGCGCGGGGGGCCGAAACGCGGGAGGGCGCGAGCGGAGGCCGCGCCTTCACCCGAACGATCCGCCCCGCCGGAGCGGACACACCCGCGATCGAGCATTGGCGCATCGAAGGCCTCGGCCATGCCTGGTCGGGCGGCGACGCAGGCGGCTCCCATTCCGATCCGATCGGCCCCGACGCCTCGCGCGAAATGCTGCGCTTTTTCCTCCAGCCGTAAAGGAGATGGGACGGAGATCATCGGCAAACGGGATGGCGGCGCGCGGTGCCGCCTTCACCCTCCCAGGGAGCAAGTCAACCCTGCGGTCGTCAGCGGACTGTCTGAGATGAAGCGGTCGAGAGTACGGAGGGCGTGAAGCGCTCACGTCTGACGGCTTCGAACCTCCATCGACACGCAGCGACTCACGTTGTCCGATGACAACTGATTCTTTGCGCGCGCACCATGCAACCTATAAGCATTACATATTGAAATGGGCCACGGAGCGCCTGCCGGGTTGATTTGGTTTTCGATGCGATCCATCCCGACCAAAGGCGAGACGAGCTTTCTGAACCCGAAGGCCTGAGCGAGGAAACTCGCGGCGCGCAGATCAGAAGCCAGGAAGGCGAAGGCGAACTCGCCGTTCGCTCCCCTTCCCGGTCGCGACGCCTGCTCCCGCTCGCAGACATGGCATTCCGCCTCAACCCACTCCGCTCAAACAAAAACCCCGCGCCCTGCCGAAGCCGGAGCGCGAGGTCGATGAATGTTCGCAGAAGAGAAGTGCGAATGTCGCCGCCCTCTCACGGCCCCATCACGAGCATGTCCTGCTCGTCGGCGCTGTTGAGAACGCGGGTCATGCGTTCGGCCTCGCCCCGGCTCATGCGGGTCATGGAAACGTCGCGGATTGACACCGCCTGCCGTGTGGCGATGAGGCTCACTGTCCAGGTTCCGACATCGTCCCGGTCGGCGGCATAGCGCGGCAGGCGCTTGGGACCCCATAGCCCTTGGCAGAAGCGGCGGGCCTGCGGTTTCGGCGCGATCGGCTCGGCGGGAAAGTCGGGGCGGCCGTAGAGATCCTCGATCTCGCGGCCTTCGTAGCGCGCGGTGTCGGTGTCGATCACGCATTGAAAGCGCGGCTCGCCCTTGTCCAGCACCACGAAACGCACCGCGTCCTCCAGCGAGGCGAACTTGCGAAAGCGCATCGCGCCCCTCGGCAGCAGCCGCCGCCCGGACAGGGACCAGAACACGTCGGCCTCCGCGCCGAAGCCGGGCGGGCGACCCCCGCCCGTCCGCTCGGCCGCGCTCATGACGGGGACCGCCGTCTTCGCCGCGCGCGTCAACGCGGCGCCCTCACGGACAGGTCCGGAAGGCAGATGGCGGACGCCTGATCCTCCCGCTCCATGCGGACCTGCCGCAGCTTGACGGCCTTGGCGCGCGTTGCCGCGCTCGCCATCCGCACCGCGTCGAAGGTGGAGGGGCCGCCCGGCGAAGGGCGCGCCGTGAAATGCCGGTCGGCGGCGACGTGGAGATCGTGAAGACGGGTCATGGCAGGTCTTTCCCAGAAGAGGCGCACGGCGGGACGAAGTCCCGCACCGCCCAGGTTTCAGGACGCTGGCGGATGCGAAGCCTAGAAACTCTTGCCTTCCATCCAGGCATGGACCTCCGCGTCGGCGTCGCTCTTGGTGTGGCCGGATCGGTCGCGAACCATGCTGGCGAGTTGCTGCTCGTTGTGGATCGTGGTGAGGTCGTAGCGCGTCAGAAAGGGCCAGCGCGACTGAGCTTCTGTCAAATAGGTGCGTTTGCGGGCGACCGTCTGGTCGCTCTCGCCGCCTTGATATCCGAACATGGCTGTTCTCCATGAGAACGGACGGATCGGAATCCAATCATCGAAGGGGCGAACCCGCCCGTGCGATAGACATCGACGCTCTCAAATTTAGCATAGAGAAAGTGCACGGAGATACAAACGATAAGTTCTTTTTTATTTTCGGAACCAATCCATCTTCCGTCATCGAGCGATTACACCCGTTCTGAGAAGAGTCGTGCCTAGCCCAAGTTGAAAATACTTATGTGCCGTTTCCCACCGAATTATCGGAATAAAGCAGATCGAAGGCGTCGAGCAAAAACCCTGGCCGAACCGAACCGCCGGAGGGAAAGAACCGGCCTGCCTCCGCGTTTCCCCGCCATGACGACAGAAGAGGCAAAGACCCCCGCACCTCCGCTCTCGCGCGAATGGCCCTTTCCGCTGGCCGCCGCGCTGGGCTCCGCCGTGCGCGCCAAGGGGATCGAGCGCGAAATCCGCGCCCGCCTGCCCTTTCCCCTTCGGGCGGCGTTGGAGGTCGAGGCGGGGTCGATCCGTTTCAGCCTGCCGGCCAGCGAAGCGCCAAGCTTCGAGACGGGCGCGGCTGTCGTGGCGGATGTGCTCGCCGGGGTCGCGTCCCTCCCCGTTCTGCCCGGCGAGGTGGAGGACATTCTCACGATCCTGCCGCGCGAGCGGCTGAAATGGACCAAGGACGGTCGCCTGCGCAGCGCCGGCACGCGAACCGTGAAGCTGCGCGGGCGCGCCAAGGCCGTCACCTTCCACGTTTTCGATCCCAAGGAGATCGAGGACTGTCTCGACCGCGACCTGCCGGCGCTCTGGCGGGAGGCCGACGCCGAGGCCAGCGCGGAGAACCGCGCCCGCGCCGCCGGCAAGGCGGCCCAGACGCGCGCGGCGGCCAAGTCCGGGGAAGCGAAGGCTTCAAAGCGCAAGCCCCGCGCGGCGCGTGGCAAGACCGGCCGATCGGAGTTGAAGGATTGGGAGGTTTTCGAGGCGGAAGGGTTCCTGCGCTGAGGGTTTCCGGTGGAATGGAAACGGTGGGCTGAGGTGTCTGACTATTCTCCGCCGCTGTCATATTGCGAGGCTTCGGCCCTTCTCTTTCAGTAAACGGCTCTCGCTCACAACTTGTCGCGTTGAAACAACCCATTGCCGTGGCAGTCTGGGAGTCCTGCACAAGCCCTGACGGGCAGCTACCGGCAGCTTCCTTGTCAGATCACGTCGGCGCCAAAGCCGAGCGGCGACACTGGCATTGGTTGCGCTTCTCGTCAGCGAACGAAATCTTTCGCCATTCTTCGCCCGTAGGTTTCTTACCCAGTTCCGAAGACCCGTCATGCCGCTTACCTGCCGACGCATCCCAATGAGCCGCCTCAGAGTCATCGTGAGCACCTTGCCGCGATGTCTCCCCGCCCCGCTTCGAAGCGCTTCCGACCGGTTCCACGCTTGCGGCCATCGGTCCTGCCTGTCTTGACGTTTGCGTGATCGGCGCTCTGTTCCTGCTGGTGGCAGTGGAGTTTGGGCGTCATGGATCTCGACTATCAATCATCGACTTTCGAGCCCGTCGCCGAGCCGCTGGAGCCGGAGGGCGCGGTCCGCGCGCCCGAGCCGACGCGCGTCGTGCTGGCGCCCGCCGAGGCCTTTCCCCGCATCGATCTTCGCGCCAAGGGCGAGCCCTGGGAGCGCCGTCGCACCGCCGGCAAGCGCCTGCGCGCGTCGATCCCGCACGCGCTCCATGCCGAGGGTGTCTCGCTCGATGGCCGCCCCGATCCCGTCGATCTCATCATCCGCTCCAACGAGGGGCGTCAGGCCCGGCTCGTGCCGCTGCGCACGGCGCGCATGGCGCAATCCCCCTTCGCCTTTCTGCGCGGGGCCGCCAGCATCATGGCCTTCGACCTCTCGCGCAGCCCGTCGAGCGGCATCGAAGTCGTCATGAACGGCGATGCGCATATCTGCAATTTCGGCCTGTTCGGCACGCCGCAGCGCGATGTCGTTCTGGATCTCAACGATTTCGACGAAGTGACGATCGGCCCCTGGGAGTGGGACCTCAAGCGTCTGGTCGCCAGTCTCAACGTGGTCGCCCGCGAGCAGGAGATCGGCCGGGACGAGCGCGGCCGGATCGTGCGCAGCTGTGTCGAGGGCTATCGCCGCTCCATGGCCGATCTCGCCCCGCGCGGGCCGATCGATGTCTGGCATCGCGCCGCCCGGGCCGACCAGCTCGATTTCGACGGCATCGAGATCGACGCGGCGTCGCAGACCGTCCTGCGCAAGGCGGTGGAGAAAGCGCGCCGGCGCGACAATGCGAGCCTTCTCGAAAAGGTCGGCGAGCGGCAGGTCGACGGCGGCTGGCGGTTTCGGCTCGATCCGCCGATCCTGGCCGGCATCGACGACGCGACCCGCGACGCCGTGATCTCGGGCTTGGAGCTCTACGCCGAGTCCCTGCCGCGCGAGCGCCGCTTCATGCTCAGCCGCTACCATGTCGTGGATGTCGTCCACCGCGTGGTCGGCGTCGGCAGCGTCGGCACGCGCGCCTATCTCGCGCTGCTCTTCGGCAATTCCGATCAGGACGCCTTGTTCCTTCAGGTCAAGGAAGCCGTCGCCCCCGCCCACGCGCCCTATGTCTCGCCCCTCCCCGAGCCCTACGGCTCGCACGAGGGCGCGCGCGTCGTCTATGGCCAGCGCTTGCTCCAGGCCGTGGGCGACCCCCTGCTCGGCTGGACCACGATCGGCGACCGGCCCTTCTACGTCCGGCAGATGAAGAACATGAAGGGCGAAATCCCCCATGCGCTGCTCGGCGGTCGTTCGCTCTCCTTCTTCGCCTTCGGCTACGGCGCCCTTCTCGCCCGCGCTCATGCGCGAACCGGAGACGCCGCCGCCATCTCCGGCTATTGCGGCGGCAAGGAAAACCACGGTTTTGACGAGGCGCTGGCCGAGTGGGCGGAGACCTATGGCGATCAGAACGCCGCCGACCACGAGGCGTTGGTGAAGGCCATCGCGGACGGTCGGTTGGAGAGCGGCGGCGTGACGGAAGGCTGATCCGTCGGCGCAACGCTCCTCTTCTTCCATCGTCACAAGAGCGCAGCCACCCTCCGAGGTCGCTGCGCTTTTTCGTGCGCAAGCCATCCCGTTGTTCGACCTTCCTCGAAGTATCCGAACCCATTAAACCGCCAAGCTTCGCCGGCGCACTGCCTTCAGGCAGCAACGCTTGAACCGTCAAAAACCGTGTTAAACCCTGATCAGGGCTTACATTTTGCCGGTGATAGCGCTTTCCTTCTTTTTCCAAAGCCCCATCGTACCTCTCAAGCGCTGCCCCTCCGGAATTTCGCTCAGAACGATAGAAGAATTGATTTGAGACTGGTTTTTGGATGACAGGACTGTCACCCCCGAAGCCCCAAACTGGCCGCGTGTAGTGTCGATCATCCCGCCGAAAGGCTGGAACAGCGCCTTGGGTGTTTCCGCCAGCCAGCGCGCCAGCCCCCTCGCCTCCTCAAAGAATGGCAGGACGCGTTCGGTAAGCGTGACGGTGAGACCGAGATGGAGGCCGCGTGCGTTGCAGCGGGTCTTGAGCTCGATATAGCCGAAGCGCACGAGGTCCACGAGATAGCGGCGGATGGTGCGGGGCGAGCGCGACATGATGTTGCCCGCAGTGCCCTTGGTGATGGTGGTCTCGCGCGTCTTGCCGCAGCGGGCGCGAAGGACCTGGAGAAAGGCCTTGGCGTGCGGGGTCAGCCGGTCGTCGCGCGCGGCGGTGGTGGCCATGGGCTGCGCGTATTGCCGGCTTTCCTGCGGCGCGGGCCGGCTGTGGCGCGGACGCGGGACCGGGGCTTGGCGCGGCGCTCTGGAGCGAGGCGCACGCGTGGCCTCACCCGCCGGCTCGCGCCCGATAGCGGCCGAGCGCAGGCGCGCCTCGGCGAGCGACAAGAGGCCCGCCGCCTGGTCGCGCCAGATCGCGGCGCGGGCAAGAAAGTCGGGATGCGGCCCGGCTGCGTCCGCTGGCTCGGGCGCAAGTGTCTGCGTTCCGTCACTTGCCCCTGATAGACAGGCAAGGATCGGTCCGCGCACGCGTCCAGGCGTGCGGGTTTGATGGTCCGTCATGGCGTCCCCCTTGCGCGAGGCAAAGCGAGGCCGTGGCGGGAAGCCGCAAATTCACTTGACGATGAGGTTGGGGGAAGCTAAACCTGCAAACAGCGACGAATACAGATGAAGGCTCCGGCGGCTCCCGCTTCGGGGCCTTTTTCTTTGCCTATGGCGTCTCCCTGTTGATGACATAAGACGGCCGGGCGCCGCGAAGGCATCCAGCCGCAATTCCGTGATCCGCCGGGCGAAGAGCCCAGCGTGAAAGATCGCCGCGCAGGACGAGCGGAGCCGCAGCCAGCCTCAGGCGCCCTCCCCTCGTCCCGCGCGCGGCGGTCATGATTGTGTCTCGCCCTTGGCCGGCACGGGCGATCCCTCGCCGCGCTCGGCCTCGTAGGCGGCGAAAAGGTCGGGCAGCCGCTGGGCGACGAAATCGGCAAAGCCCAGGCCCAGCTCGCGATCGATCACCAGCTTCGCGTCCCGCTCGTTGGCGGACAGTGTCGCGACGCGGCGGCCGGAATGGGCGAGGATCATGCGCTCCACCGGCGCCCGTGCGCCCTTGCGCTTGGCGGCGGCCAGAAGTGCGGTGAAGCGCTCGTCCGAGGACAGGCCCGATGGCGGCTCCCAGAGATAGCGGGCGACGCGATCGCTCGCCCCCTCGCCTTTCAGCGCCTCCGCCATGGCCTGCCAGCGCGTGCGGCCGACCTTGGGCGCGCGGCCGACATGGCGCAGCACATTCTCCGGCACGGCGCGCGCCACGGTGATGAGCTTGGACACCTCGGCCTTGTCGACATTGAGCGCCCGGCCGATCACCTGCCGGCTCTGCCCCGCCTCTTCCAGCCGCACGGCGAAGACCGCGCGCTCAATGAAGGTGAGGTCCTGCCGGGCGGAGTTTTCGATGCCCTGCGCCAGCGCCAGCGCCTCATCGTCCATCTCGCGCACGATGGCGCGCACCGGACGGTTGAGCGACCGCGCGGCCCGAAGGCGGCGATGCCCGAAGGCCGTCTGAAACCGCGTGGGGTCCTGGGGATGGGTGCGTAGGAGCACCGGCACTTCCTGCCCGCTCTCGGCGATCGACGCCACCAGCGCTTCGAAGGACGCCTCGTCCTCCTCGTCCGGGATGCGGTCGGCATAGGGCGACGGGTCGACCAGAAACGGATCGATCTCCACGATGCGCGCGCCTTCCGACAGGCTCTGGCGCAGCGTCTCGTTCTCGCGCTCGATCTGGCTGAAGCTTTCCTTCATGGACCGCACCGAACCCGACGAGACGCGCGGCAGCCGGCTCGCGTTGTCAGATGACAACTCGTCCGCTTCCGGGCGCGTCGCGAAAATCGAGGCGATCGACTTGGAGCGCTTGTTCATCGTCCCCAGGCTCCCTGTATCAGGCTTTCGACTTCCGTATTCACGGCGTTGACGCTCTCCAGCGCCCGGTCATAGGCTGCCCGGCCGACCGCGCCGCGATCGAGCTCGTAGAGCGACTGCTTGGTCAGACCCGCATTGGCGATGGCCGTGGATTTCCAAGCCGTGGCGGCGAGCACGTCCTGATGGAACAGACCGCGCAGCAGCGCCACGATCTGCGCCTCCGGCACGTCGTTGGGATCGTGCCGCGTCACGACATAGCGAACGAAGTCGAGATCGAGATGGCCGCCGGCATCTTCGACCACGCTCATGAGGTCTGCGGTCATGAGCAGGAACTGGCTCATGGACGCGACATCCACCATCTGCGGATGGATGGTGACCAGTAGAGCCGAAGCGGCGTTGAGCGCGCCGACCGTGAGAAAGCCGAGTTGTGGCGGGCAGTCGATGACCACCACGTCGTAATCCGCCTCGACCTCGGCGATGACGCCCGAGACGCGGCGGAAGAACATGTCGCGGCCGCGATCGCCCCGCATCATGGCGCGCGGGGTCTCGTGCTCGAACTCCATGAGTTCGAGATTGCCGGGCACGAGATCGATCCCGTCGAAATAGGTCTTGCGGATGACCTCGCGCATCGGGCGCCGGTCGTCGTCATAGCGGATGGCGCCGTAAAGCGTCTCGTTCTCGCCGATGTCGAATTCCGGCTGATAGCCGAACATGGCCGAAAGCGAGGCCTGCGGGTCGAGATCGACCGCCAGGACGCGGTAGCCCTGCAGCGCCAGGAACTGCGCGAGATAAAGCGAGGTCGTCGTCTTGGCCGAGCCGCCCTTGAAGTTGGCGACGGCCAGGACCTGCAGCTTCTCGCCCTCGCGCCGCCGGGGCACGAAGGCGAGGGCCTCTTTGGGTCGATGTTGGGAGAGGAAGGTTCGAAGCTCGTTCATTTGAGCGAGTGTATAGGAGCGCCGACCCCCCGTGGATAAAGTGGGGACAGGTCCGAGCCCGTCGAGCGACAGCTGCCGGAGGTAACCATCGGAAACGCCGACGATTTTGGCGACTTCGCCCGAGGAAAAAGATCGCAAACTCTTCTGCGCTGTCGGCGGAAACATCGCGTCGCGCATCGAGCGCAGCTGCGCCGACAGGAGTTCGGCATGCTGCGTGATTCGCTGCGTCGCGCTCAGTGAGGCAGCGGGGATGGGCCGTGCGGCTCTCATGTCTCTCTCTAAACCTCAGACGGACTATCGGCGTCAGACGGCCATTTTCCGTCTGGCAT